>DBOM01000030.1:5532-7012 GCA_002299965.1 Caldiserica bacterium UBA646 | reverse complement strand
GGTCTCTTGACTTGTTGACTTTGTCAGATTCTGAAAAGATTCCGGACCAAGCCCGGAATGACACATTTTCCTTGTCACTGCGCTCTTTTCCTTGATTCGCAGAAGCAAGTAAACGAAACGAAGTGAAGTGACGTGGCAGTCCCATAGTAAAATTACTTATTCTTGAATCGGGAGATAAAACCCTTTAAGCGGGACATAAAGATAAAGTAGCCAAAAGATTTGAACAGATAAGTCAACGGTACGTACACAGCAGTAAGCAAGATAAGCACAAGGGCAAACCGCACAATGCTTATAATGAAATTGGGCGAGGCGTTGATGTACGGCTTTAGTAGTATGGATAAAGCTCCGATAAAGAGCGATATAGCAATAATTTTAATGCCTTCTTTAAGTAACGGAGCATAGCGAAGCTCTTTGATGTATCGTTTTTTGCGGAGCGCATGCGCATAGAGGAACAGGCCGGTTGTTGCGGCAATGGCAGTAGCAAGGGCAATGCCGCCCGCGCCAAGGATGCGAGAGAGCGTGAGATTGCCAATAATATTTATTGCAACAACGATGATGCTGAGATACAGTGGCGTCTTTGTGTCCTGAAAAGAGAAGAAGCTTCTTGCAAGAAGTCCTCCTGCAGCCATTGCAAAAAGCCCTAATGAATACATAGATACGGCAAATGCAGTAACCGTTGTGTCACTTCCGGTAAATGCACCGTGTTGAAAAAGAATCCTAACAATGGGCTGAGAAAGCGTGATAAAGATAACAGAAATAGGGATAATCACATATATCATAAAAGACATTGACTGCTTAAAAGTTTCTGCATAACCTTTATGATTCTTTTCCGTGGCAAGTGATGAAAATGTGGGGTACACGGCAATAGCAAGCGGCGCTGCAAAAAGCCCAAGGGGAATAAGGTACACCTTTTGTGCAAAGTTTAATACTGCAATTGAGCCAGCAGCAAGAGACGAAGCAATGGTTTTATCAACAATCGCGTTAATTGTGCCGATACCTGAAATTGTAATAATTGGGAGGAGTAGTGCCCCAAAGTGGCGCATTGCCGGCCAATCGATACTGTTTAATTGAAATGACCTGAAAAAACTTCTCCTTAAAAGAAGCACAATAAACAGACCGAAGAATAAAAATGAAGAAAAGGCAAGCTCTCCGACCGTCCAGCTGTTTATACCAAGGGAAGAATGAAGAAGAAATAAAGAAAGCGGGATAAAACTATTACCGATAAGACCAAGCGTTGCAGGATAAAGGAACTGCTTTTCTGCCTGGTAAAGGCCAGTGAGAAAACCAACCAAAACATTAAAGAAGCCAAAGATAATGAGAAAGCGCATAAAGTAAACCGCTAAAGAAAGCCTGTCTCCCTTAAAGCCATATGCAACAGCTTTTATAAAAAATGTGGGGAAGATAAACATAACAATGGATATAAGAATCAGGAAAAGTACGGTAATAAAGAAAACCTGATTTACGAAAATGCGGGCTTGCG
>DBOM01000030.1:0-5229 GCA_002299965.1 Caldiserica bacterium UBA646 | reverse complement strand
ATGCGGGCTTGCGCAGGATCCTTCTTCTTGCGCTCCGTGTAAATGGGGATAATTACTACTTGCAAACCACCCGCGATGAGACCTAAAATCATCGCGGGCACAAGCATTGCAATAAGGAAAGCATCAGTTTGCGCCGTTGCGCCAAAATAATTTGCAACGAACACTTCCCGCGCGTACCCTACAATCTTACTGAGGAATGTAATGACTATGATGATTAGCGTTGCCTCGGTTACGGACTGCCTCCGTAAAATGCGGGAATGCCTTATTTTATTAAATATATTCAAATATTATTAACCTCCAGCTCGCAAATTCTATATTCTTTTTAACGAGTTTTAGAATATTTGCAAGAAAAGAAGTGCGATGACGAGGGAAAAAGAGTACAAAGAACATTTGCAATGCAAAAGTGGTTATTTTTGTGCCAGGCACCATTTTAACCATTTTGGCCGATCGATTTATTTTCGGCAACAAAAGGAGTGCACAATAAAAAATTTAATAGTCAAATAAAAAAATATTATCGCTTCGCCCGGAGGCTTCTGTTAATTTCTCTGTGAATCCTGATTTAGAGAAAAATCCAAAATAGCGATGCTCTGCCTTAGAAACTTTATTTGCTTTCCTTTTTAAATCATTTAGTACATTCATTCCCAATTTCTTTTTTCTCCATTTGCACTCAAGAAACATAAACTCATTTTTACTGTTATATGCAACAACATCAATTTCATCACTACTGTCCCACCACCGTCCAATTCTCTCAGCTTTAAAGGGGAGTTTATTTTCTCTATTCAATTCCTTAATCTTCTGGATACATATGTCTTCAAAGATAAATCCCGCAAAGCTATCCAGATCGGGTTTTATTTTTTCTTCCCATACATAATTGACATCGCCTTCCTCAAGGTAGCTGACATTTGGATAAACGTATTTAAACCAAAACCTGAAAAACGGATCATTTAAAATATAAATACCTTTCCGTGACTTATGAGGCATTTCCTCTGTGATGGGCAATTCTCTCCTTACAATGCGCAATTCACGTAGTACTGCAATATATTTGTTAACTTTGTAACTGGGTTTTATTCCTGTATCTTGAACAATCTCATTTAATTTTGTTTTTCCGGAGGCTATTGCTTTCAATATCGAAAAATAAAGAGAGGGCTCACGAAGCTCTTCCATAAGAAGAAATCTTGGTTCATTATAAAGAAAAGCATTTTTGTTTAGAATTTCTGTTTTTACATTTTCTGCTAATGTATTTTTATCGGTAATCTTTTGAAGATACGCAGGTGTACCGCCTGCTACAGCATATGTATATACTTGCTCTTCCTTTGAATATTGTGGAAAGAAATATTTAAGTTCTTTAAAAGGTAAAGACTGGAGGAAAATTTGAGCTGTCCTTCGTCCAAACAGAGGACTTCTGCTACTCAATACTTCTTTTTCCATAAAACTCATATAAGAACCACAAAGCACAAGAGAAACATGCTTTTCCTTTGACTTCTCATCCCAAACTTTTTGTAAGATGGAAGGGAGGGCAGGGTTACTAACACAAAGGTATGGAAATTCATCTATAATGATAGGGACCTCGCTTGCCAAATGGTCAAAAACATATCTTAACAAAGACTCCCAGGAAATAAAAGGCTGCGTTTGCAAAAAGGAATCGCCTGAAATATGGTATATTTTTTCAGTAAACTGCCTTAACTGTTCTTGTTCAGAAGAAAGATCTGCCGAAAAGAAAAGATGCTTTTTTCCCTTTACAGATTGCCTGAGTAGCTCAGTTTTTCCTATTCTGCGTCTACCGTAGAGAATAATCAACTGAGCATCCTTTTTTTGGAATAACTTTTCCAAAAGATTGAGCTCTTCTTTTCTATCTACAAACATCATTACACCTCCAACTATTTATATACTTTAAAGTATTATACTCTAAAGTATACTATTTTACAATAAGAGAAGGAAATAAATATACGAGAGTACAGGGACACCCTCTCTTCGTCTCTGCGAGATAGTTGTTGTCGTGGCAGTCCCATAGTAAAATTTCTCTTTAATTGAGAGGACGCATTCCCTCGAGACTCCTATTGAAAGACAAAAAAGAGGATTGCCGCGGGACAAAAACGGGGATTGCTTCGGCTACAAAAGCGGTAGCCTCGCAACGACAAAAAGGCTGTCGCTTCACGGCAATAACAAAATGCCAAGGAAATGAGCGCAAAGACGAAGAAATAGCGTTTGTCAATTTATTGTCAACATAAAATAAATAATTATTGTCAACTCACGTGCTTAATTACAGATTCAAGAATTGGATTTAGATTTTCAACTTTTAATACAATGTCGGGGTGCTTATTTTTGAAAACACGGAAAACTTCGTCTGCAAACCCCTGTCCAATCATTTTTACTCCTTTGAAATCAAGTGTAATCTCTTTAAACTTATCAAGATTAGTTAATAATCTTTTTGCCTCGGAGCGCGATACATATTCTTTCTGAAAAAGTTTTATAAACACTTTAGTCTTTTCAAACTTATATTCATAATCTTCTGGAGCATATTGATTGAAAATTTTTCCAAGCTCTCTTCTAGTTTTTCTTTTTATGTTAAAGTAAACTTCAGTACCTTTAATTCTTTTTTTCTGCTCTATAAAAACATCTTTTTTGGAATTATCAAAAATTAAACATATTTTATGAGATCTATAATGAACTATATCTCCAGATTTTGAAGTAAAGAAAACACCCTCTCCAGTATGTCTATCGGGCATTGTTGTGGTCTTCCCTTTAATCAATTCCCCGACAGCTGATACTTCGTCAGAAAGGTTAAACTTACCTGCAACAGAGGAGAAAATCCCGATTCCATAATCTCTGATGATAAATTCAATATCATATGGATTAACCACAACCTCGATTTTGCATTTTTCTGACTCTGAGTGCTCAATGGCATTATTTAAAGCCTCAGTAAAAGCATAATAAAATATATCGTAGCCATTTTTACTGAGAAGGTACCTCAAGTTTAAAATTAGAGATATTTCGTCAAAAACTTTGTCCTCTTCCAAATCTTTCAGTTCGAATAATTTCACATGCTTTAAAGAAAATTGAGACAAATTACCAGAAAGGCTATACTTGGCCCCTCTTGTCTTACCTAATTTTAAGATAATCCCGGATTCTACAAGAACCTTTAAATGTAGGTTAATCGCTTGCCTTGATACCTTAAAATTTCTTGCAATCTCAGCACCCGAAGCAGATCCTTTTGTTTTAAGAAAATTAATTATTTTTTTCTTCATATTTCCATAATAATAATTGTCAATTTATTGTCAAGATAAAAAAAATAATTATTGTCAAGTAATAATAAAATGGTAGGGAGTGTAAAGACTCACCGCAATGACGAGGAAAAAAGAGTACAAAGAACATTTGCAATGTAAAAATGGTTATTTTTGTGCCAGGCACCATTTTAACCATTTTGGTCGATCGATTTATTTTCGGCAGTAAAAAGAGCGCAAAGACAATTAAAAAAGGCGGGGCAACAGCCCCGCCTCAAATATTGACAGACAAATTATAACAATGGAATAAGATTAAAACTCCTTAGCCCCATTTCATATTTGGATGCACCTGCTGAGAACAGGTGAAAATTGAGCTTCAAGAAAGAAGCACATTCTAAAAGATCTTCTACACATCCATTTTTAAGTTCCAGTTCAATTTCATTGTAAGAAACTTTCCTTTTACCCAGAACAAAGTGCAGAAAATCCAGGGAAGCCTCAATCAAAGAGCCATCCTTCTCAAGATACAATATATGTCTTTCGTTATCCACAATCAACACTTCTTTTAAAGGAGTCCCTTTGATAATTTCCAATATTTGCGGAAAATGTTTATTCAAAAAATTAAATTTTGTTACATCTTCGCCATTACGCAGTTTTTCTTCAAACTCATCCCTTATGAATATTCCATTTTTAAGGATACCGTTTCCTTTAAGTGTTGCGACATTTCTGCCGTCCTCTTCTCTTGTTCTATATGCCATATTGCTATAAAGAAGGTCAAATTTCTCAGTATCGAAGTAGTGACTGACAAGATACTTTTCCTTTCCTTTTTTAATACTCCAATTAAGAAATCCTGGAGTTTGCTTAATCTTTTCGAGCATTTTTTTTGATGCAGTAAGCTTTACTTCATATTCTTTCTTCACCATATTTATTATTGCCCTCCTTCTTTCTTCTCTTTACTTAATTCGCCTAAATATTTCGTGCGCTTGTAAGCAGCATACACTGCCTTTTCAAGAACAGTTCTAAAAGTCCCTTTTTCTAATTCATACAACGCTTCTGCCGTAGTGCCTCCCGGGGAAGTTACCATATCGCGCAGCTCTGCCGTATGCTTGTCAGAATTCATAGCAAAAAGTATAGAGCCAAGTACGGTTTGATAAACAAGTTCTTTGGACACTCTTCGAGAGAATCCAAGATGAACGCCTGCGCTTATCATCTCTTCAAGAAACAAAAACACAAATGCAGGACCCGTGCCATTTAAAGCTGTAGCCATATCAACGTAATCTTCATCTTTGACAAAGAGTTCTTTTCCCATTGAAGAAAAAATTTCTCTGATGTAAATTCTTTCTTCTTCGCTCACTTCTTCTGTTGCAGTCCACACACTCATTCCATGCCCGACTTGAACAGGAGTATTGGGCATTACGCGCACTACCTTTTTGTGCGCAAGCTCTCTTTGAATTACCTCTATTGGAATACCGGCCATTATGGATAACACAATCTGGTGGTCTTGCAACACCTCTTTTAACTCTCTTGCAAGAGCTGAAAAAATCTGTGGTTTAACGGATAGCACCACAATATCGCCAAATGATGCTGCTTCCACATTATTTTGCACCATCTTAATGCCAAATTGCCTGCTCAATTCCCTCGCCCTTGCAAGACGTGGGCTGCTGCCCGCGATGTTTTCTTTTTCATAAACACCCTTCTCGATGATACACTTAACCATAGAGGAAGCCATTGTCCCTGCTCCAATAAATGATATTTTCATCCCGGCTTCCTTATTTTATAATTTTTAAAAAAGTCGCTTACCTTAAATTTTATAAGGCCAAGTTCAATTGCTCTAAACATAGCAGCAAAATCCAGCAAATAAAATTCACAAAAAGAACTGAAGGACTGTTCTTTCAAAAACATATCATCCAATTCTTCTTCGTCTTTTTCTTTGTATCTTGCTGACAGCATCTTCTTAACTTTGTAAAGCTTATTCGCAATGCCCTGTTCCGTTTTAGTCGTTCCAAAATAG
>DBOM01000071.1 GCA_002299965.1 Caldiserica bacterium UBA646 | reverse complement strand
AGAATCCTGACCAAATTAACTACGACTATGGTGCAGTTGTAACACTTACTGCAACGCCTGATACAGGTTGGCATTTCGTTGGGTGGAGTGGCGATGCTACGGGAAGCGATAATCCTCTTATTGTCACAATGGATTCTAATAAAAATATTACTGCGCTATTTGAAATCAATACATATACAATCAATGCAACAGCGGTTGATCACGGAACTATCTCTCCTTCCGGGGATATTGTGATAAATTATGGAGATAACCAAACATTTATAATTACGGGAGATGCAGGATATGTGATAAATCAAATAATTGTTGATGGTTCTTCTATTAAACCGATAAGCAAAACATACACATTTACTAATATAACAAGCAACCATGCAATCTCAGCAACATTTGCAAAAATCCCTGATACAACGCCGCCAACATTAACGCTTTCGGGAGTAGACCTTAATGTTTCCACTATCACATCCTCTTCTTTCTTTTCCTTTGACTTTATCGCAGCAGACAATTCAGGGAATATTGCAAGAACAGTAATTAAAAATAATGGCATAACAATAAAAGACATAATGGGCCTTCCGATAGGAAATGACCCAACGATTACACTTTTTGAAGGAATAAATGATATAGAGGTAACAGTATATGATGCAAGTGGTAACTTTGCCACAAAATCATTCAGGGTAATATCAGATACAAAACCGCCAATTGTTAAACTTAATAATATACCTGAATCAGTTTCATCTAATGAACTTGACATTACAGGAACCGTTTTTGATACAGACACAGGAGTAAAAGAAATTAAAATAAACGGAAAAACTGTAGCATTGTCGCTATCAGGAAAGATTAATATCACATGCACGCTTACGCCAGGAAGAAATATTATCACGGTGCAATCAACCGACAAAGCAGGAAACACAATGACAGAAACATACACTGTAAATTACATTGTCCCCACTCCTGCAACAATTATCACACTACAGATTAACAACCCTGAGGTTACAATAAACGGCATAAGCAAAACTATCGATGCACAGAATAGCAAACCAATCATAGAGAATGACAGGACACTTCTTCCCATAAGAATACTGATAGAATCATTAGGAGGAACAGTTAGCTGGAACGGAGAAACAAGGGAAGTAACAATCAACCTTACCTACCACACGATAATACTTACAATAGACAACAATACGGCAATAGTAGACGGCATTAAAATGCAGATAGACCCAAACAACAAAGTAACTCCAATCATTATTAACGGAAGGACTTACCTTCCATTAAGATTCATAGCAGAACACCTTAATGCTAATGTTAACTGGGATAATGAAACACGAACTGTGACAATGTATTACTGGCCGTAGAAATAAGCATACAGATTCTTGACATTTTAGTGCTGGGTCATAAAATAATATAAATATCTAAAAGTAAATATATAAAAACCACGCATTAAACAAAACTAAAAAGGAGGAGATGAAAAATGTGTGAAAATAAAGAAGTGTTAAACGGCAAAGAATTACTTATGAAAAGAAGAAGTATAAGGGAATTCAAAGACAAAGAAATTCCCAAAGATGTTCTTCGCGAAGTATTTGAACTATCCAGATATGCTCCGACTGCCAGTAATTCACAAGCATATTATTTTGTAATCGTAACGGATAAAAAAACATTGGAAGAACTTGCAAATGTAAGAGGTGGTAGTGCCCCTATCGCCCGGGCACCTATGGCCGTTGCAATTTGCGCAGATCCTGACAAAACAAGCAGACCAATGGAAGATGGATGCATTGCAACTTATCACTTTATGTTAGCGGCACGTTTCTACGGTTTAGGTACCTGCTGGATTGCAGATATGAACAGAGAAAATGTTAAACAAATACTTAATGTGCCTCAAAATCATCTTATTACAACAGTAACTCCCTTAGGGTACCCTGTAAAAGAACCTGCTGCGCCGGAAAGAAAGTCAAAGGAAGAATTTATTAAATATTTAGGTTAATTTTTACCATAAAGTTTTAGAGATGGAAAACAAATTAATTTGTTTTCCATCTCTTTTTGTTTTTATAGTGTGTCGTTTTGGAAAACAAAATATTATGCATATAATTTAGTTATGAAAAACAATCGGAAAATAAAGAAAATTATTGTATTCATTATATTGCTTATCATTTTTACAAGCGTTGCGCCTGTAAGCAAAAGTATAGCCAGAACTCTCGTGGTAAATAAAGCATATCGCCTTTTATTTGTCAAAGAAGATAACGAAATCGAACAAGTTATCCCCGTTTGCATCGGAAAAGGCGGAGAAAGCGAAACGCCAACCGGCACATTTAGCATCATCAACATCATTCATAATCCAAACTGGTATTTCGAGGGGAAAACATACAAACCGTATATAGAAGATAAGGAAAATGGCCTTGGCATTTGCTGGATGGGAATCTCTCTTTCAGGATACGGCCTTCACGGCACAAACGAACCGCTCTCCCCGGGAAGGAATTTGTCCCACGGCTGCGTCAGAATGAACAACAGCGATGTAGAAAAACTTTCTAAAATTTCCTTCGTGGGAGAAAGTGTAGAAATCAAGGAAGGCGAAAATGACATAATAGCAAAACACCTCGAGGGAATACATATTCTTTATAATATAGAAAATATTTTAGGAGAGTCAAAATGAATAAAAGCAAACTTTTAGGCATCGCATTTTTACTTATTGCAATAGCATTTGCTGCGTGGCTTTTTTCAAATACCGGCGCAAGAAACCCCGGAGGAACCATAATGGGCCTTATTATTCTGGTGCTTCTTCCTGCAATCATCGGGGCTTATGTTTTTATACAGGGCGGAAGAGAAGAAAAAGAAACAAAAAAAGTGACTGTTGAACAAAAAATACTAAATGCAGTTGAAACAAGAGGCACCGTGATGATAAATAATCTCATAGTAGAAACAGGATTAACAAGAGACATATTTAAAAACTATCTTGAAGACCTTGTAGGAAAAGGCCTGTTTACAGGATATGTAAACTGGAAAGAAGGAAAACTTGTTTCAAGAGATATGTCAAAGATGGACATGCATAAATGCCCGAACTGTGGCGGCGAACTTGAGCTTGCAGGAAAAGGTGTGGTAAGATGTCCGTTCTGCGGCACAGAAATCTTTCTAAAATAAAGGTAAATAATGATTGTTCAATATAATGGAAAGAAACCAAAAATAGACAAAACTGCTTTCATCGCAGAAACCGCAGTAATTATTGGAGACGTAACAATCGAAAAAAATGCAAGTATATGGTACGGTGCTGTTTTGCGTGGAGACACCGCACCAATCCATATAGGCAAAGGAACAAACATACAGGACAATACGGTAGTTCACGTAGATAGCGCTCCCTGCATTATAAAGGATTACGTAACCGTTGGGCATAGCGCAATCATACATGCTGCAGTAATAGAAAAAAATTGTCTCGTCGGTATGGGGGCAACTGTGCTTTCAGGCGCTCACATTGAAGAAGAATCAATTATCGGAGCAAATGCGCTGGTTGCAGAAAACAAGAAAATACAAAAAGGAAGCCTTGCTGTTGGCATCCCTGCAAAGGTTGTGCGCCTGCTCACAAAAGAAGAGAGACAATCAATCCATAAACACGCAGTTGATTACGCAGAGCTTGCTGAAACATATAAAAAATAAACAGACAATAATTTCTTGTCCACAGAATATCCTATAGCAAATAATTAAATTGCCTTAAAAAACCTCGTGTTAACTTGTTTAATTCTCATTTATTTCAAAATATATTTTTACTAAAAATAATTTCCCTTGACCAACAGATAAAAATGATATATAATATCATGTAAAGCTTGACTAAGTTTCGGTACATATAAAACTGCTACCCAACCAGATAAGAAGATTACAAAAATCTGTTGAAAAAGAGTAGTATCTCTGAATAATAGAGATACTATGGATTGGTGAGTGAGGGTTAAAATTTCCAAAGAACAAACACGGTACAGTTCAATTAAAGGTAGTTGAGTCCTCAAAGAAGTATGGAATAAATTCGTAGAGAAACATTTAATATCTTAAGGACAACCATCTTTAGATGGAAGGAACTATTAATCAAGGGGGTGGTGTGCGATGAAAACAATAAAAGTAGGCATCGTTGGCATCGGTAACTGTGCAAGCGCCTTAATTCAAGGAATTCATTACTACAGAAACAAAAATCAAGAAGATGCAATAGGACTGATGCATTGGGACATTGGAGGATACAAACCATCTGATATAGAAATTGTAGCCGCTATTGACATTGATAAAAGAAAGATAGATAAGGATTTAAGCGAAGCAATTTTTGCTAAACCAAACTGCACAAAGACATTCTGCAAAGATATTCCCGAAGCAGGAGTAAAAGTAGCAATGGGAAAAGTTTTAGATGGTGTTGCTCCGCATATGAAGAATTATCCGGAAGATCAAACTTTTATTATCTCCGACAAAAAAGAAGCAGAAGAGGAAGATATAGTACGACTATTAAAAGAAAGTGGAGCAGAAATCTTGATGAATTATGTCCCCGTGGGTTCAGAAAAGGCAGCAAAATTTTATGCAGAGTGTGCGTTAAAAGCAAATGTTGCATTTATAAACTGTATGCCTGTATTTATTGCATCTACTCAGGAATTCGCAGATAAATTCAGACAAAAAAATCTTCCCCTTGTAGGCGACGATGTAAAATCACAACTTGGAGCAACAATTACACATAGAGTCCTGACTCAGATGTTTCAAGACAGAGGAGTAAAATTAGAAAGAACCTATCAGCTCAATACGGGAGGAAATACAGATTTTTTGAATATGCTCTCCCAGGAAAGATTAAAAACAAAGAGAATATCTAAAACAGAGGCAGTACAATCTGTTTTAGATAAGCCCTTGGACCCAAATAACATTCATATCGGTCCTTCTGATTATGTGCCATGGCAAAAGGATAATAAAATCTGTTTTATAAGGATGGAAGGAAAACTCTTCGGCGGAGTTCCAATGTATATGGACTTAAGACTTGATGTAGAGGATTCGCCAAATTCCGGAGGTTGTACAATTGACGCAATCCGATGCACAAAGTTAGCGTTAGAAAGAAAGATAGGAGGCATACTTACGTCAATCTCCGCATATACAATGAAACATCCTCCTAAACAGTTCCCTGATGAAAAAGCAAAAGAAATGGTAGAAGAATTCATCCAGGGAAAACGCGAAAGGTAATAGATGAAAGCATTAATTATTGCAGCAGGAAGGGGCAGCAGGCTTAAAGATTTTACTGACAACGAGCCAAAGCCCCTTGCTCAACTTTTAGGACTCTCCCTTATAGAAAGAGTTGTTTTAACTGCGAGAGAAGCAGGCATCACCGAATTTGTAATCGTTACGGGATATCTTTCCGAAAAGATAAAAACAAAATTGGGAAATGGAGAAAAATACAGCGTTAAAATAAATTATATAGAAAACAAAGAATGGAAAAAAGGAAATGGCATCTCCGTACTGCAAGGCAAAGATCTTATAAATGAAAAGTTTGTGCTGCTTATGACAGATCACATATTTGAAGCTGATACACTAAAGAGATTACTTAAGACAAAATTATCCGACAAGGAATGCATTTTAGTTGTCGATAAAACACCAAAAAAACATATTGATTTAAACGACGCCACAAAAGTAAAAATAGAAAACAATAAAATAGTAGATATCGGCAAAGGAATAAAAGATTATAATGGTATCGACTGCGGGATGTTTTTGTGCAACCAATCACTTTTTAACGCACTCAAGGAAAGTATTAAAAAGGGGGATGAAACACTCTCGGGCGGAATCCGTATCTTATCAAAAAAAGGAGAAATGAGATACTTTGATATAAAAGAAAATTTCTGGATTGATATCGACACGAAAAAAGATTTCAGAGAAGCTGAAAAAATTCTATGCAAAAGATTAACAAAGTTAACAGACGGCCCGGTATCAAGATTTCTAAATAGGCCTATCTCTATCAAAATTTCAAAACTCCTTGTAAAAACTAAACTAACACCAAATTCAATCTCCTTTTTTAGTTTTGCCTTGTGCTTGCTTTCCTCTTATTTCTTTTCACTTGGCAGTTACCTTTATGTTGTAATCGGAGGGCTTTTGTCTCAATCTGCTTCGATCATTGACGGCTGCGACGGTGAAGTGGCAAGGCTTAAATTTCAACAGACAGAATATGGAGCATGGTTCGATGCAGTGCTGGACAGGTATGCAGATGCTCTAATTATTTTAGGGATGACATATGGACTGTGGAGATTACACGGCAACGCAGCGGTATGGATTATAGGATTCATTGCCCTTGCTGGCAGTTTTATGAATAGCTATACGGCAACCAAATATGATTCCATTTTCAAAAAGAGCGGAAAAAAGCCGAAAGTGCGGCTTGGAAGAGACATAAGACTACTTTTAATTATGATAGGTGCACTATCCAACCAAATTTTTTATACGCTTATTATCCTTGGCATCATAACAAACGCTGAAACGATAAGAAGACTGTACACTTTAAGAAAAACTTAAAAAAACGTCTTAAAAACACTGTGTTTATGCCAAATTGCAGGAGGCATTCATAAAGTGCTCAAATTTAACGATGCAGGGGAAATAGGTACATTAAGATGAAATATTACTTTTGTGACGCTTAAAATGGATTAAAACGCTAATAAATAATCCTGTGTTTAACAGCGTTCCTTGGGGGTGGCACGAAGGAATGCGGGTTTCTTGAGGGTGCTCTTAAAATAAGGTTTCAAAGAAACCCTTTATTTAAGCCAAAGTTATTTTAGAGCTACTGCCCGGAAAATGATAATTTCAGAAAAGTGCTAAGAAACAGCTTAAGTTCATAGAAATGCAGTGTTTACCAGCGCTTTGTGCTTGTCTTCACATAAAAATATCCCCTTTTTGTTCAATTGGTGTTCAAATGGTGCCTGGCACCATTTGAACAAAAAATGATCACTTTGTGCCAGGCACTTTGTGGTCATTTTTTGTCACTGCGAGTATTCCGAAGGAATGCGTGGCAGTCCCAGGGTAATATTTTTTTAAATTTTTGTTTTTATAAAATAATGTTTTGTTGTTAAGGAGGAGATTGCCGCACCTTCGGCTCGCAACGACGATGAAGCTGTCGGATTGCTTTTCCTAATTTGAGGGACACATTCCCTCAAGACTC
>DBOM01000016.1 GCA_002299965.1 Caldiserica bacterium UBA646 | reverse complement strand
ACTTTTTGAGCATCGTGAGGAAGAGTTTTTTGTATATCGAAGACGAATCCTGAATAAAGTTCATTTTTCCCGGAAAATGGCACTATAACTCTGCTACCTATTTGAACGGTATTGACCAAAGAACGGGGAATTTTGTAATAAAATAGATCCTTGTTTAGAACAAGTCCATCAATTACGATGCCCCCGTACAATGTGTTGTTATCCAAGTTTTTTTTGCAATAATTCTACAAGATCAGTTTTCTCCCATGTAAATTCAGGCTCATTTCTCCCAAAATGTCCGTATGAAGCAGTTTTTTGGTAGATTGGCCTGAGAAGGTCAAGCTTTTCGATAATTCCTTTTGGCGAAAGATCGACAAGCTCCATAATGGTTTTTTCAAGTAATTGATCATTGACTTTTCCCGTGCCAAATGTATCTATAGTGAATGAAACAGGTTGAACTTCTCCGATAATATAAGCAGCCTGAATAAGGCATTCCTGCGCCAGTTCAGCTGCAACAATGTTCTTTGCAAGATAACGCACCATATAGGTTGCAGATCTGTCTACTTTTGTAGGATCTTTCCCTGAAAATGCACCACCTCCATGAGGAGCCATGCCGCCATATGTATCAACTTCAAGTTTTCGGCCAGTCATTCCAGTATCAGATTGAGGGCCACCTACGACAAATTTTCCTGTTGGATTGATATGGAAGTGTGTGTTATCGGTGATGAGATAACTTGGTATAACAGGCATTGCTATTGCGTCTATGATTCTTTGGCGTGCCTCGAGTGACATTTGTAATGGATCTTTTTCGTCAAGCAGTTCCTCAGTATGTTGAGTGGATATAACAATGTCCGTTGCCTCTATTGCTCTGCCTTCCTCGTATCTTAAAGTAATCTGAGCTTTACCGTCAGGGCCAAGGAACTGTCCAATATTATTTATTGGGCTACCTGTTTTTCTTACCCTTGCAAGCTGCTCAGTGAGTTTATGCGCAATAACAATTGGAAGTGGCATAAGTACATCGGTTTCATTGATTGCATAACCATACATAACGCCTTGATCTCCTGCCCCACCTCTATCTACACCTTGCGCAATGTCTGGAGATTGCCGTCCTACCGCATTTAGAACACCACAAGTGTGATAATCAAAACCATATTTTGGGTCAATATATCCGACATCTTTTATTGTGCTTCTTGCAATTCCAGCAATATCGGCCCACGCAGAGGTTGTAATTTCGCCACCAACAATGATTAAACCATGTGTTACGTATGTTTCACAGGCAACTCTTGCCTTGTGATCCTTCCGGATAATTTCATCAAGTACTTTATCGGAAATTTGATCCGCAAGTTTATCCGGATGACCTTCTGTCACAGATTCTGTGGTAACAAATCTTTGTCTTCCATTTCTAACCATTTTTCCTCTCCTTCCCCCAAAACTCTTTTAAAAATATCAAAATTTCTCTTGCAATTTTTTGCTTTGTTTCATTCCGAACAACTTTTTTTCTACCTGTTTTATCGATAATTAAAACACTCCCATAATCTTTCCCCATGTTTAAATTGCTGTTTGCAATGACTATATCCATATTTTTTTCGCGCATTTTTTTCATTGCATTTTTTTCGATATCGTCAGTCTGTAACGCGAAGCCTACGATAATTTTGTTGTTTTTATGTTTCCCAACTTCTTTTATGATGTCAACTGTTTTGAGGAATTGAACATTAAGCTGTGATATTTTTTTGATCTTGCCTGGTTGCACAATTTCTGGCTTAAAATCTGTGGGAGCAGCAGCCATTATTAAAATATCACTTTTTTCCATAGCTTTTTTTGTCTTTTTAAATAACTCTTCTGTCGTTGTGATTTTATCTATTTTATCCAATCCAATTGCATCAACACAAGAAGAGCCGCAAATTAAATGTACATATCCTCCCATTCGTTTTGCCTCTTTCGCAATTTCAGTTCCCATTTTTCCTGAAGAATCATTTGTAATAAATCTTATTGGGTCAAGATATTCTCTTGTAGGGCCGGCAGTAACGACAAATCTCTTTCCTTTGAATAATTCAGTATTCTTCTGCATAAATGAAGCAACAAACTGTGCTATTTTTTCTGGATCGGTAAGTCGGCCCATACCCACAGAAAAATCAGCAAGTTTTCCTTCTTCTGGTCCGATAAATATCATTCCATGTTCTTTTAGTGCATTGATATTTCTTTGTGTGATTAAATTCTCGAACATGTTAGTGTTCATGCAAGGCGCAATAAATATCTGCTTTTCGGAGGCCAAAATTGTGGACAATACAAGACTATCTGCAATGCCAGCCAGTATTTTAGCAATCGTATTTGCAGTGGCGGGCGCTATAAGAATACAATCCGCCCATCTTGATAATGAAATGTGTGCAGATACACCTTCACTGTCGACCGAAAATTGATCCTGCTCTGTAAAAACCTTTTCTGCGCCAGAAGAAGAAAAGGTTAAAGCGGAAATAAACTTTTCTGCTCCTTCAGTCAAAATAACTCTGACGTCTATATTTAAATCTCGTAAAGTCCTTAGTATCTCAACAGCCTTGTAAGCTCCAACACTGCCAGTCACAACTAGAAGGACTTTATTTTTCTTCGTCATCGCTTGTTTTGTTCAATAAAACCTGCGAAATTTTTTGCAAACAATCTGCAGGATAAAACGGTGTAAAATCAGGATTTAACCTTACAAGCACTTTACCTTCCTTAATAATTCGGTGGACCAGTTTGTATTTATTTTCTTCACTTTCTTTTAAAAGCTCTACATAAATTTTACTTTCGGTCATTTGTATTCTCACCTCTTTTTATTTGAGTTATTCATTTTACCGAAAATAGAGATTTCGTCAAGGACTAGAAAGGTATTTTAAAGGATCAACTGCCTTAACGCCAAGGTAGACCCCAAAATGTAG
>DBOM01000006.1 GCA_002299965.1 Caldiserica bacterium UBA646 | reverse complement strand
TTCAAAAAATGTTACACTTTTTTAAAAATTCTTTTCTCCTATATATTAGACACCTAACTTGCAAAAAAGTTCCATAGGTTTCTTTGAAATATTGAAAAAGCATCTTTCATCTACTTCTTACAAACCAAACTTTTCTCCCCAAACATCATAACCTGGCAAATCTTTTGCAATTTTATTAAATAAAAACTGTGCTAAGTAGAGGACATTAAATTGTATGAGAACCACTCAGATTAGATATATATAAATACAAAAATGAGCGGATCACTCAAACCATTAAGTCTTATTTTTCAAAAAGGCGGGCTGTTCCCCCGCCTTTTTGAAGTAATTCACCAGGTTTTTAATTCCCTGTAATAATGTACTGATTGTCTACGGCAGGAACACTTACTCCAAATTCTCCTTTTTTACCATTTTTGAATATGACTTCACCGGACAAATAATAGACAGGTTGAACAAATAGTTGCCCCAGCTTTATTGATGTACCGATATCTCCATAATATTCTATTTCTACTTTATTAATAATGACTTTTTTCACATCTGGCTCATCAGGTTTAATCCACCATGACTGCAATTTGTTTTCTTTTAACTCTTTAATTACTTCATCGATTGATTTCAAAGCATAGTCACCTTTTAATGGAGCAATATTATACAGATGATTATTAACTCCTTCAATCTCGCCCCTATTCCCGATAGTGATGCCGAACTTTGGGCCAAGAATCTCTCTGCCGTTAATAATAGGGTAAAAAGTCACAGTTCTATCAATTATAATACTCTCGTTAAAAGAGGGATTATAAGTTGTATAACTACCTATAGCAATACGATACTGGTACATTTTTGGAAGCAGGTTATACTTTTCGGCGAATGACTTTGCTATCTTTATACACTCTTCTTTTGAGGGAACACTTTTACCTGGACTATAATGATATTTACTCTGCGTATTAAATTCATAAAAGCCTGTATCGTTGTATATATCAAGCTCCTTTCCATTTTGTTTTCTCACAACGAAACTTTCCTTTTTAATCTTAACAGCTGATATGCCAACTCCAAAAATTTTACACAGTTTTTCAACGGTTTGTTCGTCAATCTTCTGCGGAACAATTTTGTAGACAGTAGCCTGTTTAGGGAGTTTAGATACGTCCGCATTCAGTTGTACTTCAAAGTCATTGGGAGTAAATCCACCAAACTGGGGAAGTTTAAGAAGTGGCAGTTTTGTCTGAGTTTTACCACATCCGGAAATTGCTAAACCTATGAGAGTAACCATTAAAAGTATGATAATCGCCTTTGAAATTTTTATTTTACTTTTCATTATGCCACCTCCCTTAAGTAGGATTAATAACTCTATCCCAGTAGTCGTATTCCTCTGGATGTTGTAACCACGGGTCAGGATCTGTACTGTAAGACCAATAGCTATCATTCTCAGACTTTATTGCTCCCATTACTCTTGCCACAGTATCTGAGTATATCTGATGATTGTACGCTGCATCAAAAAATGCCTGTTTAAAAGACCTGCCTATTGAGATATAATGACCATATTCAGTTCCTTCATTTGAATCCAAATACATCACGGATGCAAATCCCATAACTCTAATCCTTCCGCTGTGCTTCTTAAATCCCCTTTCATATTGGAGAAAGGGGCAAAGGTAAACCCACCGCTATGCAATATGGTAAACGATAGGAATTTTTTGATAGTTTTTCTCCCATAATGAATATTCAAAATAGAGAATGTATGTACTGCAAAATAAGTATCATCCATATCAGGAAGCCATACTTTATTTGTACGCCTATATCCTCCGAATATTATTGATCTAAAGGACACAAGCTTTTTTAAGTAAATATTCATTCCTCCATGTTTCTTCAACCTCTCCATTGTAACTATATATCCTGGATGAAACTTTATAATACCGTTAGTTCTTTCATTGTTATATGTATCTTGGCATTGCTTCAAAATGCTAACTAGATAAGATATATCCGGCGTTTCAAGCCTATCAGGTGGAAGTGCATCCAAAATGTTGTAACTCGACTCATATTCACCCCAATATTTTTGATAAAACTCATATCTATTGAATGGTTTACCAAAACCATATTGACTGCCTAAACTCTGAAATTTATCCATTACTGTAAGGCATTCTTCGTTGGTTAATTCAAACATACAGAAAAATTCATGGAGGATTAATCTATTTGGTGGAAGAAAGGAAACTCCTATGCCGAAAAGTTCCGAATTCACCAGTTTGGAAAGGGCTGTTTTTATTTTACTGTCCAAACTATGATCTTCTAACAGATCCATTGATCGCTTTGTATAGTATAATCCTTTTGTATCATTCAATGCATTGCCTGCCAGATCTCCTGATTCTTTTTCTAATTCTTCCGAATATTTTTCGCCTTCCAAACTATGCAATTGGTCAATAATACCACTAATATCTCTGATATAGAAGAGGGCAGTGTCGCTAAGATAGCTTAAAACTTTTTCTCTATTAATAGGAAAAGGTATCTCTTCCCATATCTTTAAACCATAATATGTAGATTCCGGATCAATAATTAGTCCATATGGTTTAGAAAAGCCATTGTCCCTTTCAAGTTTTTTTATACTTTTAAGCAAATTCTCTGCCTTTTTATTATTCCTTCTATCTAAATTTCCTGTTTCTTCAAGAAGGCAAACAATGCTGTATGTTGCTATAGGAGAACATATGGCGAAACCTGGTACAGTAGCCCAGCCTCCTTTATAGAGCTCGTTATTGCAGATTCTCTTAACAAAGTTATCTTCAAGGACAATCTTTTCATTAAGAAATGGTGCAATCTTACTCACTTCAAACATTGTTATGCCTGCAAAAGTCGGATTTTTTATATTATGTTCTATATAGTCCAATTGCTTATTGAACCATTCCCTCCGTGAATTCAGAGTGTGATTAGAAACAGCATTTCGAGATACGGAAAGTTCCTCCAAACATTGGATAATTACGAGGCCTGTTGTGTCTGAGTCCCCTTCTGAAAACAGAGAAGAGAAAAATTTATTGTCGCTGAAAAGCCTGAGAAAATATAATTTGTCTTCATTCATATTATTGGGAAATTGATCAAGAAGATGGAATATTTTGTATGTATATAAAACAGGTGCTATATTTTTAGAAGTTGCTTCTTTTTTATCTGTTACAGCAAGAATTTGTTCTCCCTTTTTATACAGACGATTTACCTTCCAGTAAATTTGGTCTTTTATTAGATTAATGTCCTTTTTGTTCATCAAAGAAAGATTTATATAAATCCATTCTTCTTCGCAACACAATCCGTCTTTATTTAGTGTAAAGCTTTCCGGAGATTCTTCCATATAATTTTCTATGTTATTCAAACAAAAAGATGAAATTCTGTCTCTCTTGAGTTTACTAATTTCTTCTCCAACACAGTGAAGCAATTTAGAAAAGGCATATGTAGAAATTAAATCTGTCTTAAATACCTCATCTATATCTACATAACTACTAAACCCGGCGTAATTTTCTTCTTCATCATATGCAGCGGAGGCTATCTTCTCTATATCTACAGCCCAGGAAGGGCTGTTGAACAGATCCTGGGCTTTATTTTCTTTTGCAATTATCACGCCTTGAAGAGCGCCAATAGCTGCAAGTAAGATAATAACTACAACAGCAATAACCTTATATGAATGTTTTTTCATAACAAAAACTAAGGAAGATTGCATCCTCTATAGATGTGTACAGAATCAGTAGTTTGTGTTCCACCAAAACTGTAGGTTATATAACCATCCTGGTCCTGTCCTGCTCTAATAAAGGAAAGAGCATATCTCGTCCAAATAGGAAAATTTAAAATATCTCTTGTATTAGGGGCATAACAAGTGTCAGAATAAGTTTTGGTATCTTCTGAAATAGAGCCGGAAGGAGGGTATCCAACGCTAACAGATATTCCCCACAAGTGTAGTCCGACGTCAAGCTTTAACCTTTGATAACCCTGCATAGGATCTGAGATCCATACTTGAGAGGTTCCCTGCATCGTTGCTTTCTTATACGCACCGTAATCGTACAAATTAACATCTGTGTCTATTGAAGTTCCTAAGGCCGTTTGATAATAGTAATAGTAATATTCTGTACCACTTAAATGCTGATACGTATGAAGAAGGCTTTTTATACCATTTTGTCTCTGTTCTATGATCTTTTTGCTTTCTTCTCTCCATGCACTGTCAAGTTTATCATCTATCTTATTTTGCAGAGAATCCAGATACATCATATCTTTTACCGTGTAATTCTTAGGTGTAATCATATGAATAGCCACTCCTTCACCATCAGTGCTGCGAACAACCTCAAACTTTACATCTTTTGGTAAATAATTAGGGAGTTCCTTTTTATAGAAATTAATCGTGAAATTTATCCACTGTTCACCACGAGCAGGTAATACCTGATCATCATCAAATGTACTGTCCCGATCTGCAGAGACAACTTGAGGAATAACGACTACAGAAAAAATAAGAAGAGCTGCAATTAATAATGCAATCAATTTTTTGTTTCTCATATTTGCCTCCTATAAATTTTTTAATATTTAAAAGCCTTAAATAACAAAGCTAAACTTTGAGATTCTGGTTCTGCAAACTTCCTAAAGCTGCTTCTGTATTCTTCTTTCATCACTCTGTTTTCTATGCCAACCTTTTGCTAAATACATTCATATTGCACTGCCTCCTTCAAATAAAATTTTCCTTTTCTACATTTCTTTTTGCTGCACTTCCTATCAAAAATTTATTCCACTATATATTAGATCCCTAACTGGCAAAATTTTCCACACTTTTTGAAAGAATTTTTTGACTTTTTTCTATTATCCTCATAAATGCCTTTTTAAACCTTTGTCCTTTTAATAATTTTTACAGTTATCTTTTTATCCAACATTTTTACATTCATTTGTGCCACCTCCCTCAAATAAAATTTCCTTAAAATAATGCCTGTTTGTTAAGGTCGAGATTGCTACTTCACTCGTTTCACGAGCTCCTCACAATATACGATGACCACCTTTTCTTCATTTCTTTCCGCTGCGCCTCCTGCCAAAAATTTACTTCTCTCATATATAAGACTCAAGTTTT
>DBOM01000062.1:825-80976 GCA_002299965.1 Caldiserica bacterium UBA646 | reverse complement strand
GCAATGCAAGATCAGCTCTATTCAATTATCTATTTGCAAGGCACAATAACGGTGTATTAATTATGAGATTGGATGATACAGATAGAAAACGTTCAACCGATGAAGCAATAAATACTATGCTTAATGATATCCGGTGGCTTGGCATAGACTGGGACGAAGGATATCTCAAAGGAGGAGACTACTGCCCATACAAACAAACTGAAAGAATGGACCTCTATAATCATTACATCGATATCCTTCTTAGCGAAGAAAAAGCATATGAGCTATACTACACAGAAGAAGAGATACACAGCTTAAGAGACAGTTATGAAAAAGAAGGTAAAAAGTTTAGCTACAGAGACCTAAAGGAAAAAGAAACAGAACAGCTAAGAAATGCTTTCAAAAACAAAAACCTTAAACCTGCAATAGTTTTTAGAGTGGAAAAGGATAAAGAAATAATAGTCAATGATTTAGTACGTGGCAATGTAACCTTTAATTCCAATGAGTTTAAAGATTTTGTCATAAGAAGAGAGAACGGCATCCCCGTATATAACTATGCTACGGTTATTGATGATGCTCTAATGAAAATCACTCACATTATAAGAGCAGAAGAACACCTCTCTAATACCCCCAAACAGCTGTTCATCTTTAATGCACTGAACTTCCCTCCGCCTCAATTTGCTCACATCTCCCTTATATTAGCACCGGATAGAACAAAGCTCAGTAAAAGACATGGTGCTACTTCAGTAGGCCAGTACAGAGAGATGGGTTTCCTTCCCGAAGCTCTCTTTAACTACCTTGTTCTTCTCGGATGGTCTTCTAAAGATGACAGAGAGTTCTTTACAAAAGAAGAACTTATTAACCTATTTACCCTTGAAAGCGTTAACAAAGCCCCTGCTATATTTGATATTGATAAACTTAAATGGATGAACCATCATTATATTTCAAAGGCCGACGATGAAAGACTTTGCAGGCTTGCTCTTCCCTTTATGATAGAGAAAAAATGGATCAAAGAAGGCAGCAACTGCTCTGAGAAATTATTAAATATAGTCAACGCAGTAAAAGGCAATATGGAAACCATCAGTGACATAACAAAATTTGCTACTCCTTTTTTTGAAGAGATTGACCTCATCAAAACCGAAAAAGAGCAAAGAATACTTAAGCAGGAAGAAAATAAAATAGTATTTTCATACCTAATTGAAAAATTGCAAGATATCGAGTTTACAGAAAAAGCACTGGATAACTTTATAAATGAATTGAAAACTGTGCTTAATCTTTCCGGGAAAAAAATATATCATCCAATGCGAGTTGCTCTTATTGGGTCCAAGAATGGTCCGGAGCTTACAAAAATTATGCTCATACTCGGAAAAAAGCGAGTAATAGATAGGTTTAGCAAAGCGCTTAATAAGAATTTTCCTGGGACGAATTTATAAAGAGTATTTGAGCAACTAAATTTTATTTATAATCCTCTCACGATAACAATGGGAGTTTGTTGGTCTTCATTTCCCGCAGGATTGTCAGAAAGTACTTTCTCCAGTTTATCCTTTGATACGCCTTTACTGTATCCTACTGCCCAGGCATCTCCAAGGTCGTTTGCATCGATAATTGCTGCTCTGCAGCCAGTTCTCTCTGTAATTTTTTCACTTACTGCGAATGAATCTTTTGGTCCGGGTATGACAGCATAATCAAAAGGTGGGATTGCAGCAGGTGGATCGTCTATTAGAGCAGCTTGCTCTCCTGCAATAATGTAAAACCAGCCCTTTTTGCCAAAGATTCTTCCTATTGCTCCAGCTTTTGTCGCGAAGATAATGCGCGTTTTACCTACCTCCCTTATTGCTATTTCCATTGCTGCAGGGTTTGCAAGTGGTGCTGCTCCACCAAATGGCACATCCTTATGCGATACAAAATGTGAAACAAGTCTTGCAAGAAAAGAAGGGAAAATTGTATCTACTGTTGTCATTCTTTCCTCGCACATTGCAGCAACGCAGGAGGAAATAGTAATAATGTCATTTTTCTTTCTTACATTTTTTGTATATTTATCTATTATGTCGTAGAGATTGTCTCCCTCTTTTATAAGTGGCGTTTTTATAGGAATCCTCTCTATACCAGGGAGTGTTAGCTTGACTTTCCTTTCTCTAAAAGGAAAGTCTTCGTCTGGGAAGTTTTTCTTTGCGAATTCATATAAATTTTTGTATCCAGGGTGTGCTTTTATTCCGAGTGTTAAAACTTTTCTGGCACGTTCTTTTTTACCCTGGTTAATCAAAACTGCTGCAAATTTCTTAAAATCAGATGCATAAAAATCAGATGGTTCAAGCGCAATAAATAGTTCAAAATATTTTTTTGCATTGGCAAAATCTTTTTCTGCATAGCTTATGTTGGAAAGCCTTTTCAGAAAATATCTGTAAGGGGACATTGTAGTTTTTATTGGTTTATCAAACAATGAGAGTCCCTCTTCATATATTTTAATTGCGTTACCCACATCTTCTAAGTCAAAATAGTATAGGTCTCCGAGCATTAAATAGAGCCATCTATTATCTGGATTTGTCTTAATTCCGTTTTTTAGTACGGCTATTGCTTTTTCTTTTTCGCCCGATTTAAGATACAGCTTCGAAAGCAAACTGTGTGCTCCTACTCGATTTTTTT
Source organism: Caldiserica bacterium UBA646 (assembly GCA_002299965.1). Lineage (GTDB taxonomy): Bacteria > Caldisericota > Caldisericia > Caldisericales > Caldisericaceae > UBA646. The sequence goes on along the minus strand of DBOM01000062.1, from coordinate 78,354 downwards.
TATGTGTGTTTATAAACTCTTCGAGTAACTCTATTGCTTTTGCTCTATCGTTTTCTTTTATTTTTTTTGTTTTTTCTATAATGTTCATAAGGCAAACTCTCCCATCCTATTTTACATTGCTTTTTAGCAAATTTTTTAAGTCTTATTGTTATAAGCACATACTTCAGGATATCTTTTTCACTTCTTCAGTAATTTTCTCTATAAAGCATTAGTCTTTTTAGATTTGATAAATAGTATACAGAAAACCTTTATGTATGCAAGCTTTTATTTTATTAATCCTTTTGATTGTTTTTCTTCAGCTTTATACCCTTGTTTTTTAAAAATACTTGGAAACATTCAACTGCTTTATTAACTGATTCTTTTTCTCCCATTAGTTTAATTTTAAGAAGAGAATCTTTAAATATCGGAGGATAAGAGGCAGTTTTTATTTTATATTTTGTTTCGAGCATTTCAAGAAAGTCGACAAGATCAGATTCTTTGAGTGACACAAAAAACGTTTTTTCAAAAGTCCTTTTTCCATTTGCCAGTAGCGGCAATACATGCCGAGTAAACATTACATTAAATTCTTGAGGTACGCCGGGTAGAACAAAAAGATGTTTATTGGTTATTCTAAGATGTATCCCGGGAGATACGCCGACTTCATTTTTTATGGGAATTGCACCTTCAATTGAGTAGGACATTCTTTCTATATAATTCTTGTTTGCTTGTTGTCTGATTTTTTTTAAGCTATCTAGCACATAGCATTGCGCTGTTTTATCTTTTACAAGCGGTTTTCCCAACGTCTTTGAGACAGTTACTAGTGTAATATCATCGGGGGTTAGGCCAAGTCCTCCAGATGTGATTAAAACATTAGAATATGCTATAAGAAAAAGCAATCCTTCCTTTATTGAGGCCTCATTATCTCCTGCAAAAAGCAATTTGTTTAAATAGAGATGTTTCTTCTTTAGTTCTGAAATTACAAAATGGGCATTGAGATCTTCTCTTTCATCGCGGAGAAGTTCATCTCCAATTAGCATTAAGCTTATTTTCATCAAGCGCCGAATTTTTTCAGTTTTAGGGAGTGAGCAAGCATTAAGACAATTTCATTTTTTGCCTCAAATCTGCCAAGCCCTCCTTTGGTTCCAATTTCTCTCTCTGAAAAATATTCTGTTCGATCAGGGCGTGCATAAGGTGAAAAAAGGACAAATGGCACTCCATGGAAGCTATGTTGTTTCATTATGGCAGGCGTGGAATGGTCGCATGTAATAGTTAGTACGGTAGGATTCAATTTAAGTATTTCAGGAACAATTTTTTCATCCACTTCTTCTATAAGGCGTACTTTGGCGTCGAAGTTTCCATCTTCGCCATAAGTATCTGTTTTCTTTATATGAAAATAGAAAAAATCATATTTATCGTAATTTTCTTTGAGTGTTTTTAATTCATCCATGATATCTGTACTCCCTACATCTAATATGTCCATACCAACGAGTTTAGCGAGTCCCTTGTACATAGGGTATGTTGCAATAGCTGCTGGTTTTAAACCATATATTTCTGTCATCGGCTTTATTTCGGGGTATGAAGAAAATCCCCGTAATAGTAATCCATTGGCTGGGTGTTGGTCTTTTATAATACTGTTTGCTTTTTCAATAAATTCATTCACTATTTTGGCACTTTTTTTTGCTTTTGCGTCTAAGAAATTGCATTTTAGCGGTGCAACGCCAGTGGCTTGCGGGTCAGTATCGGTAAGCTTATCCGAAAGATCTGCTCCCCTGAAAATTGTGACGAACCTATAATCCATCACAGGCTCTATAAATATTTCAGTATCATAAATTTTCTTTATCTTATTTTGTATCATTTCAGTAAGTTTTTTACAGTGTTCTGTTGGTATTCTGCCAGCTCTTCGGTCAAGTATTTTATTGGCACTATCAAGTGTTGCAAAATTACCTCTTACTGCTATATCGCCTTGCTTTAGCGGAAAATCAATACCTAAAGCAGCCAAAATGCCTCTGCCTATTATGTATTTGATAGGATCGTAGCCAAAAATGCTGAGATGGCCTGGTCCTGACCCGGGAGTAATGCCCATTGAAACAGGATCTGCAATACCTGTAATAGAGTTTCTTGTTATGAAGTCAAAATTTGGAGCATATGCAGTTTCAATTTCTGTTTTGCCCAACTTGTTTGGTATACCCCCAACGCCATCTAATACCATAAGGATTATTTTGTTGTTGTTTTTTACTATCAGGTTTTTGATGAATTCTTGCGATATCACTCTTCTTCTCCTTTTTCATATTTTGCTGTATCTCCTTGCATAGGCATAAGATACCTATTATCCATCATCCACTCGAATATTTTTGAAATTTTTGCATATGTATACTCTTCTTCTATATCTTTATATTCGATTTCTATGAGATTATTGTCTTCTATGAGGAATAGATACTGAATAATAATATCTCCTCCAAGAGGAGCATCTCTGTTTTTATCTACATAGAGGTTTAAAATCTCAAAATGTGGTATTTGAGTTGGGTCGATTCTTCCTTCTTTAGCAGCAGTGTCAATCTTTTCATGAAGAGCAGCGGTGTCTTTGAAATCTTTTGTAAGAATGAGTGCAACATCTGAATCGTATTCTATGTCTCCCCCGCCTGTGCAGTTAAACATGGTAGGCCTTGTTGTACTTTCTTTTGAATCAAGACGACATCCTTCTTTATCAAAGGAAGAAACAGCAAAAACTGGACATTTTAACTCCATAGACAAACTTGCTAGGCCGCCCGAAACATCATCTACTTGTTGGGCAAGATCTTGGTAAAGAATTGGGGTAGGAACTTTTTGCAGGTAATCGATGATTATTACTATTTTTTCTGTGTTTGCTTCCTGCATGACTGAAAAAGCGTGGCTCTTTATTCTATTAATAGTATCCTCTCTTCTTCCTTCGACAAGGTAGAGATAGTTCATATAACTTTCTGTTTTTGCATAACCGCGGTTAAATCTTTCCTTAAGTTCTGGATTGCTTATAATATTTGTTGTTTCAAGTACATAAGGAGGTATCAATGTTTCTTGAGAAAAAATTCGTAGAAATAAAACTCTTGAAGTTTGTTCCCATGAATAAAATAGAATAGGTATATGTTCATTGCTTGCAATATATGAAGCGATTCTTAACATAAGGTTTGTTTTGCCTCTCCGGGGTGCGCCTGCTAACGCATAATAGAATCCGGGTCTTGCACCAGAAAGCGTTTCGTTCAGACAACGAAATGGCTCTAAAGAGTATCCAAGAATGAAATTTTTATTAGATTCTCTTGATTCAACTTCTGAGGAGAACATGATAAGCTGTGTTCTTACGGGATTAAGTCTTTTTTTAACTCTTTTCCGCATGATATCGTGAACTTCATTAATTATTTCTCCAGTAAATTCTGTAAGATCTTTTTTCTGCTCTTTTTCCTTTATATAGGACTCTATGCGTTTTCCTATGGATATAAGCCTTTCTTCTGATTTCCTTTTTTTGAGAATATCTATATATGCAACAAGTGATTCAAGGTTTAATGGGGTAACTGTTGCAGCCTTTTCAATTAGTTTGCCTAAGTTTATCGTGTATATTCCACTTTCTTCAAATTCTGTTTTTATCAAAGTAGGTTCTGGGGTTTCTTCTTTTTTACCATATTTTTTAAGGATATAGTCAACGAGGATTTTTTCTTCATAAGCACTAAAAAGATCTTTTTCTAAACCATTTTTAATACTGCTAAGCAAAAGGAATTTATCCTTAAGTATGGAACCAATTAATTTTATTGTGATTTCATCCATTCTATTCCTCCTATAATATTTTTTATTATAATTATATTCATTATATCATTAAAATGGAATAATGATTTGTCCAGTAAAATAAAATCTGCAAGATAACCATTTTTGATTTTTCCACTTACATTTTCTGCAAAGCTTGCAAATGCACTGCCAGCTGTGTATGCATCAAAAGCTTCTTTTCTGGAAATACATTCTTCTGGTATAAAGGGATTTGTGCTGTTTGGCGGAATCCTGGTAGTAGCAGCATATATGCCTTGAAGCGGAGATGCATTCTCAACAGGCGCATCAGAGCCGAATGCAAGCAGTTTACCGCTGTTTAAAACTGTTTTCCATGGATATGCGTATCTATAATTTCCTAGCAGTTTTTTAACAAGAGCGGCATCTGCAGTGGCATGTATTGGTTGCATGGATGCTATACAATAAGTCTTTTGAAGCAGCGAGAGATCTTTTTCATTGATGAATTGGAGATGCTCAATTCTGTTTCGCATTTTTTGATTTCCAAAACGACTAAAAAGACTCATTACCGTATGCACAGCCTTATCTCCAATTGCATGTACGGCAACCTGGATATTATTTTCATTTGCAAGACTTATTATATTAGTCAATTCGTCTTTTTCCATTGTAAAGGATGAAGGAAATCCATTTACTCTGTACATGGCAGCAGTTTGTGAGCCAAGTGAGCCATCCATGAAGCATTTTAATGGGCCGAAGCGTAAGTTTTTATCACCTAATCCAGTATGTATGTTCTCATTAATGGCATCCCCTAGTGAGTCCTTTTCAATGCCTTGATATATACGTATTTTTAAATCCTTATTTTTATTTATATTATTTAAAAGCGGGTAGATAGAAAAATCAAAGTTTGTAGCGGAAACAATACCTCTTTTTAGTAGATACTTTTCTGCGTTTTTTACATCTTTTATAGATATTTGTCTTTCTTTTATGCTTTTAACGAGCTCGATAGCACGGTCTTTTAATATTCCAATGAATTTTCCTTTATTTTTTACTAACACGCCCCCTCTAATTTTTTTTAGAGCGATTTGTTTTTCTTTTAAAGCTACTTTGTTTACGAAAACCGAATGCTCATCCTTACTCTGTATGAAAACTGGCTTTTTATTGTATTCAAAGAGTTTTTCCCATTCATTCCTTAAAAGATTATTGAAGTCAAAGTTGTAGATGTATACAAAATTTCTGTCACCTTTTTCAATTAAGTGTTTGATACATTGATAGTTTTTGCAGTTAGTAGCGTCCTCAGAGGAAAGGAGCAGTGCGATTTCTTTTAGATGCACATGTGCGTCGTTAAAACCCGGGTACAAGAAACCATCATATTTTTTTTCTTCAACAAATGGAAATTGTTGTTTTATTAGGTCTCTTTTCCCAATTACTTGTATTATCCCATTCTCGACAACAACTGAATAATCTTTTTTTTCTGTCTCGTTGATGTAAATTGAATCAGCAGAAAAAATTGTTTTCATTGTCTTGTTAGCAGAAATTCTTCTTTGTTAATAATAAGTTTGATTTTTTTTATATCAGGTAACTCTGTGTAAGAAAGCATGATTTGCTGTTTGATGTTGTCTATATCAAAGATTACATCTTCGGGAATAGATATTTCCATAACAAGGGTAAAATTTTCTGTTCTGTAAGAAAGGAGTGTACTATTTTCGGGTAAGTATGTATCAAATTCTGAAGAGTCTTTTAACAGGATAAACAGTGTTTCTATAGGATTTTGTGAGTTAATTGTTTTTACAACGGGCATAAAAAATTGTTCTTCTCCTTCTGTATGAACATAATATGGTATTATTGCTTCGCCCTCTTCAGTTAGTGCGAAAAAGCGTTTTATAGGGTGTGATATGTTTGTACTGCCGAAAAGAGTGGGAACAACCTTTCCGTCTATTAAAATCTGAACAGATGTAATATCTGGTAATTCTGTGAGCGTGTTTACTATTGAAAGCACTGTGAGATATTCAGCATGAGATCCCAGTGGATTGTTAAGTATATCTAATGAGAGATCAATAGTGACAACGCCACCTGATTGAATATAAAAATCATTCAGTATGTCAATGTCTTCTGGAAAAAGAGAAGGAAGGCCTTTTAGTGACCCATAAAAAAGCTCTTGAAGAATTTCTTTTGTTAGCGCAACTGGGTCGGTTTTTGGGATTATCTCTCTTTTCTCAAGGAGAAGGTTGCCCCCATTTAGATTGGAGAAATACAGGAAAACTTCTTTTCCTTGCGGTAAAACTCCCGAATAGTGTGCAATAGGGTGATCAATTTGAATGTAATGGTTGAAATAATCTTTCTTTTCATTATCTATTAAAATCTGAACCGATGTAATATCTGGCAATTCTGTGAGAGTGTTTACTAATCCATATACTCTTATGGCTTCTTTTCTGACACTGAGTGATGTAATCTTTGTAGCTGCTTTATTTAGATTTAATGTGCATACTCCATTCTTTATGTTTATCGACTTTACGACAGTATCGCTATTTAAAGGAGAGAATAGGTCGTTCTGTGTAGGTGTTTTAAGTGCATCTATTATTTTTATTACTGCGAGCGTATTGCTGCTGGGGATTATGATTTCTTTTTCTGTTGGTATGAGTTCTTTTCCTATCGGGTCATAGTAGTAGAGTTTTACTAAAGTTTTTTTACCTGTCGTATTCAAACGAAGATTTAAATAAAGATAGGAGCCTGTTAGGACGATTGCAACAAATAAAATTAGGGCAATTAAGCGGACTACTGTTTTTTTATTCTTCATATTTTATTGTACCTGAAAAATTATTTTTTTAAACATATTTTTTAGAGAGCTATATTCTTAGGTAACAATGTTTTACGTTTTTTTTAATTTCTTCACAAAATGCATGCATTTCTTCTTTAGAAAAAGCTTTTTCATTTTTGAATTTTTCAGAAACCGTTTTATCATAGTGGGCGTTTTGTAGATAGTATCGTTTTGCTCCTTTTATAAGCAGTCCTATTTTTCTGAAGCTATCTTTTGTATGAAATTTTTTTATTGCTGTGGTTCTAAATTCATAATCTGGCGCATATTGCATTATAATGTTTATGCTTTTGTCGATCTTATTTGTATCTACTACCGTTCCGCAGGCTTCTGAGTAGTTTTCAAGAGGTGCTTTTATATCCATAGCAAAGTAATCAACGAGCTGCTCGTCTATTAATTTCTTAATGATATCCGGGTTTGAGCCATTTGAATCGATCTTAATAAGATATCCCATTTTTTTTATCTGTTTAATTATTTTTGGCAGGCCTTCTTGTATGGTGGGTTCTCCTCCAGTTAATTCTACGGCTTCAAGTAAGCCCTTTCTTTTTTCTAGAAATGAAAGCACCTCGTTGCAGGAGATCGGTGGTCCAAAAAGGTGTGGTAATACGAGTTCGGGATTGTGGCAATATGGGCATCTGAAATCACACCCCTGAGTAAATATGATGGCGCATGTTTTACCAGGATAGTCGATTAAGGAAAACTTATTAAACCCACCAATACTTATTGTATTTTTTATCATTTTTTATTTGTTGCGGAATTCGTGTTGATAATATTTTGGGCTCCTGTTGAGCAAACAAAAACTATTTACAGGCAGAAAGTATATGAATCCCCAGTAATCCTCCTTTTCTAACATTTTACTATTTTTTTATCTTCTTGCAATAAATGGCTAATCATTTAAAATGATTACTTGGTGAGATATGATATGTATGGAATAATTGGACTTGGGAATGTTGGAGAAGAATATAAAGATACTAGGCATAATACTGGTTTTATGGTGATTGATGCTTTGGCATTCAAGTGGAAAGTTGCACTCAAAAAGGTGAAATATTTTTCGTTTTATGGCAAAGGAACAGTTAAACGGGGGAGAAACAAGGAAGCAGTTGTATTGGTGAAGCCCATTACATATGTGAACCTTTCAGGAAGGGCTGTAAAACCATTTATTGACGATTTGATGATTCCTGCCTCTAATCTTATTATTATTCATGACGATCTTGATATTCCGGTTGGGAAGTTTAAAATAAAAATGGGTGGAGGGGCTGGTGGCCATAGAGGCATTACTTCTGTTCTTTCGCTTGTCGAGTCAGATTTTATCAGAATCAAGGTGGGAATAGGAAGACCTCTGGCAAAAACGGGGACAGTAGATTATGTGCTTTCCCAGTTCAGTCCAGAGGAAAAAGTCATAATGGGTCAAGTTATAAACGATGTTACGGAAGCAATTGAATTGATTATTTTTGAAGGCATTGAGAAGGCACAAACAGTTTATAATAGATGAAATTTGAAGATCTGTTTGAAGATCCCGAAAGGATAATTCAAACTTTAGACAAAGAAAAAATTTTCATTTCACCAGATTTTGGTATATTAATAAAAGCAATTGCCAATGAACTAAAGGACGACAACATTGTTATTGTCACAAGAGATTTTGAAGATGCGAAACTACTTAAGCGCATTGTCCCTAGTGGTTTACTAAATCCCGAATTTGGGTTGCATCCATTCGAAAACGGTTTTGTAAGTGAAGACAGAATTGTCAAGAAGATTGAATTTCTTAATTCATTTTACAAAAAAGAGGGGAGGAAAATTATTATCTCTTCTTTAAAAGCTCTGTTTGATCCCGTGCTTACTGAGAAATATGTTAAAGAACTTTTTATTAAAAAAAATGAAAAAGTGAGTATTAGTAAACTTTCTCATACTCTTAGTAAATTTGGTTACAAACGAACATTAGAAGTGGCAGAACGTGGCGAATTTTCGATAAAAGGCAATATTGTTGATATCTATACGTTTACTCATGAAAAGCCCATTCGGGTGCTTTATGGAGAAGAAGACGAAATAGAAGTACTAAAATTTTTTAACATAGAGACAAGGCGGTCCGAAAGCGTTCTTTCCTCCACCAAAGTTTATCCTATTAATTATTTTCTTTTCCCGGAAGAATTATGGAAGAAGGCTTTCGAACGAGTGAAATTGTGCTTGAGAAATAAGAAAAATGAATACTTAAAGGATTCAGTGATGGAAGATTTTACTGCTTTAAGGGCAGGTGATACGATAGGAATCAACTATTACTTTCAATTTTTTTTAAACAAAGGTGTTGTCTCATACCCGTCTCTTATCGATGAGATTAATTGTTTCACAAAAATAATTTACAAAACAATTGATACTAAAAACTTTGTAAGAGAAACAAAAGAAGTATATGAGAAGAGTGTGGACACAGGTGAAATCATCCCTTTTTCTATAGATATTATTTGGGAAGGTTTAGAAGAGATAGAAAAGGGGAAAATTGTGTATTTAAGTAAGTTTTCTGATTCCGAAAAATATATTGAATTACCTATAAAACCTTTCCCAGAAAATTTTCTTGCACTTTCTTCTTTTAAAGATTTTATCTTGAATTATCTTAACGAAAAAAACATAATTATTATTACCGAGGAATACGAGCGGGTAAAGGAATTATTTGATATTTATGAAATTTCGTCATCTAAGGCACAAAAACTACAACTAATAGATGGATATATGGAGCAAGGAGTAGAAACCGAAAAAGTTTTAGTTTTGACTGACAAAGAATTGTTTCCGCATTATAAAATACACAAACCTTCGAAAAAATTATTGTTTAGCGAAAGAATCGCGAGTATTGAAGAATTAGAAGCAGGCAATTATGTTGTCCATAAAGATTTCGGCATAGGGATATTCAAAGGACTTGTAAAACTTAAAATGGAAGACAGTGAAAGCGAATATCTTCTTATAGAGTATAGAGATGGTGAAAAATTATATGTTCCAATGGAAAGGATAGGCTTCGTAGAAAGGTATATAGGGGATAGAAGAATCATTTCACTAAATAAACTCCATGGTAGAGAATGGGGAAATATAAAAGAGAAAGCAAAAGAAAATGCACAAGAACTTGCAAGAAAACTTTTACATGTGCAGGCTGAAAGGGCCTTGAAGAGTGGATTTTCATTTAAACCCCTTAGGGAGGAAGAGAAAATTTTGGATCTTTCTTTTCCTTACGAATTAACAGATGGCCAAGAGGTGGCATTAGAAGAAGTGATGTTAGATATGGAAACAGATGAGCCAATGGATAGGTTAGTATGCGGTGATGTTGGCTATGGTAAAACTGAAATTGCAATAAGAGCAGCTTTTAGGGCTGTAATGAATGGGAAACAAGTGGTAGTGCTTGTACCAACTACAATTCTTGCCATGCAACATGGGAGAATTTTTAGCGAACGGCTTCATCTTTTCCCAGTTGAAATTGATGTACTTTCACGTTTCACGTCTAAAGAAAATGCGAGAACGATATTGAAAAAATTAAAAGAAGGAACCATGGATATATTAATTGGGACGCATCGAATTTTATCAAAAGATGTAAAGTTTAAAAATTTAGGTTTGCTTATTATCGATGAAGAGCAAAAATTTGGCGTCCGAGACAAGGAAAAGATTAAAGAGCTTTGTGCAAACATCGATATTCTTACTCTTACTGCAACGCCAATTCCACGTACATTGCATTCTTCTTTGATCAATCTGAGATCCATCTCGCTCATCAATACTCCACCTATGGGAAGATTTCCTATAAAAACATTTGTGATGCCTTTAAATTGGGAAGTTATTGTGAAAGCGATTCAGTTTGAGCTAAATAGAAAAGGGCAGGTGTTTTTTGTTCACAATAAAATTGAAGATATATATGAGTTTACTGAGAAGTTAAAGAGTTTATTAAAAGATTCTGGAGCAAGAATTAGCGTTGTGCATGGAAAGATGGACAAAGAGGATATTGAGCAGGACATGCTTTTATTTTATCAAGGAAAATTGGATGTACTTGTTTCTACGACAATTATAGAAAATGGACTCGACATACCTACAGTGAACACATTAATTGTAGATACCGCTGAGAATTTTGGGCTTTCACAGATGTATCAATTAAGAGGAAGAATAGGACGGTCTCATATTAATGCATTTGCATATTTCTTTTTTACGAAAAATAAAAGCTTAAAAGCTATCGCGGAAGAACGGTTGGAAACGATAAAGGAATTTGAAGGTAAAGGAGCAGGAATAAAAATTGCCATGAAAGACCTCGAGATAAGAGGAGCGGGAAATATGCTCGGAAAAGAACAACATGGCCACATTGTATCTGTTGGTTATAATATGTATGTGAATTTACTTGATGAAGCAGTAGCAGAGCTTAAGGGTAAAAAAATAGTTGAAACAAAAGATGTTTTAGTACGATTGAAGGATAAATACTATATTCCTTCTAGATATATTTCAGTAAATAGCGAAAGAATGGATTACTATAGAAGAATTACTGGAGCAAAAGATTCATTGGAAATTAACAATATTAGAGAGGAGATTGTTGATAGGTTTGGGAAAATTCCTCTTGAGGTGGAAAATTTATTGAAAATAGGTATTATAGAAGCTGATGCACGTGATATAGGTATAAAGGAAATATTCCAGGAAGGGAAGAGGGTATTCTTCAGCATAGATAAAAAGAATACTCTTTCTCTGGAAAAGGTTGAGCTATTTCTTGAAAAAGATAAAAAAGCGAGATTTGGAGAAGATTACCTTTCTTTTGAGACGGGGAAAGATATAATTGTAGAAGTGTTGAATGCGTTAAATATACTTAGAGGGGAAAGAAATTATGCTAAATTGGATTATTAAAAACGAGGTTGCTGTAGATTCGGCGCCTTTAAAAAATAAGATGAAAGATGTACAGGAAGAAGGAGTTAAGGCAATCATTTTTCTTGCAAATGAACCTATACCTAAAAAATGGATTCCTTGCAACATGGAGCATAAATGTTTTTCTGCTGATATTTTTTTACAATCCGGTCTAATTGAATTAAGAGAATTTTTTCTTTACTCTGGATTTTTGAAACGAATAAGGTTTCCGTTTGTTATTTATTATGAAAACGATTTGCCTTCAGCATCTGTGTTGGCTGCTCTCTATTTGGTATACAGTGGGGAAAAAGTTGTCGACGCCATTAAAACGGTGGAGAGTAGAGTTATATTAAACTGGACAGATGAACAGAAGGATTTTATGTACAATATGGCAGATCATATAAAACTATTTTACTTAAATAAAAGAATGACAAAGTTTTATGAGACAGATATGCAGGTCCAAATGTTGCGAAAGCTGTGTCCGTGGGATAGAGAGCAGACGCATAAATCGCTTATTCCTGAACTTATAGAGGAGCCGTTAGAGCTTGTGCAGGCAATAAAAAAAGAGTCATTTTTCTCTATAACAGAGGAATTAGGGGATGTGCTGCTTCAAATTCTTTTACATAGCGTAATCGGGGAAGAAGAAGGAAAGTTTAGTTTGGATGAAGTTTTAGATGGACTTTTCGATAAGATGTATAGGAGACACCCACATGTATTTGGTGAGAGCAGTGTAAAGCAAAGCGGTGAAGTATTAAAACAGTGGGAAGCGATTAAAAAGACAGAGAAAAATGGTCGTTCCGTGGATATAGCTAAAGTACTTGCAGGTTTAATTACTGCATTTGATATACAGGATGAAGCGCGGAAACGTGGATTTGACTTTTCTCACATCGATCAAATTATACAGAAAGTGAAGGAAGAGTTGGATGAGGTTAAAACAGAGATTGAGCAAGGGAAGGACCCGGCCAGTGAAATAGGGGATCTTCTTTTTTCTGTGGTAAACCTTTCCAGGTTTTCGGATGTGGATCCTGCACATGCTTTATTTCTTTCCATGGAAAAATTTAGGGAAAGATTTGAAAAAATTAGAGAAAAAACAGATAATAAAATAGAGAAGTTTTCGGATGAGCAACTTGATAAAATTTGGGAGCAAATAAAAAAGGATGAACGAAGAGAAAAAAATTAGCGGTAAACAGCTAGTAAAAGAAACGATCTATGCAATTCTTGCAGGTATTGTAGGCATTATATTTGTTTCAATTATTACGCATAATTGGGATTTTATTTCAATGATAAAATCGTTTAAAGTTTCCTATCTTGTTTTTGCTTTTTCTTTAATGTTTTTTGATTGGATTATCGAAGCATACGTGATAAAAATTATCGCAAATGCACTTGAGTATAAGATAGTATTTAAGGATTGTTTGAATATATTTCTCATAGGAGGGTTTTTTTCTCGCATTACTCCTTTTGCTGGAGGGGGAGGAGAACCGTTTCAGATATTCTTACTTTCGCGAGATAATGCGGTAAAACCAGGGGATTCTACGGCCATTGTTGCTATTAAAACATTTATTGGAACGTTTACACGACTTTCTGTTTTTGCACTTCTTCCTATGTGGATTGCTCTTACAAAAACACAATGGCATCTTTCTGAGACAACTAATAATTTGATAAACATAGGAATAATCCTTACTTTAATATTTTTTTTATTTTTTGTTTTTTCTATATTTAAACCGCATGTCGTTGAAAAATGGATAGAAGGTTTATCAAGGAAAAAGTTTTTTAGAAGGATCATTCCGAAAGCGAAACTGGAAAGTTCCATAGAGCAGATGAGAAAGATAGTTATGGATTTTGAAACAGCACGCAACAAAATGTTCAAATCGCGAAAAGTGTATATATTGCATGCTTTTATATTAAGCTTTGTAGCCTGGGGTTTGGTGTTGTTTACTCCCGTGATTCTTCTCAGGGGATTAGGCGTGCAGTCTCCGTGGCCACAAATTGTTATTACAGCTCTCATTTTTTTTATTGCTTCGGCTTATATACCTACACCGGGCGGGAGTGGCACTGCAGAGATAGGAATTTTGGCTCTATTTGCAGGGCTTATTCCACAGCCGCTTATTGGTGTGTTTGTCATTGTTTGGAGGGTATTCTCTCATTATTTGCTAATTATTTTTGGTGGGATAACGACCTGGATCAATCTTTCTAAAAAGAAAAAATCTAAACCCCGCTAAACAATCTATCTCCTAAAAAGTTTGGGAGGTGAGCTTTAATTATTTTTTTATAAACTGATTCTATGTCATATTGGAAACGTACAATTTCTATAGTGTTACCGGAAGTATCATAGATTGCAAAGGCAGCTTCAGGATTTCCATCTCTTGGTTGACCTACGCTCCCGACATTAATGAGGTATTGGTTGTCTTTTTGAAGTGTTAACTTGCAGCCTTCTATACAAGAATAATAATTTATTTTTTTGTTTTTAGTTTGTATAAAATAGCCTGCAACATGGGAATGACCGAAAAATCCAATCTTGGTTTTGATGTCTGTAAAGTTTTTTACTGCGTCTTGTGCGGTTATTAGATATTTAAAAGGATTTTTCTCATCAAATGTTCCATGGAAAATAGTAAAATTTTCTTGCTCCGAAAAAAAGGGAAGATTTTTAAGAAAAGTTTTTGAATTTTTAGAAAGTTTTTTTCTTGTCCATCTGATAGCAAGGCGTGCATAGGTATTAAAAGATTGTTCTTCGTTTATACAATTTATGGCATAATCATGATTTCCTATAACTGAATGAATGGGGAGTTCTTTAAAGATTGTTATGCATTCTTCAGGGTCAGGCCCGTATCCTACAATGTCTCCACAACATATGATTGATTCAACGCCCTTATCTTCCATTTTGCTGATCGCGGCGTTAAGGGCTTCCACATTGCTATGTATATCTGAAATAATTCCATATTTCATGTTGTTATATTTATGTGAAATATTTATCCTCCTTTTTCAGAATTATATCATTTCTTTTGTAATTTCATATATTTTTATATAAACAAAATAGACCGGGATTTTCAATATACCCGGTCTATTATATGATGATTAATTTGAAATTAAGATTTCTTTGTAAATTCTGTCTTTCCGCCCTTTTTAACAAAATGACAGGCTGTGAAGTGACCACTTCCTATATCAACTAATTGAGGCATTTTTTCTGCACAGATATCCTGTGCATATATACAGCGAGTTCTGAATACGCATCCTGAAGGTGGATTTATTGGAGAAGGAATATCGCCCTCTAGGATAATTCTTTCCTTCTTAATTTCAGGGTCAGGAATTGGTATGGCTGAGAGCAGAGCTTGTGTATATGGATGCAAAGGATTATTAAAGAGTTCCATTGTATCTGCAATTTCCATTAATTTGCCTAGATACATCACCCCAATCCTATCGGAGACATGTCTTACTACAGCCAAATTGTGCGCAACAAATAAATATGTGAGAGAAAGTTTTTGCTGAAGATCCATTAACAGGTTCAGCACTTGAGATTGAATGGATGCATCCAGTGCTGAAACTGGTTCATCTGCAACAATGAATTTTGGATTAAGCACAATAGCCCTTGCTATACCTACTCTTTGTCTCTGGCCTCCAGAAAATTCATGTGGGTATCTACGCAAATATTCCGGGCGTAGTCCCACAACTTGCATTGCTTCTACTACTCTTTCTTCCTGTTCTTTTTTATTTCCTACACGATGCACAACCAATGGTTCTCTAATAATTTCTCCAACTGGAAGACGAGGATTTAGCGAACCATATGGATCTTGAAAGATGATTTGCATGTCTCTTCTTAATGGCCTCATTTCCGATGCGGAATAGTTTGTTATATCTATATCTTCTGCAATAATTTGTCCGGCTGTGGGTTCAATTAACTTCAAAATCGTTTTTCCAGTAGTTGTTTTACCACTACCGCTTTCTCCTACAAGAGAAAATGTTTCTCCTTCGAAAATATTAAACGATACATCGTCAACAGCTTTTACCCAGGCGATTGGCTTACTAAAAACACCACCTACAACAGGGAAGTATTTTTTTAGATTTTTGACTTCCAATATTGATTTTTTCATTATTTTGATACCCCCTTGTCGTTTTCTATCGGATGGAAACATCTTATTAGATGACCTGGTTTGATTTCTTTTAGTTCCGGCATGTTCTTTCTGCATTCATCTGTTGCAAATGGACATCTTGGATGAAAATAGCATCCTTTTGGCATACTGTATGGACTTGGTATCATCCCTTCAATTGCAGGTAGTGGCTGTTTTGTTTTTTTACTGATTAAGCTTGGTATGGATTTTAGAAGCCCATATGTGTAAGGATGTCTCGGATCTTTAAATATGTTTTTTACAGATGAGTATTCTACAATTTTTCCCATATAAGCTACTGCGACGGTATCTGCCATTTCAGCAACAAGGGCAAGGTCATGTGTGATAAAAAGAATGGCTGTGTCAATTTTTTTCTGCAAATCTTTCATTAGTTCCAGAATTTGTGCTTGAATCGTTACGTCCAGTGCAGTTGTTGCTTCATCAGAGATAAGGAGATCTGGGTTGCAAGACATTGCCATAGCAATCATTGCCCTTTGTCTCATTCCGCCGCTCATCTCATGCGGATATTCGTTGAATCGTTTTTCTGGATCAGGGATGCCTACAAGCTCAAGCATTTCTATTGTTTTCTTCTTTGCTTCTTCTTCATTTACATCCTGGTGTATAAGAATTGCTTCCATAACCTGATTTCCGATAGTATATACGGGATTTAATGCGGTCATTGGCTCCTGGAATATCATTGCTATTTCTGAACCTCTGATTTTTCTCATTTCTTCTTCACTTTTTTTAAGAAGGTCTTCTCCTTTAAATAGTATTTCTCCCCCTGCATTTTTACCGGGTTGATCTACTAACCTAAGAACGGAAAGCGATGCTACACTTTTACCGCACCCGCTTTCTCCTACAAGACCCAAGACTTCGCTTTTATGAAGTTTTAGATTTATACCATCAACTGCTTTTACTATTCCATCGTCCGTGTAGAAGTATGTTTTTAAATCTTTTATTTCTAATAAAAGTTCTTTTTCCATTTTTTTCACCCCTACCTATAAAGCCTTGGGTCTAATGCATCACGCAGCCCGTCACCTAAAAAGTTAAATGCAAGTGTGGTTATCAAAATCGCAATTCCAGGCCACCACATAAGCCAGGGAGCAGTAAGCATAAAGGTTTGGGCTCCATTTAACATGTTGCCCCAGCTTGGAGTAGGTTGTCTTATTCCTAACCCTAAGAAAGAAAGCGTTGCTTCATAAATGATGTTACCGGCAATTGAAAGAGTGGAAGCAACAATTACAGGAGCCATTGTGTTGGGAAGAAGGTGTATAAACATTATTCTTGCTGGGCTTTCTCCTATTGCTCTCGCTGCTTCTGTAAACTCCTGTTCTTTTAAAGAAAGCACCTCTCCTCTTACCAGCCTTGCTACACCCATCCAGCTAAAAACTGAAATGATAAATATAATTGCAGCAAGCGATCCGCGAATTACTGCAGCTAAAACAACCATTATAGGAAGAACGGGGATGGAAAGCATAAAATCTGTGAAACGCATAATAAGCATATCTGCTATGCCACCAAAATACCCTGATATTAGTCCAAAAAATAGGCCTATTGATGCCCCTACAAAGCTACATATAAATCCTACTGAGAGAGAAACGCGCCCTCCATATAGCATTCTTGACCAGGCATCTCTTGCCATGTTATCTAATCCCAATGGATGTCCGGGTCCTGGAGGTGCAAGTTCCGGGCGTGCAATCCAGGGAACAGACTTTATATATGTGTAAGGGTCGTTTCCAAATGAAAGTGGTTTTGCTAATATTACTGCTAAAATTAAAAGCCCAAGTATAACGAGTGCTATCATCGCAAGGTGATGTTTTCTAAGTCTCTGGAATACTTTTCTCCAGTAACTGTAGGTTTCTGAAGTAGTTGTTCCGCCGTCTATGTATGTGTTTTTTGCCATGGCATCCTCCTAACTGTACCTTATTCTTGGGTCAACAACTGCATACAATATGTCCGCAATGAAATTTCCAAGTACAACTAATACTGCAAAAATCGTTATGAGAGCCATTGCAACAAATACATCCTGAGACATAACTGCTTTAAAAGTGAGTCTTCCTATGCCATCGATTGCAAAGACTGTTTCGGTTATCATTGCTCCACCAATTAATCCTGGAAATGACAAGCCTATCAGTGTAATAATCGGTATAATTGCATTTCTGAATGCATGTTTGTAAGTTACAGTTCTGCTATCTACCCCTTTGGCTCTTGCTGTCCTTACATAATCTTGATGTTTTACTTCAAGCATAGAAGATCTCATATAACGAAGCCATGCCCCCATTTGGAATACTACAAGTACAAAAATAGGTAAAGCGAGATGCCATGCAGTATCTATGAATTGTCTTATTTTTGGAGCCTCACTAAATTCAACGGGTATATCTTGTACTACAAGAAAAGCAGAATGCGCACCTGCTGCAGGGAACCAGTGAACCTTTACAGCCAAAAGATACATTAGCATAATGCCAAACCAGAATGTTGGCATCGACATCCCGAAAAACGCAAAAAATGTTAAGACATAATCTGGAATTGAATATTGGTGAAGTGCCGAATAAACTCCTAATGGTATTGAAATAGCGACAGCCAGAATCATTGAAGTAGCGGAAAACGCCATTGTTATGGGGATCCTTGACTTTACTACTTCTATTACATTTCTGCCCGGTGCTAATATTGATAGACCCCAGCCTGCTTTTGGATAGATAAAATCTTTTAACCAGTATATAAATCTTATGAAAAGCGGTTCATCCCAATGCCATATATGTCTTAATCTTTCTATGTCTTCTGGACGGACATGAGGATTGATGATCAATGCTGCAAATGGGTCTCCCATTTTAGAAACGAGCCAGAAGCTGACAAATGCAATAGCAAACAGAACCGGTATCAATTCTAAAAGGCGCCTTATCAAATAATTTTTCATCTGCGTAATTCCTCCTATTATGCAGTTAAAGAGGGAAAGACTGTAGTCTTCCCCTCTTTATAACTACGATCTTCTTATTTTCTTATCTACTTCTCCCAGTACCAGTATTGAGCATTGTATGAACTTGGTGTTATAGCGTTGAGGTCATACTCTTCGGTGCCTACAAGCCCTTTGCGAATTGCCCAGACTGATACATGCAAGTTGAGGTAAAGCTCTGGAAGCTGGTCATAGACGATGGCCTGTATTTTCTTTGAGGCATCGATTCGAACAGCATCATCAACCGAATCATTACAAATTGTTAACCATTTATCTAATTCTGCGTCACGAATATGTGTAAAGTTCTGGCCAGCCCAACCGGTTTCTTCGGTAGGAATTTGGCTAGTGTGATAAAGTGTGTATGAACAAATTCCCGCTGGATCTGAGCCCCACGCAAATAGGCAAGCTTGGAAATTGCCGTCATACCAGGTGTCAATCATTGGCCCCCAGCTCATTGGCTTGTAACTTCCAGAAATTCCGAGATTATCTTTCCAGTATTTAAGCATAAATTCAATTTCCTGTTCGCGCACTGCATATCCTGCTGGGCCTTCAATATCAATAGTAACTTCCTTTCCTTCTGGATTAATTAAAGCGCCGCTGCTGTTCCAGGTGTAGCCTGCTTTTGTAAGTATATCTTTTGCTTTTGCGGGGTCATATGGATACATGCCAACAAGGTCTTTATTAAACGCAGTCATTCCACCTGGCATTGGCCCATATGAAAGATCTCTCTTACCACTAAATATTTTTCTGCTCATTTCTTGTCTGTCTAATGCAAACATCAACGCTTTACGCAGGTTCACATCTTTCATGATTGGGTCATCAAGATTTAAAGTAACATGTTCCCAGAAAACAGATTGGACATAGCGAATGTCAAATGTTTTGTCTAACCCATTTTTTTCTGCTGCGTCGGCCTGTGGTACGTCAATTCCAATGCCAGGCATTGTCATATCGAGTTTACCCGCCAGAAGCTGCATAAGCATTGTGTTTGTATCCGGTGTTATATAATAAATGAATCTATCGATGAGACCTTCTCCTGCCCAGTAATTTGGATTCTTTTCCAAAATAATGTAGTTTCCGGGAGACCATGTTTTAACTTTATATGCTCCGCTGGATACCGGATTCAAATTGTAGTCGCATGAGTTGATATTTGCTGGATTTGAATCTAAAATTGGTTTTAAGATGTGTGCAGGATAAACGCCGGCACCGAGTGGACCGTACTGAGCCCAGATAGAGGGTGTTGTCCAGTAAACAACGAGTGTGTAATCATCCGGTGTTTCAACTTTTGCTACTTTTTCCGCAACATCTCTTGATACAACCTGCACGGCATCATTTAAGTACATTTCCCAGCCGAATACATAATCTTTTGCTGTTACTGGCTGGCCGTCTGCCCATTTGATACCCTTTTTAAGTTTCCATGTCGTTTTCATTGTGCCGTCTTCATTGATAATCCAGGTACCGCCGGATACGCTTGGAATATAGTCTGATTGAACAGGATAAAGTTTTCCCGACGGGAGAGTAGCTGAAGCGCCTTCATTGACTGCTCCTAATACTTCACTCATTACTGCACTTGAGTCAAGTGCATCAAAAAGAGTTTTAGGTTCTTCAGAAGTTGCAATGGAAACTTGTCCACCTTTTACTGCTGGCTTAAGAATCATATAGATTGAATATGCGCATTCTGCTCTTGTTCCGGCAGCTTTTGGTCTAATGTTTCTTTCTTTATCCCATTTAAGAAGTTGTGCATCAGGTCTTACTGCAAGTGTCATTGCTCCTCTTGCCCATGAAGAAATTTTGGCTTCATCATTAGAGAAGGTTGCAATGATAAGACTTGAAACCTGTGATGCTGCTTCTTTGCCTAATACTCTAATTTCAAGAACGGCAAGTTGTTCTCTTGTGATTGGATCTGCGGGCCCAAATTTGCCGCCTCCATAGCCTTTGATGTAGCCTGCTTTCGATGCAGCTTCTACGTAGCCATAAGACCAACGCGATTTCGAAACATCGCTATAAGTTGGTGTTGCTGGATTGGACAGCGAGAGGCCTTTTGCTACAACAATCATTTTTGCGAACTGTTCACGTGTTACAGGGCTTTCTGGCTTGAATGTTCCATCCGGAAAACCTGCTATTACTTTTTGTGTAACAAGGTAGTCAATGTGTTTTTTTGCCCAGTAGTTTGCTGGGACATCCGGGAAACCTGCTGCGCTTACCGAAGCTGGCCTTACCGCGAAGAATACAAACACCATCATTACTGCAAGTGTTAAAGCTAATACTTTTTTCATACTTTTTCCTCCTTTAAGATTTGTGTTTTCTTACTTCTTTCTACGTTTTTTTGCCTGTTTTCACCTCCCAAATTATATTACTGTAACATTTTAAATTGACCTAATGGCCAATAGAGTATAGCAAAGTTTTCTTTAGTGTACAAAATTTCAAAACTTTGTCCATTTATTTTTTTATTTTCTATTCTCACTATGTCGATTTCTTTTATTCTAACTGGTTGTATAGTTTGTTTTGATGTTTTTAGCCCCATCAAACTTGCTATGACAAGTAGCACTGAGGCGAATCCAATGGCAAATCTTGTAAGCCCTTCTTTTTTTAGTTTTCTTAGTTCGTTATTTACTAATTGGTCTTTTTTGAGTTTGGATAAAAGCGTTTCTTCGAGATTATTACGGAAATTGTTATCAGGAGTTTCATCTCCCTTTTTGAGAAACAGTGCAATATCAGCTATGGATAAAAGATCCACATCACCATTTAGCTCTTTATAGTTTGGAGATTTCTCTTCCATTAGGTGCTCTATAAAGGTTGAAATGCTTTGTTCTTTTTCCTTATTGATTTGCATTTTTTATTCTCTCCTTAACTTTTTCTTTTAAAGCGCTCAATGCTCTAAATTGCATTATCTTTATAGCCCCTTCATTTTTTCCAAGTGTTGCAGCAATTTCGCGAGTATGTTTTTTCTTAAAGAACCTTAATTTAATAATTTCTCTATACTGTTTTGGAATTTTTTGCAACTCTTCGTTAATTATCTCTTCTATTTCCTTTCTCTCCATCATAATGTATGGGTCGTCAATTGGTGGAAGTAGCACATTTCCCCATTTTTCTTCAAGCGGAAGAATTTCTACGCCTGCATTTTTTCTAAACAGATCTCTTATAGCGTTTCGCTCTATGCTGTATACCCAAATATCTAATCCTTCGTTCATTCTGCTCTCATATGTATCTAAATGTTTAAAAATTTTAAAAAATGTTTCTGAGGTAATATCCTCAGCTTGTTCCCTGTTTTGTAGTTTTCTATAAGCATACTTATATATTTTAGGGAAAAACATTTTATAAAATTCTCTAAATGCTTTTTCATCTCCTGAAACAATTTTCTTAACAAAAACAATTTCTTCTCTTTTTTCCAATTCCTCACCTATATAAACGTAATTTTTTAAAAAAGGTTACACTTTATCATTTTCCCGTTTCGTTTATAATTTTCCCCTCTGTTACTATATGTGGTGTTCTTACAACGGTGATAGCGCTTCTGGTGTCCGGTATTTCTGCAACGATTTTTTCTGCGTCTCTATAAATACGCGTTTCCATAAATTGCACTTTTTCCCCGTTCAACACGTAGATGCCTGTTTTTCCATTTTTCTGTACTATATCTTTATCTGCAATAATTATCCCGTTTGTGTTGATATATTGTACCAAAAAAATATTTTCGTTCAATATATACTCCAAATAGTCATATACTTTGCATACAACAAATTTGTTTTCTCTAAAAATAATGTTTCCCTCTATAAGTGTATTATTTTGGAATTGGCTGAAGTACAGCGTCTTTATATCCTCAGGAATATTTATATTTTCAAGATACAGATACGCAAATTCGTTTGGAATAATTGTTGCGACTATTTCTCCTTCATGTATAAATTCTCCCGGATAGATTATATCAAATTCATTTTTATTTATTGAATTATTATTTAAATCTGCCGGAAGATTAAAATCATAATTTTTATACCGAGCCCATTGCAAGATTCCTTTTCCAGGAGACAATAAATCTGCTACAGCTTCTTCGTTTTTAATCCTCCCTATAACTTCGTTTTTAGTAACAAATACTCCATCTTCTATAATTGGTTCCAATATTCCATCTATTTGTGACAAGGTGGGTTTCATATCGAACAATACGAAACCTTCAGCTTGGATCTTTAGCCAGATAGTTTGTACTTTGATATTTTCTACTTTAATATGAGAAGTTTTGGAATAAGCAAGGATGTTACTCCCAGCAGAAATGATAAGAATTATAGACAAAAGAAATAGGGAAATATTTACAAGTAATTTTATTCCCGACAGTTGATTCATTTATTCAGTCGTTTTCTTTCTTCTTATAAATGCAGGGGTTTCAAAATTGCCGATATCGATACTTTCGCTATCAATATTAAGCACCTTCATTTTTTTAATTACTTGAGCGGATTTATCAAAACCAGCGGCAATTACAGAAATATAGATCTCATCTGTAAGTGATTCATCTATTGCCGTACCAAAGATTATGTTTGCATCGGGAGAAGCCGATTCGGTTATTACTTTTGTAGCTTCGTCTACTTCAAACAGCGTGAGGTCTTTGCCTCCTGTGATGTTGTAGAGAACTCTGTCTGCTCCAGTCAAAGAAAATTCCAATAACGGGCTTTTTATTGCCGCTCTTGCAGCTTCTGTTGCTCTATTTTCTCCATGTCCGTTTCCCATGCCGAGCCATGCTGTCCCGGCATCTTTAAGTGTTGTTTTGACATCTGCAAAGTCTACATTGACCAGGCCTGGCATTGTAATAAGGTCTGAGATGCTTCTTACTGCATGATACAATATATTATCTGCTAATTTGAAGGCATCGTTGATTGTAGTTTTTTTATCCACGAGTTTTAATAATCTGTCGTTTGATATTGTTATGACAGTGTCTACTTCCGGTGTAAGCTCTTTTATTCCATTTTCGGCAACTTCCATTCTTTTTCTTCCTTCAAATTTAAAGGGCTTTGTTGCTATTGCTATTGTGAGGATGTTCATTTCTTTTGCAATGGATGCAATGACAGGGGAAGCCCCAGTACCAGTGCCTCCACCCATGCCAGCCGTGATAAATACAAGATCGGTACCCTCTAAAATTTTTTTAAGTTCTTCCTTGCTTTCCTCCGCAGATATCTTTCCTATTTCAGGATAAGAACCTGCACCCAATCCTCCTGTTGTTCTTGCGCCTATTTGCACTTTTTTTTCTGCTTTGTTTAATGCAAGCACCTGGACGTCAGTATTTATTGCAATGAATTCTACTCCTTTTATTCCTTCATCCATCATTCTGTTTATGGCATTACTTCCTCCGCCACCAATACCTATGACGCGAATTTTTGCTTGGGCGCTTACCCACGGATCAAGCATTATTATCAGCCTCCTTTATTAACCAAATATGTCTTTTACCCAAGATAAATGTTTTAAAAAGTCCATTTTTTTATAATTTGCCATCTCGTTTTCTATTGCAAATTTTATGAGTCCTACGCTAGTTGAATAGGCAGGGCTGTGCAGAAATTCTGCAATTGCAAAATCTCCATCTGGATAACCAATTCTAGCAGGAATTTCAATAATTTCACTTGCTCTTTCAGCAAAATTTTTAAGCAGAGAGCACCCTCCAGTAATAATAATTCCAGCAGGAATATTGTTCCAGTACCCTGACTTCATCAATTCCAGGCGTATACCTTCCAATATTTCATCGGATCTTGAAGTAATAATATTGCCAATAAAATCTAGAGACACTTTTCTTTTTTCGGTGCTACCAAATTTATCTATTTCTATTTCACCTGTTGGGTTATTATTATTCTCCGTTTCAACAAACCCGTAGTTTTTTTTAATTGATTCTGCTTCCTCTAAAGGTATCCTCAATCCGTATGCAATATCTTTTGTAATGTATTCTCCTCCAATCGGCAGTACTGAGGTATGGGCAATATTCCCGTTTGCAAAAATTGCAAGATCACCTGTGCCTGCTCCAATATCTAGTATAGCCACACCTAATTCTTTTTCTTCTTCATTAATTATTGCACATGATGATGCAAGGGATTGGAGCACAAATCCGCTTAGCTCAAGATCTGCCATGCGAATGCATTTTTTAATGTTGTGGAGCGATGTTGTAGAGCCTGTTATAATATGTACTTCTTCTTCTAATTTTATACCTGACATGCCAATCGGGTTTCTTATCCCATCTTGACCATCAATAATAAACTGTCTTGGTAATACATGGACAATATCCTGATTTGGCTGAAGCAGAAGTACTTTTGCAGATTCTTCTACTCTCCTTATATCTTCTTTTGTTATTTCTCTTCCTTCTTTCGATATGACAATTATGCCTTTATTGTTTAACGAATATACATGGTTTCCGCTTATAGAGACGTAAACAGGCGTAGCTTTTTTGCCAGCCATTGTTTCGGCCTGTTTTTTGGCTGCTGTAATGGCTTCGGCAGCTTTGTTCAAATCTGTTACTACCCCCTTATTGATACTTCTACTTGGAACTGACCCTACGCCAATAATGGAAGGACGTCTATCCGTCACTTCAGCTATAAGAAATTTTATAGTGCTGCTTCCTAAGTCAAGTGCAGAAATAATTTTTTCGTTCACTTTTCCCTCCATTTAATTATAGCTTGTTCTTTGTATTGCAAATTTATTTCTTTTATTTTATATATTTCCTCATTGAATAATTCTATTACTTTTTTATATTCTTGCAACTTTTTTACATAGTCTCCTTTTTCTATTATAACAAGAATGTTATTTTTATCATAAAATGTAACCATTTTGTTTTCTATGGAAAATTTATCCACCGTATCAAGTATATTCAAATTATTTAGATTAACAAACAACAAAATAAAATTTTCATTCCAACTTTTGCTTGTGAAATCAGCAAAAAAGTTATTTTCTAGCTCCTCTTCCTTGTTTATAATATGTCCTTTGGACGAGATTGCAAAATCTCCATCTGTAAAGTGGATAGCGCCAAGTATTATTTCATTATAAAATACGTCAACGCTGAAGGGTTTCCTGTGGATTTTTGCCGGGATTTTTAACTGATATACAGAATATAGGGTCCCTACTTTTTTAAATATATCATCAAGACTGATCTCTATGTTACTATAAACTTGTATGCGCTCTGCCGGGAGAAGCGGGGATAGGAGTACGAATAAGAGGATAACAGTTATAATTAAAAGGACGAGTTTTTTCATTTACTCCTTTTCAATACTTCTTTAACAATGTAAGCAGTGAGATTGTCAAAGGTTATTCCGTCTGCTTTTGCAGCATCTGGAACTAAACTTGTTTCAGTAAATCCAGGTATCGTGTTTGCTTCTAGGGCGAATGGTATATTGTTTGCGACAATGAAGTCTATTCTTGCGAAATCTCTAAGGCCAAATTCTTCGTAAATTAATATAGCATTTCTTTTTGCTTTGTCGTATACATTTTTAGGAATTCGTGCTGGAATGATGTGACGCGACATTCCGGGTATATACTTTGATTCGTAATCATAGAATTCATTTTCTGGCACAATTTCGATAATTGGGAGCGCTTTAATATTATTTCCGTTTCCTATAATTGATACGGTAATTTCTTTTCCCTCAAGAAATTCCTCTACAATGACAGTATCACTAAATGAAAATGCTTTGTCTAATCCTTTTTTAAAGGTTTTTTCGTCGTTTACTATGCTTATTCCTATTGTAGAACCTTGGTCAACCGGTTTTACAACGAGTTTATTGCTTCTTAGATAATGTGCAATTTCTTTGAATAGGATTTTTTCTTTTTTCTTGATTGGATAGTAGTTGGCCGTTTCTATTTTTTGAGCTGTTAAAAGTTGCTTTGTTATAAGCTTATTCATGCAGATTGCACTGGCAAGTACGTCAGAGCCAGTGTATGGCACATTTGCTATTTCAAGAGCTCCTTGTACAGTCCCATCTTCTCCGTATTTTCCGTGTAGCGCAATAAAAACAACGTCAGGAGTAAAATCTTCTAAAATCTTCTCTAATTTGCCTTTGAAATCAAATGTTTTTACGATAAACCCATTTCTTTTAAGGCTTTTGGCAATTGCTTTTCCACTTCCAATAGATACTTCTCTTTCTTCTGAAAGGCCACCATATAAAACTAGTATTTTCTTGTTCATTTTAGCTTCTAAAATCGCCTGCAAGTTTTATTTCGAGCTCCAGAACAAGGTCTTTTTTTCTATGCACTTGTTGTTGAGCTTTCCTTATGAGGTGTATTACATCTGATGCTGTTGCCTTTCCTAGATTGATTATAAAATTTGCATGCATATCCGATATCATTGCATCTCCCACTCTTAGACCTTTACAATTCGTTTCTTCCAATACTTTTCCGGCATATGTTGTAGGCGGATTTTTGAATATGCTACCAGCACATGGATAATCTATAGGTTGATTCTCCTTCTTTATCTTACTGAATATTTCTATTTTTTTTCTAATTTCTGCTGGATCTTGATTTTCTAAAACTAAGAATGCATCCAGAAGAATTAGTGGTTCGTTTTGTAAGATGCTGTACCTATAGTTAAATTTCAAGTCATCATGGTACAGTTTGTATATCTTTCCATCCATTCCAATTACGGTAACGTATTTTATGAATTTACTTATAAAATGAGAATTACTACCAGCATTCATTACAACAGATCCACCTACTACACCTGGAATCTTGGCCGCGAATTCTATTCCTCCGAGTCCTTTCTCCATCGATTTATTAATTAATTCTTGCAGGGATATCCCTCCTTGTGTAAGGACTGTATTTCTATCGAATTGGACATTTTTCATTTTATTTCCAATTTGAATTACCACTCCACCTATTCCATTATCTGAAACAAGGAGATTTGTTCCATTTCCTAGAGCCATTACGGGCAGTTTGTTCCCCTTTGCCCATTCAATAATATTTTTTATATCTTCGAAATTTTCTGGTTTGCAAAAGATTTGTGCTGGCCCTCCGATATGAAAAGAGGTATGGTTTGCCATTGGTTCATTTTCAATCACTTCACCCTTCACTACTTCACGAAGTTTATCAATGCTTCTTCTCACATGTTGCCCCTTTTAAAAATCTTATTAAAGAAGGAGAAAAATTTTCTATATCTCCTGGTCCTAATAATACTATTAAATCATTTCTTTTCAAGATTTTTCCCAATATCTGTGTTACGTCCTTCAATTGCTTCCTGTAGTATACTTCTTTTTCTTTATTTTTTTCTTTAATCCATTTATTTATTACACTGCCATTAATGCCTTTTATGGGGGCTTCAAAAGCAGGATAAATATCTGTGGATATGATAATATCGGCATAGCGAAACGGTTTGGCAATGTTTTGCTTGAGTGCATTTACTCTACTGTATCTGTGAGGTTGGAATACTGCGATGATTCTTTTGCTTGGGAAATGTTTTTTTATTGCATTGAGCGTTGATTCAATTTCTGTTGGATGGTCGGCATGGTCATCAATTACGGTAATGCCTTTTATCTCTCCTCTTATTTTTATTCTTCTGTTTGGCATGGGAAAGCTTTCTAAAGAGGTTAATGTGTCTTTAATCTTTATTCCAGAAAGATGTGCAACAGAAATTGCAGCAAGTGCGTTGAGTACATTTTTATCTCCGTAAGAGGGGATAAATCCTTTTCCTATAAATTTTCTTAAGCAAAATAGATCAAATTTTGTTCCTGATGCGGAATATTTGATGTTTGTTGCAAAAATATTTGCTTTTTTATTCTTTATACTGTAAAAGAATGTGTTCGTGTCTGAGAGGTCTGCAATAGAAAAGGCATTTTTGTCGTCTCTACATATTACTTTTTTTTCTGACTTATCTTGAAGTGTTTTGAACGATTGCTTTAAGTTTTTGAAGCTATTTTGGTATGCTCCAAGATGATCCTTATCGATATTTGTTATTACAAGGATTTTGGGTTCGAAAAAAAGAAAGGATCTGTCACTTTCATCCGATTCGATAACAAATAATTCCGCAGTTTTATCAAATGAATCAAATTCTTCTTCTCCGCCTATATAGACATTGGTTTTTTTGCCATTTTCTTTTAAAATATGCCCAATAAGTGCCGTCGTAGTTGTTTTACCATGAGTGCCTGATACTACTATGGTTTTAAATTTTTTTGTGATTTCGGCAAGTGCTTCCCCTCTTTTTTTAATTGTAATGCCTAATTTTTTTGCTTGAGTTAATTCCTCATTTGAAGAAGGTATGGCCGAAGAGTAAATTACAAGATCAATACTTTTATTTATGTGGTTTTTATTGTGTCCTATGTAGATATTGATTCCTTCGTTTTGTAATTTTTCTGTTTCTTTGCTACTTTTTATGTCTGAGCCAAAAATTTCATTGCCGAAGTCTTTGAGCAAAAGTGCAAGCTTATTCATTCCCGTACCGCCAATGCCTATAAAGAATATTTTACTCATTTATTTCGCCCCTAACTTTATCGTACATAATTTCTTCACTATTTTCTGGGAATATTCCTTCTGTATTATTTTTCATTGTTTTTATTATATCTGGATGGGTGAGATAGTAAATAATTTTATTTAGCAGCATATTCTCTGATAGCGTTGATTCTTTTATAACATCTATACATCCTTTGTTTTTGAGAAAAAGTGCATTTTTTTCTTGATGATTGTCTCTGGCGTGTGGGTATGGTATGATAATTCCTGGAACTCCCTTTCTCGTTAGTTCCGTAAGAGTCATTGCGCCAGCTCTTGATATTGCGAAATCGGCTGCTCCAATAGCGTATTCTGCCTCTTCTAAGTATGGTATTATTTTTACTCTTGGCGAGAGAGCTTTATTTTTTTTAATTATGGCTTGGTAATCTCGTTCTCCTGTTATAAATATGATTTGAATATTACTACTCTTAAGTAAAAGTTTTTTGATGATATTTGAAAATGTATCGTTTATTTTTTTTGCTCCTCCGCTTCCTCCGAGAACGAGGAGTGTAGGTTTGTCGTCAAACTTAAAGAAATTTAATGCGTCTTTTCTTTTTATGTCAGCAATTTCCTTTCTTATAGGATTACCGGTGAAAACTGTTTTTTCCCCGTCAAAGAAACCATAAATATCAGGGAAGCCCATAAAGATCTTCTTGCTTTTTTTTGCAAATAATCTATTAGCACGGCCTGGCACAATGTTTTGTTCATAAAGAAATATGGGTATATTTTTTGTTATTGCTGCAAAGACTATAGGCGCTGAAACATATCCGCCAGCTCCAATTACTGCATCAATATTTTCTTCTTTTAATGTGCGATATGCCTCTTTTATTCCTACACTTGCTTTGTGTACAAATTTTATAAACTTTTTCGGGCTAAATTCGAGCGCAGCAGATTCCATTGTTCTTGTATAAAGTTTATGTGATTTATATATATTTTCTTCTTCACTATTTTTTCTTCCAACGAGAACAACTTTATCTCCGTTTTTTATAAATGTTTTTGCGATTGAAACAACTGGATAAATATGGCCTCCTGTCCCTCCACCCGCAATAAGTATTTTCATCTTACTCATCACACTTTTTTGCTATATTTATAAGAATACCAATGCCGGTAAGATTTGCTAACATGCTGTTGCCGCCGAAGCTTATGAATGGCAATGTAATGCCAGTAACGGGAAGCAATCCTATATTTGTTGATATATTTACCAGGGCAGAAAGTGCAATGCTTAGAGTAATGCCTACTGCTAATAATCTGGAAAAGGTGCTTCCCGTATTTTTTGCAATTTTGAATCCTGTATATATCAGCGCAATAAAGAGGGCTATTATTACAGTACATCCCATTATGCCAAATTCTTCCGCTGTGATAGCGAATATAAAATCTGCTGTTTTTTCTGGGAGTTTCCCGTATTTGAACATGCTTCTCATAAAACCTGTGCCGAATATTCC
Source organism: Caldiserica bacterium UBA646 (assembly GCA_002299965.1). GTDB lineage: Bacteria > Caldisericota > Caldisericia > Caldisericales > Caldisericaceae > UBA646. The sequence continues at coordinate 48,066 of DBOM01000062.1, read as the reverse complement.
GCCCCTTGCAATTGCTCTGAATGATTGGAGCGCCTGATAGCCTTCACCTGCAGGGGCACTATAGGGATTAAGGAAGAAAACTATTCTTTCTTTCCAACTTTGGTTATTCATTATAGCTATGGCTCCCAATATTATTGTAGGGACAGAGATGATGCAGAAATCTATTAACTTCATCCCACTAACCAATAATAATGCTCCGCATGTCAGCATTATTATTATCCCACTTCCCATATCTGGTTCTATAATTACGAGTCCCGATATTAAAATTACTACTCCAAGAAGAATTATGTATATTTTTTTGTTATAATCTTCTTTTAATCTTGTGGAAACTACTTTTGAAATAAGTATTGAGAGAACAAGAGAGGCATATTGTGAGGGCTGAATTGTAAACGGTAGTCCTACATACAGCCACCTTCTGGATGTTTCTCCAGTTGTGAAGAAAAGAGATATCAAAACAAGAAAAAATAAAACAGTGGAAATGTCTTTAAGCTTTGTATGATTAAAATATGAAAACAAAATGAGAGAAGTTGTCCCGATACCTACATATAAGAGCTGTTTGTAGAAGATTGTCAGGGATAGACTGGTTGATGTAGACGGGCTTATGCTAAAATTCATAAGCAATCCTATCCCGACAAGAGCGTATGTAAAAAATAACAATGCACGTATATTAGATGTTTTTTGTTCTTTATTCATAGGCTATTTACAATTTTTTTAAATTTATCTCCTCTGTCTTCAAAATCCTTAAACATATCAAAACTTGCACAAGCCGGGGAAAGTAGGACAATGTCTCCTTGATGGGCAACTTTTTTTGCTAGTTCTACTGCTTTTTCTAATGTTGATGCAAACACGACATTATTAAAACCCTGGTCGATAGCACTATTTGCTATTTCAGCAGCAGTTTCACCTATTACGACAAGTTTTCTTAATTTGTCTGGAAATAATCTTGCAAGCTCCGTGAAATCGTTATTTTTACTGCTTCCCCCAGCGATAAGAATAATTTTACTATGAAATGCATTCAAAGCCTGTATCGTGGAATCTGGTGTTGTGGCTTTTGAATCGTTTATATATAATATATCCTCTAATTCTCTGACTTTTTCAAGTCGATGCGGCAATCCTTCGAATGTTTCTATGCCTTTTTTAATTGTTGCATTATCTATTTTAAGAAGTTTTGCAGAAAGAATAGATGCCAGAACATTGCTGATGTTATGTTTTCCGAGGAGACGAATGGATTCAATGCCTACGATTTCTTCTTCTTTCTCTTCATTTTTAAAGATGATTTTGTTGTTTTGTAGGAATATGCCTTTTTGTACAGGATTTATCCTGCTGAAGTAGAATATCTTGCTGTTTATATCTTTTTCTAATCTTTTTGATATAAAGGCATCGGCATTTAGTACAGCAAAATCTGCGGATGTCTGATTTTTGAAAATTCTTTTTTTGTATGTTAGATACTCTTCCATATCTTTGTACCTATTCAGGTGATCTTCAGAAAAATTGAGAAATACTGATACTTTTGGATGAAAATCCTCTATTGTTTCTAGTTGAAAGCAGCTTGTTTCGAGTATAGCAATATCAGGGTTTGGGTTGTTTAATAAAAGTTCTGAATATGGAGTACCTAAATTTCCTCCTGTTACGCTGCTGAAAGGTGCATAGTTAAATACGTTGCCAGTGAGTGCTGTTGTAGTGCTTTTTCCATTGGTTCCTGTTATGCTTATTATTTGAGTAGTTGGTGTCGTTTTGTATGCAAACTCCATTTCTCCAATATATGGGACACGATATTGTTCTATTTCTTTCACTATTTTTGATTGCAAAGGAACACCTGGTGAAATTACTGCCATTTCGAAATTTTTAATTTTATCAAATGAATGTGTTCCAAATTCAAACTCTATATTATTTTTGCGAAGTATTATTTTAGATTCTTCAAATTCATTTCCATCACTATTTTCTGTAACAAATGGTTCAAAGCCTTGTTTTTTTGCAAGCAGAGCTGCATAAATACCACTTTTTCTTGCTCCTACAATTAGTATTTTTTTCATTATGTCCTCATAAAATTGTTACCGCGAAAATACACGCGACAAGCGTGACTAGCAAGAATCTGTAATCTATTTTTAATTCGCTCCAGCCAGATTTTTCAAAATGATGATGAATTGGTGCCATTTTGAAAACTCTTTTTCCGTGAGTTAGTTTGAAGTAAGAAACCTGGATGATTACCGAAAGTGTTTCTATGACGGGGATTATAGCCATAATTGGAAGCAACAGTTCTGAATTATTTATGATACCCATAGCCCCAAAGAGCCCTCCTAATGCTAAAGACCCCGTATCTCCCATAAAAACAGCTGCTTTTGGCCTGTTGAACCAGAGGTAAGCAAAAAGAGCCCCGATAATAATCGATGAAATTGTTTTGGTAGCTATATTTCCTATTATTATAAACGTAAAGAATAGCGGGATTGACAAACTTCCAAGTAAACCATCGATTCCATCTGTGAGATTGAACGCATTGGACGAGCCAACCATAATGAGCAGGTATAAAATAAAATATGATATATTTTCCATTTGAAGTGACCATGTTCTTATACTCACTGTCGTGCTGATTAAATCTTTTCCAATAATAAATAACAGTGTGGATACGAAGATTTGAAGAATAAATTTTTTTCTTGGGCTAAGTCCTTCAGATTTCTTTTTTTTAGCACTTGCAAAATCATCAATAAACCCGATTAACCCATTAAGAAGCAAAGCTAAGTATAGAAATAAAAATGTTTTATTATGGTAGAAAGGGAGGAACAGTGCTGGAATAATCAGGAAGATAATCCCACTGGCGGTTGGTGTTCCCTTTTTTGTTTTATGTTCTTTTGGTCCTTCTTCTCGGGGAGATTGAACGAGTTTTATTTTTTTAAGCCACGGTATTGCAATCAAAAAAAGAGGCATTGCCACTAAGAACGATATTAATATATATAATAGCAACATTTTATCCATTTTTTATTTTCCAAACCTTCCTTTGAGTATTTCTATAATTTCTTCCATTTTCATACCCCTTGAACCTTTGATGAATATAACAGAATTTTGGCAAATTTTCAATTCTTTTATAAATGCCTTGGCTTCTTCCATGCGTGTGAATGCAATTCCCCGTTCGGCACCGCTTAATTTGGCGCCTGACAAAACATCTTCGGCGTACTTACCGATGCTTATTAATAATTTTGGTTTTACTTCCGATATACTTTCTCCTGTTTTTTTGTGGAGTAATTTTGCATTTTTCCCGAGTTCGAGCATGTCCCCAACGATAATAATTAGAGGGGCCTTATGTTTTGTAAACCGCGAAAGATTTGCTACAAGCGAAATGGGATTTGAATTGTATGTTTCATCGATAATTGTAATGCCTCTTACAAGAGGGATACTTGTTCCCCTTCCTCTTGCTGGCGAGAACGTTTTTAAAACTACTATTGATTCATCTATAGGAATCCCTGCTATTATACCAAGCGACAAAGATGCCAGCATATCATATAAAAAGTGTATCCCAGAAAACGGAAATTCATCGACATAGCATTTGTTTTTGTAGTAAAATTTTATTTTCATATGTTGTTCTGTTGATTCTATTATGTTGCCTCTTACTTCTCCGTTTTCCTTTGTGCTGAAATATAGTGCATTTATTTTGCTGCTTAATTTTTGTATTAGAGGGTCGTCGCCGTTGAGTATTATTTTCCCATTGTTTTCTTTAACAAACTGTATTAGTTTGAATTTTTCTTGCGCAACGCCTTTTCTGTTTTCTAAAAATTCTAAATGGGAATCTCCGATGTTTAGCAAAAGGGCGATGTTTGGCTGCAAGATTTTGTTTAGCGTGTCCATATCCCCTCTTTTTTGGATTCCCATTTCTGCCACAAGATAATCTTCATTTCCGTTCGTATCGTTTAAAAGAAATAGAGGGATTGATATCTCTGTGTTTGCGTTTCCTTTTGTTGCCGCGATGTTAAATTTTTTTGCAAGAACAAGGCTTATCATTTCTTTTGTTGTGGTTTTGCCGGCACTCCCTGTTATGCCTATAATTTTGTTTCCGAGTTTTTTCCTTGCTAATTCCCCGGCGGATAAAAGGAAGTTTTTTGTTGACTCTACTTTGTATACAAAAATATCTTTGAATAAATTGTCATTATATGGTTTTTCTGTCGCAATACCTTTTGCTCCCTGCTGTATCGCGTCAGGAATAAAATCATGGCCGTCTACTTTTTGACCTTTCAGCGCAACAAAAAAACTTCCACTTTTTATGTTTCTGCTGTCGATTGAAAAGTGGGCAAAATCATTTACCCATTTGCCTTCCCAGTTTCCTGCTATATTATTGATGATTTCGTCAGTTTTGATTATCATTCAAAACCTCTTTTGCATATTCTGAATCATTTAAATAGACGGTCTTGTTTTTGTAATGCATTTCATTTTCGTGTCCTCTGCCAAGTAGAGCTATTATGTCATTATTTTGCATCGTTTTTATAGCTGTTTTTATAGCTGTTTTCCTGTCTAAAATAATTTTTGTGTTGTCGCTTGCCCCCTTTTGTATATTTTTTGCAATTTTTTTCGGGTCATTACTTCTTGGGTCATCTGTGGTTATAATAACAAAATCGCTCAAGGTCGAGGCTATTTTTCCTATTTCTCTGCTCTTCTTTTCAGTTGATCCTCCAACTGCGCCAATTACCGTAATAATGTGTCCCTTCTTGATGCTGTTTAGAAATGATAGCACTCTTTTTATTTCAGCAGGATTGTGTGCGAAATCAACAATGATTATGCCTTTTTTCGTTTTTATAATATTCATTCTCCCAGGTATTGTAGGGATGTTTTTTGCAAATTTTTGAAGTGCGGATAGGCTGATATCTTCTTCGATTGCAAAGGCCGAAACAGCAAGAAAATTATAAAGATTAAATTCGCCTCCCATATTGAGAGAAAAAGATGTTTTTTTCTTATCACTGTACTGCAGGATAAATTTGGTTTCTTCTATTCCAACTTTCTCTACAAAAGCTTTGTAGTTTGCTTTGTTTATTATTCCGAAGAGCACGGGGTTAATTGATATTTTTTTTAATTTTTCATAAAAAGGAGTATCTGCGTTTAAAAATATTTTTCCTTTATAGTTGTCAAAAAAGGATACTTTTGTTTGAATATAATTTTCTAGTGTCTTATGAATATCTAGATGGTCTTCTCCTAAAAAAGTGAGGATTTTATTATAAAAAGTTAATCCTTCGATGCGATGGTGCAGAATAGAAAATGAAGAAACTTCCATAAAGACGTATTTAACATTTTCCTTTACTGCCTTGTATAGAAATCTATTCAGCGGAAATGCATCTGGTGTAGTAGGCGGAAAGGACTCTTTTCTGACAAATTTATCGCCCATTCCCTCTCCTATTGTGCCAATAAATCCGGATTTTATGCCAACATTATTGAAAAGCCTATAAAGTAGATACGCCGTTGTTGTTTTGCCGCTTGTCCCTGTAATTCCTATTAATTTTAGCTTCCGGGACGGAAATCCGAAAAAAGCGCTAGACAATAAGGCATAGGCTTTTCGAGAATTATCTGTTTCAATAATTAGCATATCAGGTGAATATTTTATACTTTTTTCAGTTACTATTCCAATAGCTCCTTTTGTGATTGCTTCTTTGATCTTTTTATGGGAATCAAAGGTAATGCCTTTTATTGCAACGAATAGATCTCCTTTTTTTATTTTTCTTGAATCAATTTGAATATTCTTGATGGGAACCTCTGTGTTTCCATATACGCGCAAGGAAGGGAATAAATTTTTTATTTGTTTTCCATTCATCATTGAGGTATCCTCAAATATTTTATAATAAAAGATGCAATTTTTTGAAAGAGTGGTGCTGCTATATAAAGGGAATAACCGGGTTCTTCTGTCTCTTCGATTATTGTGAGGATTACGACCTCAGGATCATTTGCGGGTACGATACCACAAAAACTGTAGATTAATTTAGTATTCGAGTATCCGCCATCTTGAGAGGGTTTTTGTGCTGTTCCTGTTTTCCCTGCTATTGCGTATCCTTCTATTTTTGCCTGTGGTACTCCCTTGTCAGATACTACTGCCTCCAATGCATCCATTACTTCATTTGCAACTTTTGGGGAAAGTACCGTTTTTTTTGCTGTCGGTGAAAAATTATAAATTACATTGTTATTATGGTCTGTTATTTTTTTAATTATAGTAGGTTTCATTTCTATTCCATTGTTTGCGATTGCGGAAAAAGCTGTGATTAACTGCATTGGCGTTACTGCTATACCTTGTCCAAAGGACATTGTTGCAAGTTCTACATCTCCTACATTTTCTACGTCAGCCAGAATTCCTTTTTCTTCTCCGGGCAGTTCGATATTTGTAGGTCTACCAAACCCAAATTTTGTCAAGTAATTATATAATTTGGTTTTTCCTAAATTGAGGCCTATTTCTATAAAGGCTACATCGCAGGAATTTCTCATAATTTCGTTTAACCCATGTTCTTCTCCGTGAGTTTGCCAGCAGTGCAGGACTCTATCTTTTACGTTTAGGTATCCTTTGCAATAAAAATCTTCATCCGTGCGGAGTGTTTCTTCTTCTAAAGCTGCTGCAGCAATTATTGGTTTTAGTACGGAGCCAGGCTCATAATTTATCTGGATTGCTCTATTTATCACATTGTTATTGTTTATTTCAGCAAGATTATTTGGGTTAAAATTAGGATATGATGCCATGCCCAAGATTTCTCCTGTTTTGGGGTTCATTACAATTACAACTCCACTTTTTGCGTTTGTTTCCTGGATAGTCTCTACGAGATTTTTTTCAATTTGGTATTGTATATTAACATCTATAGTCAGTTGCACCGTATTGCCTTTTTGGGAATCTATTGCAAATGTTGAGTAGCCTGGGAGTATTGGCTTATTTGAATTTGACGGGAAATATAGGCTTCCATCAATTCCTTTTAGATAACTGTCAAATTTGTATTCTAGTCCACTCAGGCCTTGTTCATCTGTTCCTATAAATCCAATGAGGTTTGACGCTAACGAATTATACGGGTAGACCCTTTTTTTTGTAGGCGTAATTGCTACGCCATTTTTTATATTGAGAGATTTAATTGCATTTTTTTGCTCATCATCAAGTGAAGTGCTGATTCTTACGTATACAGACTGATCTTTCAAAAGGGAATAAAATTTCCCCTCATCGATTTCCAATATTTTAGGTATTTTACTTAGTGCAGATTTTTTATCTTCTTCACTGAGCTCAGATGGGTTTATATCTAATTCCCATGTATCTTTGCTTAGAGCTAAAGGTACATTGTTTCTATCTACGATTTCTCCCCTTTCTGCTTTAATCAATATGGTGCCAAAATCAAGCTGAGAACCAATTTCTGCAATATATGCCTCCCTGTTTATCACTCCCATAAATAAATGTTTTATGAATATTGCTCCAAAAAGAAACACAATAATGAGAAATAAAAGAGACAGCTTTTGAATGAATTTTTCTTCCTTATTTTCCATTAGCATTAATTTCTATTATATAAAAAGAGTCAGGCTCTTTCATCTCATATTTTCCACGTGCTAATTTATCAATTTCAAGCGGTGAACTTTTGTCGAGAAGTTTTACGTTAAGATCCTCATTTTTTGACTGCAAAACAGATACTTGGGCGCCAAGCGTTTCTTTTAATTTCTCTAATCTGATTGTTTTTAAGTAAGTTGTCCCGTATAATGCCAAAAGTAAAAGAACTATAAATACAAGTAATAAATATCTTTTCATAATTTTTCAGCTCCTCTTAGCTTTGCGCTTCTCGATCGAGGATTTTGAGATATTTCTTCAGGTGTCGGTTTTATTACTTTTTTGTTAAGAATATGGAGCTTCTCATTCTGCTTGAAATATGTTTTTATAGGTCTGTCTTCTAGAGAGTGGTACGAGATAATTGCAATTCGTCCATTTTTAGCTAAGATTTGCGGGAAGCTTTCTAAAAACTTTTCAAGATTTTCCAGTTCTTTGTTGACTTCAATCCTTAGGGCTTGAAATGTCCTGGTAGCAGGGTGGATTTTCTGCCACTTATGCGGGTACGCTTTTTTTATTATTTCTGCAAGTTCTGTTGTCGTTTTTATCGTTTTCGATTTCCTGTAATTTACAATTTTTTTTGCTATTTTTCTTGAGAACCGTTCTTCTCCATATTTATATATTATGTCGGCTATTTCACATTCAGGAAAGCTATTTATTATTTCTAGTGCTGTTGTTCTTTCCTCTCGATTCATCCTCATATCCAAGGGACCTTCTCTTTTAAAGCTAAAACCTCTTTCTTCTATTTCTATTTGTAATGAAGAGATTCCTAAATCAACAATTATTTTATTTACTCTAGCGATGTTATGCTCTTTTGCAATATTTAGTAGATTAGCGAAATTGCCATGTATTAGAGTGAAATTGGTTCCAATCAAAGATAGTCTTTTTTTTGCTGTATCTAAAGCTTCTTTATCTCTGTCTATGCCATATAAATGTCCAAATTTATTGACAAGCGAGAGAATTTTCTCGCTATGTCCGCCTTCTCCTACGGTGCAATCTATAACGATGTCTTCTTTCCTAATGTCGAGAAGGTCTATAACTTCATTTATTAAAACAGGTGTGTGGTATATTTTCATCATTGTTATAAGTATAACATTATCTAATATTTAAAAAAAATCCCTAAGCAAGGAATAAGCCGGATTCTGTCCCCTCACGTAGAGAGGCGATGATCATTTATCTATGCAGCCAACCCGATGGTTTTTGGTGGAGGTGTCCTACCATCCTATTTGGCCTTGCTTCAGGTGGGGTTTACCATGCCCACCTTCATTACTGAAGATGGCGGTAGTCTCTTACGCTACCTTTTCACCCTTACTGATTTCTCAGCGGTTTGTTTTCTGTGGCACTTTCCCTAGGGTCGCCCCTGCCTGGGTTTCCCAGGCACCTTACCTCCATGAAGTCCGGACTTTCCTCAAGATGCATTATGCATCTTGCGATCATCTTCCTTACTTAGGGATTTATTTTAGTTCTTCAGGATAGTATAAAATCTTTCCGCATACTTCGCACTGAATAATTTTATCCCCTTCTCCCTTTTTCAATTCTTCTGCTATTTCCAGGGGAAGTTGTACTCCACAATTTTTGCAAAATCCATGATCTGTCGTTGCAATTGTTTCTTCAGGGTAATTTTCTTTTATCATTTCATATTTTTGAATGATAATTTGTGGAATTACCTCTTTTAGTTTTACAAATTCTTCATTCAATATTTTTACTTCTGATTTTAATTCTTTTTCAAGCTTTTTTCGCTCTTTTTTCATCTGCACAATTGTTTCTTTCATTTTTTCAATTTTTTTACCAAGTTCTTCAACAAGCTCATCTTTCTCACTTATTTCAGTAGTCATGAACTCTAAATTCTTTTTTAATTCATTTTGCTTTGCAATAAGCGACTCTTCTGTTTTTTTTGCTGTTTTTAGCTCTTTACTTGTCTTTAATTTATTTCCTTTTATCAATGAGGAAACGTGTTCTAATTGGGATTCGTTTTCTTCTACTTCTATTTCAATCTCATTTTTCCGCTTGAGGAATCCATCTTTTGCAGATTTAATTGCTTTTATCTCCTCTTCTAACTTGCTTATTTCGTTTAAAATTTGAACTTCTGTTCCAATTTCTTCAATGCGGTGTTCTTTATTTTTTACCTTTTTTTCTTTTTGTTCAAAATCCCAAAGCATTTTTATGTACATTAACAACCTCCGTCTAAATGGTGGGCCCGCCTGGATTCGAACCAGGAACCAATTGGTTATGAGCCAACTGCTCCGCCGTTGAGCTACGGGCCCGTCCATATGCAATCATATTCTACTCAACTTTTGATACAAGTCAAGCCTATTTATTTTGAAAGGCCCTGGAATACAAGTTAAACCACTGTAGAATATTACTATAAATAATTTAATGCGGTTCTCAAATTGACTTCATACTATATATCTATATAATAGATAAGCAAAAAATATAATATATGAAGTAAATGAGTTAGGAGGCATCATGATTATAAAAGAAGGTAAAGTAATGCTTGGCGTGAGATTACAAGATGGAGAAGATTTATTGGAATCCTTGAAAACTGTGTGCAAGAACTACAAAGTTGAATCTGGCATTATATTGAACGGGATAGGTATGTTGCGAAATGTAGAGATAGGTTACTGGGATGGGAATGAATATCTTACAAAGAGCATTAAAGATCCTGTCGAACTTGTTTCTTTGCAAGGAAATATTAGCACAACGGAGAATGATGGAGATCCAATTATTCATCTTCACACCGCACTAGCTCTTAAGGATCACAAACTCATTGGCGGACATTTTATTAAAGGACAGATAAACAATACAGGGGAGATTTTTTTACAGAAATTAGACAATATCTTGCTTATACGAAAAAAAGAAGAGAATGGGTTGTTGGGCCTGTTTCTTGCTTAAGTTTGTGAGGAGATTATTATGGTAGATATGGATAAAGCTTATGTGCCTGGCAAAGTAGAAGAGCGAATATATAAATTTTGGGAAGAAAATAAATTTTTTTGTTCTACCCCCAATCCTGACAAAATTCCTTTTGTGATAATGATGCCTCCTCCGAATATAACTGGTAGGCTTCATACAGGGCATGCATTAAATTTTACTATTCAAGATATTTGTGTTCGTTTTAACAGAATGAATAGTAAGGAAACACTTTGGCTTCCAGGAATGGATCATGCTGGTATTGCGACCCAGGCAGTTGTCGAAAGGGAATTGCTTGCAAAAGGTATCAAGAAAAGCGATCTTGGACGAGATAAATTTGTGGAGGAAATTTGGAAATGGAAGGAAAAATATGGGGGAACTATTCTTACACAGTTAAAGAGATTGGGAGTTTCTGCAGATTGGAGCAAACTGCGTTTTACACTGGATGACAGATATAAAGAAGCTGTTAAAGAGGCGTTTGTCTGGTATTATGAAAAAGGCCTACTTTACAGAGGCGAGAGAATTATAAATTGGTGTCCTCACTGCCATACGGCACTTTCTGACATCGAAGTCGAGTATGAAACTTCAAAAAGTAAGTTATATTATATTAAATATCCATTGAAGGAAGATGCTGATAATGGAATTGTTGTTGCTACAACACGACCCGAGACAATGTTAGGGGATACTGCAGTTGCTGTGTCTCCCGATGATAATAGATATAAAAAACTTGTTAGCAAAACAATTATACTTCCTTTAGTTGGTAGAGAGATTCCTATTGTGAGTGATAAAGAGGTGAACAAAGAATTTGGTACAGGTGCTGTAAAAGTTACTCCTTCTCACTCTACTGATGATTTTGAAATCGCCAAAAGGCATGATCTTCCATTTGTTAATATCATAAATGGGGAAGGAAAGATGTTCAATGTACCTGATAAATATTTAGGTCTTACAGTGATGGAATGCAGAAACGTCTTAATAAAAGATTTGAAAGATGCTGGCTACCTTGTAAAAGAAGAGGGCTACAAAAACTCTGTGGGACATTGTCAACGCTGCGACACTATTGTGGAACCTATTCTTTCAAAGCAGTGGTTTATTAAAATGGGGATGGCTGCAGATAAAGCATTACAGGCAGTGAAAAATGGAAACATAAAAATTACTCCATCCAAGTGGGAAAAAGTTTATTATGACTGGCTGAATAACATAAGAGATTGGTGTATAAGTAGACAGCTTTGGTGGGGTCATCGAATTCCTGCGTATTATTGCAAGGATTGTGGTGAAGTAATTGTATCAAGAGAAGAGGTAAAAAAATGTACAAAGTGTGAGAGCGCTAATATTGTTCAAGATGAAGATGTGCTGGATACATGGTTTTCTGCTGCCTTGTGGCCTTTTGCGACATTGGGTTGGCCGGGAAAAACTATTAACTTAAATTATTATTACCCGACTACGTTGCTTGTTACCGGATACGATATCCTTTTTTTCTGGGTGGCAAGAATGATTATGAGTGGTTTAATATTTATGGGAAATAAACCTTTTGACACTGTTTTGCTTCACGGTTTAGTAAGGGATGAAAAAGGGAAAAAAATGAGCAAGTCTTTGGAAAACAACATAGATCCTATAGATATAATTAATAAATATGGTACAGATGCACTGCGTTTTACAATGGCTTATCTCAGTACAACAGGTGGACAAGATATAAATCTTTCTGATGAAAAACTCACTGCAAGTAGAAATTTTGTGAATAAAGTATGGAATGCATCTAGATTTGTTGTCATGAACTTAGAAGAATTTGATCCGCTTAAATTTGATAGTAAGAATATTCATTTGGAACTTGAGGATATATGGCTGCAAAGTAAGCTGAACCGTGTTCTTAAACGACAAGCAGAGCTTCTTTCTCGGTACGAGTTAGGCGAGGCTTCTAGAGAATTATATGATTTTGTCTGGAAAGAATTCTGTGACTGGTATATAGAGATTTGTAAAATTCGTCTTTATGGCAATGATAAAGTAAGGAAAGAAGAAGCACAGTTTCTTTTGTGGGATGCATTGAATAAAATTTTGAAGATGCTTCATCCTTTTATTCCGTTTGTTACAGAAGAAATATTCTCTTATCTTCCGCATAGAGAAAAAGCTCTTATTGTAGCGGATTTTCCTGATTATGACGAGGGGAAAATTGATAAGGAGTCAGAGGAAAAGGCAGAGTTCATCTTTTCTGCTGTAAGAAGCATTAGAAATCTGAAGGCAGAATTTGATATTCCAACTACTCGGTTGATTAAAGTTTCCTTTAGGACAGAGGATGATGAACAAAAAAAACTTCTTTTACAAGAAAAAACAAAAATTATGCAGATTGCTTTTTTGAGTGATATAGGATTTACAAACTCTAAGCCATCTCGAACTGTAAAAAGTGTTGTGTCTGGAACAACATTATATTTACATGTTGCTACTGAGATCGATGTTGAGAAAGAAAAGAAACGTCTTAACGAAAAACTTGAATCTTTAGGAACCGAGAGGAAAAAAATCACAGGAAGATTATACAATGAATCTTATCTTAAGAAAGCACCGCCAGAAGTAATAAAAAAGGACAGGGATAGACTGGAAGAAGCAGGAAGAGAGTATGTTTTAATATTGGAGCATCTTAAAGATTTAGAGGCATAGATGTTTTCTTATTCACGCTCTTTAGATTATACATATTGTTTAAACAGAAATAAAAAAATATGGTTGCAATTTGGTTTTGATAGAATGGAAAACATTCTTGGAGGGATAGGTAATCCTCAAGATTTACTAAAAACTGTTCATATTGCGGGCACGAAAGGAAAAGGTTCTACTCTCTCTTTTCTTTCATTTATTTTGAGAGAAAAATTGAGAGTAGGAGCATTTACATCGCCATCTTTAATTAATACTAACGAAAGGATTTCTGTAAATGGGCATCTCATAACACCTTATGAGTTTTCTCTTATCTTAGATAACCTGAGAAAAATCTATAAGATAATTTCTGTGGAAAATACGCCTTCTACATTTGAGACTTTCACAATTGCATCTTTTATTTATTTTTTAGAAAAGAGAGTTGATATGGCTTTATATGAAGTAGGAATGGGGGGAAGACTTGATGCTACAAATATCATTAAAAATCCGCTTGTTTCTATTATAACCGAGATAAGTTTTGATCATCAAAAGTTTTTAGGAAATTCGCTCAAAGAGATTGCTATGGAAAAATCAGGCATTATTAAAAAGGGAGTCCCTCTGGTTATTGGAAGACAGGAAAAAGCAGTTTCTGAAATTCTTGCGAATGAGGCTTCAAGAAATAAGGTACAGTGTTTTGAATATGAAAAAGATTATTTTATTTCTGATGTAAAAGAAAATGATAAAGGCGTTGTTTTCGATTTTCACTCTCCAATCTTTCAAAAGCATTTTAAAGAACTTGTTATTCCATTGATTGGTTACCATCAAGCAGAAAATGCATCTACTGCAATACAGACTGTGCTTTTGCTTAAAGATATGGGATATGGGATAAACGAGAAGGATATATATAATGGATTGGCTAAAAGTTTCTGGCCAGGGAGATTAGAGATTGTAAGTGAAAATCCTTTCATTGTTCTTGATGGAGCACACAATAGAGCTTCTTCCGAAGCACTTGTACGATCCCTAAAGAATATTTTTAACGAACGAATTGTTTTCCTTTTTTCGATGTTAAAGGATAAGAATATAGAGGATACACTTTCTGTTCTTGCGTCTGTTGGGGAAATGTTTGTTTTAACCGAGACACCAAATTCCTATTCAAGGAGGCTTGAGGTTGAAAAATTAAATAGTATTGCTCGGAAATATATTCCGAAGGATAAAATTATAGTGGAAAAAAACCCAAGGAAAGCATTTGCTTTTGCAAAAAAAAATGTTGGCAACGATGGATTGCTCTGTGTTACGGGATCGTTATATCTTATTGCCTATATAAGAAAATTGATGAATTATTTTGTTTTTTCAAAAAACTTGTTATAATTTTGGCATATGAACTATATAATGAATCTTTTAAGAGGAAGTTTTCCATGGATAAGTGCTCTTGATTTTGGGATTTTCTTATTAGGATCACTTGTTGTCATATTCGTTCTTGCATTTTATGTTTATCGTGATAGCAGTCTTCGTGGCGGGAAAAACCTTTTGTGGACTATATGTACAATTCTCTTTGGTGGGATATTGCCTTTTCTTTTTTATATGATAGTGCGCTCATCTTATACAAAAGAGGAACTTGAGGAAGAAAAATTAAACAAGGAATTAATGCAACTGCAGAGAAATTATTATGAGTTAATGGTGAGTAAGGAAATACAGAAATGTCCGGTATGTGGAGAAGAAGTTAGTGCGGATTATATGTACTGCCCCAAATGTTTTACGCAGTTAAAGAAATATTGTGATGAGTGTAAAAAAAGGGTAGATAAAGACGCAAAAATATGTCCATATTGTGGGCATATTTTTGATGAGAAGTGAGTGAACAATGAAGGAATTTACATTCAAGACAGGTGGAGCGCATCCTGAAGAAAATAAACTGACGAAAGATTCTCCGTTTGTCCCCTTAGCCCCACCTGCTATTGCGGTTATCCCGTTGAGCCAGCATATTGGGGCGCCAAATATCCCTATTATTAAAGTAGGAGACCATGTAAAAATTGGTCAGATAATAGGGAGTGCAAATGCGTTTGTTTCTGCTCCTGTGCATGCTACCATATCGGGCGAAGTTGTTGCTATAGAATTGAGGCCATTTCCTTTAGGAACAAAAGTGCAGAGCGTTATCATCAAAAACGATTTTAAAGAGGAATGGGTTAGTGATCTAAAAGGCATCGAATCTTTAGAATCTTCATCAAAGGAAGATCTTATCAAAAATATACGAGATAAAGGTATAGTAGGTATGGGTGGTGCAACATTTCCTACTGCAGTCAAACTTTCCCCTCCTAAAGATAAAGTCATTGATGTTATTGTTGCGAATGGTGCTGAATGTGAACCGTATCTTACAACAGACTACAGGGTGATGATGGAATACCCGGAAAAAATTATTAAGGGACTCCTTGTTGAAATGAAAATTACGGGGGCAAAGCATGGTATTATTGCAATCGAAACCAATAAGAAGGATGCCGCAGTACTGCTTGAAGAGAATGTAAAAAAAAGAGAACTTGATAATATTGAAGTGGTTTTGGTAAAAACAAAATATCCTCAGGGAGGCGAAAAACAGATTATTAAAGCAGTACTCAGAAAAGAAGTTCCTGCTGAAAAACTGCCTCTTGAAGTAGGTGTAATAGTGCAGAACGTTGGCACACTAAAAGCTATTTCTGAAGCAGTATTTGAAGGAAAGCCACTGATCGAACGAGGTGTTACTGTTTCAGGTTCTGCAATTAAAAGACCTGGAAATTATACTATCAGAATAGGTACTACTGTGACAGATATAATACAACAAACAGGAGGGCTTACTAAAAAATTACGGAAGCTTATTTTTGGTGGTCCTATGATGGGAATCGCCCAACCTACAATAGAAGTACCAGTGACGAAAGGCACGTCTGGAATTTTATTTTTTGGAGAAGAAGTGCTTGAAATGGCACCACAAGATGAGATGCCTTGCATACGATGTTCGCGTTGTGTAGACTGGTGTCCTACTGGGCTTATGCCCCTTCTTATTGATCATGCCTGGCGGAGAGAGGCCATAAAACTGACAGAGACATTAAATGCAACTGATTGTATTGAATGCGGAGTTTGTTCATATGTCTGTCCTTCAAAGAGGCATCTCACGGAAAATGTGAGAAATGCTAAACAGAAAATTCTCAAACAGAGAAAGATTGAAGCAGCAAAGCAAGCTGCATTTGAAAAAATAAAAGCATTAAAAGAAAAAAAAGCGCAAGAAGCGAAGGAAAAATTAGACGAAGGAGAAAAAGTTAATGGATGAAAATTTTGTTGATCTTATTGTAACATCCTCCCCGCACATTCGCGATAAAGCAAAGGTTTCTCTCATTATGAGAGGGGTTTTGATTGCTCTTATGCCTGCCACAATAGCAGGACTGTATTTTTTTGGAATTGGACATACATTAGGCGTTATCATAGTTTCTATTTTGTCTGCAATTGTTGCCGAGTATCTAAGTTGCTTGATTTTCAGGAAAAAGGCGACAGTATATGATTTATCTGCTGCAGCTACAGGATTACTCCTGGCACTAACTCTTCCACCGTCTTCGCCGTACTGGATGGTAGCAGTCGGTGCTTTTGTAGCAATAATACTTGGAAAATGGATTTTTGGTGGCATAGGTTCTAATCCATTTAACCCGGCACTTGTTGGAAGAGCATTCCTTATGATTTCTTGGCCTACATATATGACGATATGGGTAAAACCTTTTACGCAAAGCGTTTTTCCTCCCACAAATGCAATTACAACGGCTACTCCACTTAATATTATAAAATTGAAGGGATTTTCTGAGTTACTTACAATGTTTGATGGTTCAAGGTTAATTATGTATAAATCCCTTTTTCTAGGCAATGTAGCTGGTTCGATTGGCGAAACATCTGCGCTACTTTTACTTATAGGCGGAATTGCTCTTATTGCAAAAAAGATTATTGATTGGCGTATTCCTGCTGGTTTCATAGGAACAGTTTTTATCCTCTCCGCTGTTTTTAATAGAGACCCTATTTTTTCTATTCTCTCAGGTGGCCTGTTTCTTGGCGCATTTTTTATGGCAACAGATTATAGCTCTTCTCCTATTACTATTAAGGGAAGATTATGGTATGGCATTTCATTAGGAGTTCTGACAGTTATTTTCAGACAGTTTGGCGCTTCTCCTGAAGGAGTTATGTTTTCAATATTAATTATGAATTGCTTTGTGCCATTTTTTGATAAAATGCTTCCAAGGGTATATGGTCACTTTGCTCCCAAAAGAGAAGGATGAGCATATGAATAAAATACTAAAATTAACATTGATACTTGGTATTATAGGTGCGATATCGGGCGGTGCTCTGGCAGCTGTTTATAAGGTCACTGGACCGGTTATAAGTGCACAGGATGCAAAGACATTGCAGATAGGGCTTTCTGAAGTTTTCCCTGGAGATTATCAATTTGAAAGGTTAGATGAAGAGCTTGAATTGTCTGATTCAGTTGTACAAATTAACGATGCATATATTGTTAAGTTTAACGAGGAAATTGTTGGATTAGTATTGCAAGCAACTTCTCCTGGCAGTCAGGCTCCGATTAAATTGCTTGTTGGAATAAAAAAAGATGGAACTGTAAGTGGGGTTAAAATTTTGGAAAGTCTTGAAACTCCAGGACTTGGTGCAAATGCTTCTAACTCTGACTATTATGTGGAAAAAGAAAATAAAATAACATTCCTTGGTCAATTTAAGGGGAAGAAAATTTCTGATAATTTTGTGCCCAAGGAAGACGTCATTGCCATTACAGGAGCTACAATTACCTCTGCTGCTGTTGCAAATGGAGTAAAAGCAGCCGGGAGAGTTGCACATAATTATTTTAAAGAAAAGGAAGGGTCGGAATGAAAAAATATTGGAGAATTGTTTGGAACGGAATTACTCCAGCAAATCCAATACTTATTCTTGCTATTGGACTATGCTCAGTTGTTGCTGTAACTAATTCTGTGCAAAATGCTTTACTGATGACATTTGTTTTTAGTTTTGTTCTCATATTTTCAGAAATTATCATTTCTTTATTAAGAAAGGTTATTCCTGGAGATATCAGGGTCCCTATATTTGTCGTGGTTATTGCTACTTTTACAACAATTGCTACACTTCTCTCCAGAGCGTATTTTAACTCAATTTATGAAGCAATCAAACTTTATATTTTTCTTGTTGTTGTAAATTGTATTATCATTGGAAGAGCAGAGGCATTTTCTTATCAAAATTCTATTGTAGATTCTATTTTTGACGGCATTGGAATGAGTATTGGTTATGGTTGGGTAATTATTGTGATGGCTGCTGTTAGGGAAGTGTTTGGTAACGGTACTATAGCAGGTTTTAGAGTATTTCCTGCATCATATAGCCCTGCACTTGTTATGATTCTTCCACCTGCCGGATTTCTTATTTTAGGCGTACTTGTAGGATGGCTTGAGTTTACTCTAAGGAAAAGGAAGGTTAAAAAATGAGCTATCTTGCAAACCTCGGCAAAATTTTTGTTGCTTCAGCTTTTATAAATAATATTGTGTTGTTGCAATTTCTTGGCTTATGTTCGTATATAGGTCTTACGGATAATATGCATGCTTCTATTGGTATGGGGTATGCAGTGACATTTGTGACAGTGCTTGCTGCTGCTGTGACATGGATTATTGATCGTTGGATACTGATTCCATTTCATCTTCAGCCATTCCTCCAGATTGTGTCGTTTATACTTGTAATCGGGTCACTAGTTGGGCTTGTAGAGATTTATATTAGAAAAATGTCTCCTCATTTATATAAGGCAATGGGCATATATCTTCCACTTATTGCAACTAATTGTCTTATATTGGGAGTTACTTTTATCAATTCTCTTCAAGGTTTTGATTTTGTGGAGTCAATTGTTGAGGCGGTTGGCGCAGCAATCGGCTATTTTATAGCTATGTTAATTCTTGCTGGCATAAGAGAGCGTTTGCGAAATTCAGAACTTCCTGATTTTTTCAAAGGCAAGGCTATTGCTTATATGGTATCAGGGATTGTTGCTCTTGCGTTTATGGGATTTCAGGGGATGATAAAATGAGGGGTATGAGATGAAAACTTTTATTATTTCTGTAGTTACGGTTGGCGGTTTTGGTGCTTTTTTCGGTGCCTTACTTGGCTATTTTGCGGAGAAATATAAGGTAGAGGAAAATCCGTTATTTAAAGCAATTTATGAAGTTTTACCTCATGGAGAATGTGGGGCTTGTGGTTTTCCTGGGTGTCATCCTTGTGCGGAGGCAATAGGCGAAGCACAAGCTCCCGTAGATGTTTGTATTGTAGGAGGTGCAGCAACTACGGAAAAAATTAAAAAGGTTTTAGAAGATTTTAAAAAGAAAACTAGCGAAAATTAAATTGAAATTATTTTTTATAATTGATATAATAGAAAAGGAGGCAAGAAATGCGGAAATTTATGTACAGTGTGATAGCCATAGTGATTATGTTTAGTTTAATATACAGTAACGTGTATCTAGACGGTTCCGTATTGCTTGAAACCAAGGAGATTCTTAGCAGTTTTTCTAATAGAGCAGTGGATTCTTCAGCAAACACTCTTGTTCTTTCTTCTGCTATTAATTCTGGATTGTTAGAAGATGTTTCAAATACAATGCAAGAGTTTTATAAAAGTATAATCCCATTTTTCGAAAATCTTTCGGAAAAAATTGTTGAATTTTTTCTTCCTGCAGCTGAATTAATATATCCCTATATTCATGCTTATTTACCTGATATTGGCACAGACACACTTGCTATGATTCTTTTTTATATTCTTTTGGCATTGGTCATTCTTTTGTTCATTCCAAAGAGAAAACGGAAAAAGCCGCTTCCCACTATTAAACTGGAAGAATCACAAAGGAAAATACCTTCTTTTAATGTGAAAGTATTGGAAGAAAAAGAAGCGGTTAAAATTGATTATGAAGTTGATAAAAAGACAAAGACAATTTCTGTTCCTGAAAAGACTGGGAAAGAAGAGGCTGCTGCAAAGCCAGGGAAGAGTAAAGCGCCGTATGGAGCAAAGGTTCCTTATGGGCAAAAGAGAGTTGAGAAAATTGATTTAAAAAGCAAAGCGCAAAAACAAGTTGAGCCCTCGGAAATAAAAGAACCTATTCCTCCCGTTTCAAAGGAAGAAGCAAAAAAACCATTAGAGAAAAAGGAGCAGGTTGAGAAAATAGTTGTTGAGCAAATTCCCGGAAAGATTAATGAAACAAAAGAGGTAATCTCTCCATCTGATAAAGAAAAAGGGGTAGAAGCAGAAGAATTGAATGTAAAACCTTTAGAAACAGAAAAAGAAACTGAATTGCCGAAAGAGACAGTAAATGAGATTAAGGAAAAGTTAGAAACGGAGGAAAAAGAGAAACCCGAAAAGCGCGACACAGAGACAAGCCTGAAAGGAGAAGAAAAGGAGCCTTCTGCTCCTAAGGAGAAAGCCATTCCAGCTGAAGAAAGAAAGGAAGAGGTTTCGGAAGAAACAAAAAGTTCGCTTGATCTTTTACTTGAGAAGGTGAAGCGTGAATCCTTGGAGCAGGAGTCACTGGAAACTGAGGAAGAGCAAGCAAAAGGGCCTATAGCTCCTGAAAAGATTGGCAAAGAAGAGGAAAAAACCGCCAAAGAACCTCAACAAGAAAAAATTCCTCCTCTCCCACCAGTTTTTAAAAGTGGTGTTGTGATGGATGCTGATTCATTATTAGAGTTGCTAAAATTGAGAAAAACTGAATATTTGAACCAGGCATTTGTTTCAGTATCTGCTCAATCGCAATTAGAGGAAGACATTAAAATGAAATATAGAATAGGGGTTATTGCCCTAACTTCGATAGAAATAAATTTTATAGACGACCTTGCGCATAGAATTGCTTCTAAAATAAGCACAGCAGAAGCTGTACTTATTGCTAAAAAGATAAAAGCAAAGGATGTTGTGGTATCGGATTTCCCCAAGATTACATCGTATCAGGGGATAAAAATTCATAGTTTAAAAGATTTGCTTGGATAAACCAGATATATAGTAAGTTTTTCTTTGAAAGAGTTTTTTGCTGTGTATTTTAGTTTTTTAAAAGATTAGTTCTCTCTATTTTTTAGTTGGAGATTTTATCCTCTGAAGAATATTCCATTTATCACTACAAACATTGTACCTAACTTCAGAAATAATTTGTTAAATCGTATATGTTATGATAAGTTACTCTTTTTGGAAAAGCTCGTACAATTTGCCTGAAATTGTAAAAGTATCTTCCTTTCCTTTTGCTATGATTATTCCATTTTCTTCTGCTTTTACAATAGTTTGCCTGGGTATCGTGCTGTTCTCAGCAATTATAATAATTGGTATTCTTTTAATTGTTGCAACGCCTATTATATTGATATTTGTTTGCACAGTGAGCCATGTGGACTCATTTCCTGCTTTTGCAAGCACATTACTTAACAGGTCGCATGAATATGCAGATTTTACCTCTTTTTCCATGTCTACATTTTTTGTAACTAATTCAAGTTTTAAAACCTTGATAATTTGTTTTATTTTCATTGCTATTCTCCCTATTTCGTTGTCTTTTGCTTTCCATACTTCAAATTGAAGTGATGTACCCTTTCCTTTTTCTGAGTGTAGCATGGTAAAATCGGCTATCTTTTGAATATTATTTAGACCTACGCCTGCGCCGAACCCCAAGGATTTTGCAGTCTCAGATGCAGTTGAAAATCCAGGTGTAAGCGCGTTTAAAATGGACGGAATTCCCGGCCCCCTATCTATTACCTCTCCCTTGATTTTTTTGCAACAGAGAATTGTTTTAAATAATCCGTAATGAGCATGTATAATTACATTTGCTTCTGCTTCGTATGCGCATATACCAAATCTCCTTAAAAAATCTCTATTGCTATCAGAAAATGATGTATTTTTGAAACACTCTTCTTTTTCGAAAGCAATTTTAACTAATTTTCGTGTCTCAATTGTTGCATTACCAATATGGTCAAAATCGCTACCTTTTATGGGAAATTGAAATATTTTTATCTTTTCTGCCATGGAGCTCCTTTTAACCCTTCTTTATAGAGAAGTCCGCAAGTTACAAACATTATATAATGGGTTCTAAGCATTATAATATTATTTTCCTTTGCAAGCTCGATCGTTTTTTGAGGAACTGTTTTGCCTCTTACGACGAGCACAGCAGGAATGTCAAGTATTATAGCAGTTCTTACAACAGATTGGTCTGTAATTCCTGAAATAAGCAGTACCGGTTCTTCTTCTCTACTTATAATAAATAATGTATCGCTCATCAAATCTGCAGCAAATGCATATTTAATATCGATGTCTGTGGTGCCGTTTTTCTGAAGAGTTTCTGCTTTTGTTATATCTATTATTGTTTTTATTTTCATTTTATTCTCCTTGATTCTGTATTAATATAAATACTATCTTATATTAATAAAATAGTCAAGATAGTTGATGAGCAGCAATAAAATTTTATTCTTTTACGTGAACTAACTTTATTTTTCTTGATCATAAAATCATTGGTAAATACTTCAAAACTGTGAATAACGGGATGGATATCTTAAAGTTTTTAAAAAGAAAAATGAGTATTCAGCTTAAAAACTATTGCATTATCAAGAAGTGTGGCGCTTACTGTAGAATCGTTTGATGTGTCAAAATGAAGAAAAAATTCCCGAACAACCAGCTTAATTTATTATTTGAAGATATTAAGGGCTCAACTCAAGATTTATAGATTATCCTGTTTCATGTATTGTTAGAGAGATTATAGGAGTTTTCGGTGTTTGTCCTCTATAGATTTTTTTTGAAATAATATATATCATTTAAATATAGGTAACTCATGCAAGAACTTGACTTAAAAAAAAATGAAGTTATATTAATGTAAAATGAGGTCTTAGTGATGAATATTGTATATTAAGTTAAGAGCAGTATATGAACATATTCCTAGTTAAATTTTGCCTAAAAAGAAGTTAGGGGGTGCAAAAGGAAAAAAACTCGAAAAGGTTCTAAAAGATTAAAAATTAAAGGAGGTTTTAAATGGCAAACGAACAAATTGAATCTTCCGGGTGGGTGCTCTATCCCATAGGAAGCAAACCACGCTGGACTTTATCATTTTTCTTGGGTTTCCAGCATTATCTTACGATGTTTGGGGCTACTGTTAGTATCCCCCTTATTGTGGGAGGTGCGATGGGATTCCCGCCAGATCAGCTTGCAATTCTTATCGGAACTGTTTTCTTTGCAAGTGGAATAGCAACACTCTTTCAGCAATTTTTTGGCAACAAACTCCCTATTGTACAGGGAGGAAGCTTTTCTTTCCTTGGACCTACCTTTGCTATTATAGGAATGGTGCAGGCTCAGGGCGGAAACTGGCAGATGGCCATTCAAAACGTTGCGGCAGCAATTATGTTTGCATCGATTTTTGAAATTGTTATTGGCTATTCTGGCGCAATAGGCAAAATAAAGAAATTTATTGGGCCTCTTGTAATTGGTCCTACGATTGCTATGATTGGATTGGCTCTCTTTGAAACAGGTGCACCATTTATGTCGGGAAACTGGGTAATTTCTATAATCACACTGGTTTCATTAATTCTCTTTTCTCAGGTTTATTCAAGAAGATCCAGATTTTTCTTGCTTTTTCCAGTTATATCAGCAATAGCTGTGGGTTGGATTTGCGCAGTAATTGGGACTCTTACGGGATGGATTCCTGCAGGGAATCCTGCAAATTTAACTAGTGCTTTCCAGAATATTGCAGCAGCTCCCTGGTTTACTATCAAACCTCTTATTCCATTTAAATGGGGATTTCCAACCAACACTTCCTTGTTGGTAGCAGGTAGTTTCGGTATGCTTGCTGCTTACCTTGCTTCAATGGTAGAATCTATCGGAGATTATCATTCATGTGCAAAGATATCTGAAGCTCCGCCACCAACAGAGCGGATGATTTCAAAAGGTATTGGCGCCGAAGGTATAGGCTGTCTTGTTGCCGGAATACTTCAGTCCGGAAGTGGAACGACCTCGTATTCAGAGAACATCGGAGCTATGGGTATCACAAGAGTTGCTTCAAGAAGAGTTATAAGATGTGGTGCAATTATTATGCTTATTATCCCAGTTCTTGGGAAAATAGGAGCAGTTTTTGCGTCACTTCCTGGTCCGGTTGTTGGAGCAATGTATGTTGGTCTCTTTGGTTTGATCGCAGCGGTTGGGCTTTCAAACCTTCAATATGTGAATCTCAATAATTCGAGAAACCTGTTTGTTCTGGGTTTAGCATTATTCAGTGGCCTGTCAGTTCGTGTTGCATTCCAGCAGAACCCAATAAGCTGGGGAGCTATCGGAACTGTTAGTGGTACATTGGGAATGATCCTTCAGACAATTCTTACTACGGCAATGGCTGTTTCAGCACTTGTTGCAATAGTTCTTGATAACTCACTCCCTGGCGCAACAAGAAAAGAGCGTGGATTAACCTACTGGGAGAGAGAAGCAACTGAAGAAGCCTGGGCAAAAGCTGAGGCAGAATGGGAACAGATGAAAGAAGGAGAAGAAAGGAAATTAGAAGGTTTTGAGAGCGTTCAGAAATAATTTTTAGATGATTTTTAATTAAAGCCAGGAGCTTTTTCCGCTCCTGGCTTCTGTGGAGGTTAAGGTGAGCAGTCAGGGCAAAAAATTTTTTTTTACTATTATTGTAGTGCTTTCAATAATTGTATTCTACTTGATATTCAATGCAGGAAATCCGAATTCAATATTAAGATATGTTATTAAAAGTCCTTCTTATGACGTTGTAATACTTGTTGTGCTTGCTGCGTTTATATCGTTGATGAGTTTCTATTATGCTCATACAAATGAAACAGGCGGGTATGAAAAAATTGTGCAGGTAAATTTAAAAAAAATTCAAAAGCTGAGAAAAAGAGGAAAGACAAACGAGGAAATTGCAGAGGCGATTTTAAATGCGATGAACGTTAAAAAAGGGTATCGTCATCTCTATGCAATGAGAAGATTAATAGTACTTTTGGAAAGAGTTAAATGATTCAGGGGGAGAAATTTTTATGTATTATATTTTAACAGGGGCATTTATTTTTGCTATTGTTTTTTTCAGGTGGTTTCTCCAGAGGGACATGAAAAAAGTAAGGGGGATGTTTAAGGAGGAAGATATTGTCATGGCAAGCTATGGAGTGCATTTTTATGGGTTGGCATCAGAGCCGGGCAGGCTTCTTGATTCAGGTGGACAAATGATTCTCCTTAAAAATGGATTATATTATAAGGGAAGGTTTGACAAAAGAGAGCTTTTTATTTCAGCAAAAGACCTTGTATCAATCGCTGTTACAGATTTTCATAAAAATGAACCTACCCTGATGAAATGCCTTGCATTTTATTTTAACAGTAGTGGAGACAAAATCGATAGAGCAGCTTTTGAACTTCCGCATCCAAAGCAATGGGTTGATGCAATAAAGCATTACTTCGAAAATGAAAATAAGAAAATTCCAATTAAAGAAGAATATATAGCATAGTTGTTCATTGTCTTAAAGTATTTTATCGGATAGATTAACTTTTTTTTATTTTAATTTGACTGAAGATAAAAAATTTGTTAGAATTTAAATATAGAAAAAAGGATGTTCTGGCGGTAGGCGAGTCCTCAAACATCTCTTAAACCAGGGCAATTTAAAACACAATAAAAATTTTACAAGGAGGTATCATGGTAGACATTGAAAAAGCCAATCAAGAAGCTTTCAAGAGACTTCTTGATGCAAGACCGGTTTGGATTGGTGTTGAGAAAGCAATTGATGTAATCCCTGGAATGAAGAAAAATCTTATTCTTCACGCAGGTCCACCGGTGACCTGGGACAGGATGAGCGGCCCTCAAAAGGGGGCAGTTATGGGTGTTTTGGTGTATGAAGGGCTTGCTAAAACTCCAGAAGAAGCAGCAGCACTTGCCGCATCCGGTGAAATTGAATTCGATCCCTGCCATCATCATAGCACTGTGGGACCAATGGCTGGGATTGTTTCTGCATCAATGCCTGTTGCTGTTGTTAAAAACGAAACATTTGGCAATGTGGCTTTTAACACTCTTAATGAAGGAATTGGAAAGGTTCTGAGGATGGGTGCATATTCCCCGGATGTAATTGAAAGGTTGAAGTGGATGGAAAATGTTATGCTCCCCGTTTTAAGTAAGGCTATAAAAAGGGCTGGGAAAATGGAACTTAAACCTATAATAGCAGAAGCTCTTACGATGGGAGACGAGCTTCACAATAGAAGCAGAGCTGCGTCATATTTATTATTTGCAAAAATAACGCCTTATCTTCTAGAAACTATGGAAGATGCAAAAGAAACAAATGATGTAATTAACTTCATGCAGGCAAACATTCATACTTTCCTTCCGTTTATTATGGCAAGTTGCAAGGCCTCTCTTGACCCTGCAAGAAATATTGAAGGAAGTACTATGGTAACTGCTATGTCAAGAAATGGAACTGATTGGGGTATTCAAGTTTCTGGACTTGGTGATGAATGGTTTGTTACAGAAGCTCCTATTCCGGATGTTCTTCTTTTCCCTGGATTTAAAAAAGAAGATGTTGGAAGAGATATAGGTGATAGCTCAATAATGGAAACTGCAGGCCTTGGTGGCTTTGCAATCGCTGCAGCACCGGCAATAATTCAATTTGTAGGAGGAAATGTTAAACTTGCAACTTCTAAAAACCTTGAAATGTACGAAATTACAATCGGTGAAAACAATATTTATCAAATTCCTTATTTTGATGGCAGAGGTACACCAACAGGGATAGACATCAGAAAAGTTGTCGATAAAAATATTGTTCCGTTCCTCGATACTGGTGTTGCTCACAAAGACGCCGGAGTTGGGCAAGTCGGTGCAGGACTTGTTGACGCCCCAATGAAAGTATTTAAGGATGCTATTGTTGCATTTGCAAAGAAATACGCATCTTAATAATAAAAATTAAAGGGAGGTAAGTATGGAAAGCGAAAAGTTTCTTGAATTAATGAAAAATGCCAAGGTTTATGATCTGTCACATCCTGTTAGTATCTTTACGCCACCCTGGCCCCATGACAAATCTTTTGAGGTACATTTCTTTAAGAGAGTTACGGGAGCTTATGGCGGTGGACAGGGAGCAAATGGCCAAATCTTGAATTGGAGTAATTCTGTTGGAACTCATCTTGTTGGTGAAACAGCATACCATTCTGGAGGAAGAGCAATTAGCGACATTCCACTTAAAGAACTTTCAGGACAAGGGGTTGTTGTTGATATTTCGGATGCGGTGAGTGATTATGGCATCATTACCCCGGAAATGATTACTGAAAGAGCAAACGTAAAAGAAGGTGACATTCTTATTATTTATACTGGTTATAATAAGTATTCCTGGGATAAACCTGATGCAAGCGAATTTGATTTTTTGGTGCGTCATCCCGGGGCAAATATGGAATTCTTTGAATGGGCAATGAAGATGAAGCTAAAATGGGTTGGAACTGATGCTGGTTGTATTGAGCATCCAATGAATACTCCAATAAAATATTGGCATGAGAGAGATTTTACAAAGGCAAAAGAAAAATTGAGAGAGGATTGTGGAAAAGAATGGGATGAAATGTTCCCCCCCGAAGAATACTATAAACTGATGCATATAAAAGTTCCAAAGTCTCATTTAGTTTTTGTAGAAAGTGTTGGAGGAGATATAGAAAAAGTTCTAAATAAGAGAGTATGGTTTTTTAATGGCGTTATACCGTTTATGGAAACAGAAGCAGCATGGACAAGATTGGCTGCATATGAAGCACCAGACGGCATGAATAATGAAGAGTTTATTCAAATCATGGAATCAATGGAACAGTATGACCTTACAGTACCATTCAGTGTAAGAACACCTCAGTGGCTAAACTATGAACCGCTCACTGTGAAATTCTTTAAAAGAGTTGGACAGCAGCAGTTTGGTCTTGGTAGAAATGCTTCAATATGTAATGCAAGTATCCATCTTGGTACACATATGGATGGGGAGAAACATTTTTACCCTGCGGGTAAAACAATTGGGCAGGTTCCACTTGAAGATTGGATTGGCCCTGGTGTTGTAGCTGATATTTCAGATATGGTAAGCGATGTGAGTGTTTACACCCCGGAAATGATTAAAAAAGTTGTAGATATTCACGAAGGAGATATCCTTATTATAAAAACCGGCTGGAACAAGTATGGATGGAATAGCCCGGATTCTGATGAATTTAGGTATATGGTTCGACATCCGGGTCCTTCACCAGATTTTGCAGAATGGGCCATTAATATGAAGATAAAATGGATAGGAGTTGATGCTGTTAGTGCAGATCACCCTATGAACACAATCATGAGAATATGGCACCCGAAAACATTTCAAGAAGCAAACCGAAAACTTAAAGAGCAGTTTGGCAAAGACTGGGATGAGATGTACCCAATTGAGAAATTTTATCAAGTTATGCATATAAAACTCTTTCCGAAACATATTGTGCATGCAGAAAATCTTGCGAGTGATATTGCAAATCTTCCAAGTGGAAGATACTACATCGGATGTTTTCTTGCAAGAGTCATGGAAGCGGAGTCAATGTGGGGTAGATTCGTAGCCTGGAAAGCAAAATAATTTTAATTTCGAAGGGAAGAGTGGAAATTCCACTCTTCCCTTTTTATTTTAGAGGAGGAAACTATGGCAATAGTACATGAATTTGAGTATTTCAGACCAGAAAAAATTGAAGACGTTATTAAACTTCTTGGTGAATATAAAAGCAAGGCTCGTCTTCTTGCAGGTGGCACGGATCTGGTTGTTAGAATTAAGGATGAACTTGAATTTCCTGAAGCAGTTATAAATATTAAAGAAGTTGAAGAGTTAAGAAAACTTGAGTTTATAGAAGGTAAACTTCATATTGGAGCACTTGTAACATTTACTGACTTAATTGATTCAGACATTGTAAGGGAACAATTTCCTTTCTTCTGGGAGTCCGTAAAAACAATTGCTTCTGTTGGGGTTCGAAATAGAGCGACTTTAGCAGGGAACATCTGCTCGGCAGTGCCATCACTTGATAGTGGTCCTGCCCTTCTTACGTATGAGGCAGATATTGTTGTAATGGGCAAAGAAGGAGAAAGAGTTATTTCGGCGCTTGATTGGTTTCTTGGGCCAAGAAAAAATGCTCTTAAAGAAAGCGAATTGGTTTGCGAGATTATATTTTCTTTACCTGAAAGAAAACATGGAGGAAGCTATGTAAAGCTTGGTAGATACAAAGGAGAAGATCTTGCTCAGGTTGGTTTAGGCATACTTGCATTAGAGGGGAATGAATATCGTTTAGCATTCTGTGCGGTTGGACCAATACCAAAAAGAGCAAAAAAGCTGGAAGCACTTTTGAATGGGAAACCACTTACAGACTCATTAATTGAAGAGGCGAAAAAATTGATACCTGAAGAAATCTCTCCAATTACAGATGTGAGGGCTACAAAGGAGTATAGATTACATGTTGCAAAGGTTATGCTTGAAAGAGGGATTAAGGCCGCTGTTGAAAGAATTGATGGCAATGGTCCAGCTTATGGAGAGAAATTAATTTAGGAGGAAGAGATGAAAAAAATTTCGTTTATTTTAAATGGCGAGAAAAGAAATGCTTATGTAGAACCAAATGATTTACTTGTTGATGTCTTGAGGGAAAAACTTGGAATGCATAGCATAAAATATGCATGTGGAAGAGGAGACTGTGGTGCTTGCACAATTCTATTGAATGGTAAAGGCGTTAGGTCCTGCATAATACTTGCAATTGAGGTTGACGGACAAGAAATTTTAACACTTGAAGGATTATCAGAGAACAAACTTACTTCTCTTCAAGAATCTTTTATTGATCACAGTTCATTTCAGTGTGGGTTCTGTGCCCCGGGAATGATAATGTCGGCGACAGAGCTTTTGAATAAAAATCCAAACCCAACAGAGGAAGAAGTAAAAGAAGGCCTATCAGGGAATCTATGCAGATGTACTGGCTATACTCCTATAATCGAGGCGGTACTTGATGTAGAGAAAAAAGATGTTGATAAAAAATAAAAGGAGAGGAGAAATGGAAGAATTCAAATTTATTGGAAAATCAGTAAAAAGATTAGATGAAAGGGAAAAAGTAACTGGTGCTGCAAAGTATGTAGATGACATTGAGTTTGGACCAAATCTTCTTTATGCTGAAATAATTGAAAGCCCTCATCCGCATGCACTGATAAAGAGTATTGATACAAGTGAAGCAGAGAAAATGGAAGGTGTTGTGAAAGTTGTTACGGGAAAAGACTTTCCTTACAAGTTTGGCCTATACATGAAGGATAGGTATATATTTGCTCAGGATAGGGTGAGATTTATTGGAGAGCAGGTTGCAGCAGTTATTGCAAGAGATCCAAGGACTGCACAAAAAGCTGCAAAATTAGTTAAGGTTGAATACGAACCTCTTCAACCAGTTTTTGATCCGATTGAAGCATTGAAGGAAGATGCTGTTGTCATTCACCCAGACCTTAAAAATTACCCTCATGTGCCATGGTTTTTTCCAAAAGGTGGCACAAATATTACCCATCGTTTAAAACTTAGGAAAGGAAATGCCGAGAAAGGATTTAAAGATGCAGATTTTATTCTTGAAGATACTTACAGAGTTCCAAGATATGCTCATTGTTGCCTTGAGACCCATATAGCAGTTGGGCTGCTTGATTATTCAGGGAGATTAACTGTTTGGGCAAGTACTCAATCCCCTTATACACAGAGAAACCTTTTTGCTGATGCACTTGCTCCTCTTGGTTTTTCACACAAGGATATTAGAGTAATAGCTCCGTTTGTTGGTGGTGGCTTTGGTGGGAAAGCTGGGGTAACAATGGAGATTGTCGCTGCTGCTCTGGCAACGACCGTAAAGGGACACCCTGTTAAGGTTATGTGGAGAAGAGACCAGGAGTTTTATAATACGTATATGAGGCAACAGGTTGTTACAAAGATAAAAGTCGGAGTAAAGAAGGATGGAACAATAACTGCATTTGAAATGGCAAACTACTGGGATGCTGGTCCGTATGCTGAGTACGGTGCAAATGTTGTGAACGCATCAGGTTTGTCAGCAACAGGTCCCTATAGAATACCAAATGTGTCAATTGATTCATACTGTATCTATACGAATCTTCCTGCAGCAGGTCCTTACAGAGGTTTTGGATATTCGGAGATGTCATTTTCGGTTGAGTCGCATATGACAAGAATTGCAAATGCTATAGGCATGGATCAAGCAGAGTTCAGAAGAAAAAATGGAATAAAGGAGGGAGATCCTGTTGCTTATGGTGCACCAATGAATCCAAATGGACTTCTTGAAGCAATTGATAAAGTTGCTGATGAAATCGAATGGGGTAAAAAAGAAGAATCAAAAGATCCAAACAAAGCAATTGGGAAAGGTTTATCTATTTTCTGGAAAGCACCTGCAATGCCACCAAACGTTACAACTTCTGCCTTTATAAAATTCAATGAAGACGGAAGTTTGAATATTCTTGTTTCTGGCATGGAATTAGGGCAAGGATATCTTACAGTTATGGCTCAAGTTGCTGCAGAGATTCTTACTGTTCCAATTGAAAAGATAAGAGTTGAACTTCCTGATACGGATAGAAATCCCTATCATTGGCAAACTGTTGCATCTCATGTAACATGGGCTAGTGGTAATGCTGTTAAGAGGGCTGCACTTGAAATGAGGGATAAGATATTTGAGGTTATACATGCAGCATATCATTATGATAAAGATTCTCTTTATCTTGAAGATGAAAAGGTTAAATGTAAATTGCACCCTAGTTTTGAATTGCCACTTAAGGATTTTGTAATAAATGGGATTCAGACTGAAGATGGAACGTATAGAGGTGAGGCAATAGTTGGGAGTGGGGCATTTATGCCAGAGTTCACATCTGCAAAGCAAGATCCTGAGACAAGCCAGGGTGGTCATCCAAATGTTCATTATACCGTTGGTGCTGGAGCAGTAAAAATTGAAGTAGATAAACAGACTGGCAAAATAAGGATTCTTAAGGCTGTTGAGGCAGTTGATGCTGGAAAAGCAATCAATCCACGGAATGTTGAGCATCAAATCATTGGAGGTCTTTTGCAAGGATTAGCAACTGTATTGTATGAAGACATGAGATTTGATGAAAATGGGAAAATACTCAATCCTAATTTTACGGATTATAAAATCCCTACGTTTTTAGATATTCCTGATGAAGTTGTACCGATAATTGTTGAGGTACCTCAACCGGATGGGCCATTTGGTGCACGAGGTATTGCCGAACATACAATGATTCCGGCAGCACCTATCATTGCAAATGCAGTTGAAGATGCGATTGGTGTTAGAGTAAAGACAATGCCAATAACTGCAGAAAAGATTGCCATGGCAATTGCTAATAACAAAAAAGAAGTAAACGATTTCTTAATGATAATGAAAAAATAGTTAGTGAACCAAGAGTTAAAAGGGAGGCTGATGCCTCCCTTTTTTTATTAATTAAAAGGCTGATGAGAAACCGAGATAGAAACAAATTTAAAGCAGAAGTTTTAATTAGACCATATGTTGCTTTACTGTCAATTTTTTGTGGAAGAAAGAGATGGATTATCCTGAAAAGTTAAAATAAATATTTCGAAAAGATAGATAAATATGATTTTTAAGCTCTGTCTTTCATGCGATTTTAAATCTAATTTAATTGATCTATTTAACGAAATTGTAGAGCTGATAAATAGTAAAGGCCCCGCTCTCGGGGCCTATTTTGTTAAAGTAGCTAAATTTCTAACTTTTCTGAAAGAATTAGTTTTTCATTTTTTTCAATTAATTCTTTCGAGGCTTCTTTAAAGGAACCATGTGCAATTTGTCCAAGATAATTGTCTTTTATTTCTTCTTCCCAAAGTTTTTTTGTAAGGTAGAAAATTTTTGCTCCTCCAAGCTCATGCTGGTTATCAGGCCATGGGTATGATGGAAGTGCCATACGAAGTCCAGCTAAAACCCATCCATTATAACTTTCAAATGTTGCCCAGAACTCTTGTTGATTGCAAACTTCAAATGCATACCATGCTTTTGCATAGAATAGGATTCCACCGGCACCAACTTTTCTTTCAAAGGCCATTGTATGAAGGCTGATGTTTACATCTTCATTCATAAGTCTTCCGTTGGCAATTCCAACTAAATGTCCATTTTCTAGCCCAAGGAAGAAATATTCGTCTTTCATTCTTTTTCTCTTTATTGCAAGTAATTCTGCATAAACTCTTGCTCCAACAATATCATAATAGTCATATTCTGCATCAAGCGTGAGTTTTAAAAAACTAAGCATCGGGTCAATCTCTTCTTTTTTGATTGACCGGATTAAAACGTCATGTTTATCGCCGTCCCTGCTTATGATTTCAGAATACATTGGCTTCATTGGCGGAGCGCCATCTGGCGCTTGAAGTAATCCTTCAAGCCATGCTGCCGAGAAAGTATACTCCGATTTTCTCAATTTGGTTGGAATTTCTTTTTTCATTTTGTCCTCCATAAAATTTTTATTGTATTTTAAATTGTTCTGATTTTAAAGTATGTTTGTGGACTTGCTTGCCATCAGAACTTCCTTTTTGCCACTGCTATTTTAACAAATTCTTTTATTGTGTCAAATCCTATGAGGAATATATTTCTGATGGTGCTTTATAGTTTTTTTATTGCAATCCTTAAGCTTGTTTAAGTTAGTTTTATTTATAACTGGCAGTATACTTGGTTCCGCAAATTACAAAAATTCTCTCTATTTAATTAAATTCTGGCATGTATATAAATTTCTAAATATTATTTGTAGTTTAAGCGCATTTGGCTTATGCAAAGACTTGACTATAATTCTTTAAATGTTAGAATATCGTGAAGTTAATCACTATAATATGGGAGGAAATATGGAAAAGAGTAGGTATCCTCAGGTAGAAATGGAAATCAGAAAGTGGGGTTCAAAACCTTCTTCTCTTATTCAAGTCCTGCATGGAGCTCAAGAAAGAATTGGCTATTTGTCTCAAAATGTCTTGGAATATGTTGCAAAGAGATTAAATGTTTCTCTTTCTAAAGTTTACGGCGTTGTTACGTTCTACAATTTTTTCAAAACTCAGAAAGATGCTGATCATATTATTATGACTTGTATGGGCACAGCTTGTTATGTTAAAAATGGCGAAGAAGTCATTACAGCCATTGAAAAACATCTTGGGATTAAAATGGGAGAGAAAACAAGTGATGGCAAATTCTCTCTTCAAATTGTAAGATGTCTTGGTGCTTGTGGTCTGGCGCCCGTTATAAGTATCGATGGCGATGATGTTTACGGGAGACTTACTCCGGAAAAAGCGGTTGAGGCAATAAAAAGGTATCAGTGAAAGAGCTTTCCCTTAACATTTTAGATATTGTCGAAAATTCAATTAAAAGTGGAGCTAAAAATATTAATCTTGAGATCGAGGAAGAGAATAAGAAGGATTTTTTAATTATCACGGTAAAAGATGATGGAAAAGGAATGGATGACGAGTTTGTGAAAATTATTTTCGATCCATTTACTACAACGAGTACAAATAAAAAAGTAGGCCTAGGTTTGCCTTTACTACGAGAAGAAGCAGAAAGTTGCGGTGGAGGCATTGAAATTCAGAGCAAAAAAGGAAAGGGAACGATCGTTGTTGTTAAATTTAAACACTCCCATATAGATAGGCCTCCTATGGGAGATCTTGCTTCAACAATTCTTACTATTATTGCAACAAATCCAGAGATTAATTTTTCATATGTACATAAGGTTAATGGAAAGGTTTTTAAACTTAGTACTAAAGAAATTAGAGAAATTGTGGGAGATGCAGCAGCACTAAGAGACGTTACAATACTTAAGTGGCTTGGAGATTACGTGAGAGAAAATATTAAAACTTTATACGGAGGTGAAAGAAGTGGAAAAAATTAAATCAATTGAGGAATTAAGGAAACTTAGGGAACATGCCAGGGAATCTTTAAAAGTGAGAAGCGGAGAAGCAAAAGTAAAGATTATGGTGAGCATGGGAACAGTTGGTATTGCTGCCGGGGCGAGGGATGCTCTTATGGCGATCATTAGCGAACTAGAGAAAAGACAGTTTCATGATGCCCAGATTGTAGAGAGAGGCTCACTTGGATTAGACAAAGAAGAACCTGTTGTTGCTGTTGAGAGAGATAACAAAACAGTTTTCTACGGCAAGGTTACGCCGGAAATGGCAAGGGAAATTGTAGCACAACACGTCATTAATGGCCAAATTGTCAGCGAGTGGGTTATTGCTAAGGAGTAGCGGATGAAAATATATCGCATTCATGCTTTAATTTGTGCTGGGGCCCAATGCCTTGCAGCTGGTGGAAATGGTTTTGAAGATGCTCTTAAAAATGAGCTAAAAAAACATAACATCGAAGAGGAAGTCCGTGTTGTGGAAACAGGTTGCATGGGAGCCTGTCAATTAGGCCCTTTGCTGGTAGTGTACCCGGAAGGAATCATGTATACAAATGTAGAGGCCAAAGACGCAAAAGAAATTGTGGAAGAGCATTTTTTGAAAGGCAGGCCTGTAAAACGACTTATGTGGAAAAAAGAAGGAAAAGAAGAATTTCCTGGACTTAAAGATATTCCGTTTTTTGCAAAACAGACGAAGGTTGTTTTAAGAAATTGTGGCTTAATCAACCCGGAAGACATCAATGAGTATATCGCAAGAGACGGTTATAAGGCCCTTGCTAAAGCGATTGTAGAAATGGAACCAAAGGATGTTATTGATGTGGTTAAAGAATCTGGATTGAGGGGTAGAGGTGGTGCTGGGTTTCCCACAGGATTGAAATGGGGATTTGCTGCGAATCAGGACTCAGAAGAGAAATATATGATATGTAATGCAGACGAAGGAGATCCTGGTGCATATATGGACCGTTCCGTCTTAGAAGGTGATCCTCATTCAGTTATTGAAGGTATGATGATTGCAGGGTATGCAATAGGAGCAAATAGAGGCTATATTTATGTAAGAGCAGAGTATCCTCTTGCTGTGAGGCGACTTGAAACAGCAATCAAACAGGCAAAGCAGACGGGGCTACTTGGTAAAAACATTTTAGGTACAAATTTTTCATTTGATATAGAGCTGAGAATGGGGGCAGGTGCATTTGTGTGTGGCGAGGAAACTGCTTTAATTAGTTCAATAGAAGGGAAAAGGGGTGAACCCAGAAAAAAACCTCCATTTCCTGCGATAAGTGGCTTATTTGGAAAACCCACTATAATAAATAACGTAGAGACACTTGCAAATTTGCCCGTTATCGTAGACAAAGGTGCTAAATTTTTTAAGCAGTTTGGCACGGAAAAAAGTCCTGGGACAAAAGTGTTTGCTCTTGCTGGAAAAGTTAACATTAGTGGACTTGTTGAAGTTCCTATGGGAACTTCACTTCGCAAAATTGTATTTGATATAGGAGGAGGTATTCCAGAAGGACATACTTTTAAAGGTGCGCTTACAGGTGGTCCCTCAGGTGGCGTGATTCCAATGGAATTTATAGATACACCGATGGATTATGAATCGCTTCCTGCTCTTGGTACGATTATGGGATCTGGCGGACTCATTATTATGGACGAAACGAGCTGCATGGTAGATGTGGCTAAGTTTTTCTTAAAGTTTACTGTTGATGAATCATGCGGGAAATGTGTTCCCTGCAGAGAAGGCACAAGGCAAATGTTAAAAATATTGGAGCGCATTACCTCAGGCAGAGGACGAGAGGAAGATATATATAGGTTAGAAAAGATAGGAGAACTTATTAAGCTTACTGCACTGTGTGGTCTTGGCCAAACAGCACCAAATCCAGTTTTATCGACAATAAGATATTTTAAAGAAGAATATCTTGCTCACATTGTTGATAAAAAGTGTCCTGCTAAGGTCTGTGAGTTTAGCGCATTGAAAGGGGGGAGGAATAAATATGAAGCAAAAGTCACTCATTGACGATTTACATGATATTCAGGAAGAAGAGGAAAAAAATTATCTTCCACGGAATAAAATGATTAAAACTGCCAAAACAACGAGAATATCAGAAGCAAAAGTATATGGCGTTTCTACTTTTTATACAATGTTTTCTGTATATCCTCGTGGCAAACATATTATACGTGTTTGTCGAAACCTTTCGTGTCATCTATCAGATGCTGAAAAAATAGCGGAAAAATTAAAAGAAATATTGAATGTAGATTTTGGCGAAACAACAAAAGACGGGGAATTTACCCTTGAAGAAAGTAGTTGTTTGGGGATGTGTTCTGTTTCACCTGCGATGACAATTGACGACGAACCTTTTGGAAATCTTGTTCCTGAGAATATTTCTGAAATTCTCAGAAAAATAAAGGAGGGTTCCAAAAAATGAAGATATATAGAACGCATATATTAATTGCCGAAGATTCAAAGAGCATTTTGGAGGGAGCAAACGAGGTAAAAAAGGCACTTGTTAATGAGATTTACAAAAAAGGATTACAGGATGAAATTTCTGTCATACCTACTGGAAGTTTAGGTTTCGAAAATATAGGTGTTGCGATGGCTGTCTACCCTGAGGGAATAGTTTATGCTCCTGTTAAAGTAGAGGATATCCCGGAAATTGTCGAGGAGCATCTTTTAAAGGGAAGAATTGTAAAAAGACTTGTCAAAAGCTGGGAAAAAGAAGAGGTGACAGTCGGAATTACAAGGCCAGAATATATAAAGGGCAGCCAGTACAGGGCAGTCCTCCGAAATGTAGGCATGATTAATCCCGAAAGCATTGAAGAATATATTGCTAACGAGGGCTATGTAGCTCTTGAAAAGGTTCTTTCTGTAAAACCGGAAGATGTTGTAAATCAGATAAAAATGTCAGAACTTAAAGGTAGAGGCGGCGCAGGTTTTCCTACAGGATTAAAATGGGAATTTACTGCAAAAGTAAAAAATCCGGAAAAATATATTATTTGTAATGCCGATGAAGGGGAACCAGGTACATTTAAAGATAGAGAAATTATGGAAGGCGATCCCCATACTCTTTTAGAAGGCATGGTAATTGCCGGTTATGCAGTTGGATCTAGGAAAGCATATATCTATATTAGAGGGGAGTACACGCTTTCTATTGATAGACTTGAAAAAGCTATTAATGATGCAAAAAATTATGGACTACTTGGCGAAAATATTTTAGGAACAAATTTTTCTTTTGATGTCGAAATTAAAAAAGGTGCAGGTGCATATATATGTGGTGAAGAGACGGCTTTATTAGATTCTATAGAAGGGAAAAGAGGTGAACCCAGGAAGAAACCTCCATACCCTCCAACCTCTG
Organism: Caldiserica bacterium UBA646; assembly: GCA_002299965.1. Classification (GTDB taxonomy): domain Bacteria; phylum Caldisericota; class Caldisericia; order Caldisericales; family Caldisericaceae; genus UBA646. The sequence goes on along the minus strand of DBOM01000062.1, from coordinate 9,784 downwards.
GGCTGTGGAACAAACCTACGGTGATTAATAATGTAGAAACACTTGCAAACATCCCTTTAATCATTATAAAAGGAGCAGAGTGGTTCAAATCAATTGGTGTTCCTGGCACTTACGGAACAAAACTTTTTAGTTTAATGGGAGATATTAATTGGAAAGGTGTGATTGAAGTTCCTTTTGGAACTCCACTTTCCAAGATTGTGATGGATATTGCCGGAGGAGTAGCAGGGAATAGAAAGCTCAAAGCCGTGGTATTAGGCGGTGTTTCAGGCAGTCTCATAGTGCCAGATGAAATTGACACTCCTATTGATTTTAATTCTCTTGTGCGCATTGAAGCAGGGCCTGGATCTGGTTCAATAGTTGTATTAGATGATACACGTTGCATTGTAGATATTGCAAAAAATATTACATATTTCTTTAAGCATGAGAGTTGTGGAAAATGTACAACCTGTCGAGTAGGGACAGAGGCAATGTATAAAATTGTGGATAAAATCTGTAGAGGTGGTGGAACGGAGAAGGATTTAGATATACTTGAAAAACTCAGCAAAGATATGCAACTTACTTCTTTTTGCGGCTTGGGACAAGCAGCACCCAATATTATTATTCAATCAATAAAGAAATTTAGAGATGAGTGGCTTGCTCATATAAGGGAGAAAAAGTGCCCGACGAATATATGTAAAATGGATTGGGAGGAGGAGCAATATGAAGAAATTGGTTAGCATTAAGATTAATGAAAAAGATTATCAGGTGTCTCAAGGCACAACTATTTTAGATGCTTGCAAACAAGCAGGAATTGAGATTCTTACACTTTGTTACCTTAAGGGTATTGCAGAAGAAGGATCTTGCGGAATGTGCGTTGTTGAAGTGAAGAAAGCAAAGACGCTTCAACGGGCTTGTATTACTGAAGTAGGGGAAGGAATGGAAATTTTTACCGACACGCCTACCGTTATTGACGCAAGGCGGATGAATCTTGAGCTTGCTCTTGCACATCACCCTCTGGATTGTATGACATGTGATCGGGATGGGGACTGTACTCTTCAAGATCTGGCATATCAATTCGGTATAAAGAAAAGTGAATTCCTTGATGAAAAAGAGGCTTTTGAGATTTCAAAGGAAACTTCATGGGATACAAACCCTTTTATTCAGTTTGATCCTCAAAAATGTATTTTGTGTCGAAGATGCATAGGCGCCTGTGAAAACCAGGCAATTGTTGAAGCAATTAGTATTGCAATGAGGGGGCACAAATCAGAAGTTTCTACTCCGTTTACTTTACCTCTTGAAGAAACAACATGCCAATTCTGTGGTGAATGTGTTCAAGCATGTCCTGTTGGTGCATTAATTGAAAAGCCGCGAGTTGGCAAAGGCAAAATTTTTAATTTAACACCGACTGATACTGTCTGTGCGTATTGTGGCGTGGGTTGCAACTTACAATTATATAATGACAAAAATAACAATCTTATAATGGCAAAAGGTATTGAAAATCCCTTAGTAAACAATGGGAGAACTTGTGTAAAAGGTAGATTTGGTTATGAGTATGCAAACAGCGAAGAACGATTAACTACTCCGTTAATTAGAGAAAATGGAAAGCTCAGAGAAGCAAGTTGGGATGAGGCAATTCAATACACTGCTAAAAAATTAAAAGAGATTAAAGAAAAATATGGCTCGGATGCAATTGGAGTGCTTGGATCTTCTCGATGCACAAATGAGGATAATTATGTTGTGCAAAAATTTGCACGAGCTGTAATTGGCACAAATAATGTTGATAATTGTGCACGTCTTTGTCATTCTTCTACTGTAACAGGGTTGGGCAAAGCATTAGGTGCAGGAGCTGCAACGAATTCGCTTGACGACATTAAAGATGCTGATGTAATGTTCATCATTGGTTCCAATATGACAGAGACACATCCTGTAATTGCGCAAATGGTAAAAGAGCATCAGCGAAAGAATGGAGCAAAAATAATTGTCTGTGACCCGCGAAACACTGACATTGCAAAAGAAGCTAACCTTTTCTTGCAACATACACCAGGGACAGACGTTGCTCTCCTTAATGGCATAATGAATGTAATTATCCAAGAGGATCTTTTGGATAAAGATTTCATAGAAGCGCATACAGAAGGGTTTGAGGAGTTTAAGAAAGTTGTTGAAAAATATGATTTTGATACGGTTTCAAAAATTACAAGTGTGGATAAAACTCTTATTAAAAAAGCAGCTGAGATGTATGGAAGTGCAAAAAATGCAACAATCTTCTACACGATGGGTATTACACAGCATTCTACTGGTACTGATAATGTATTGAGTGTTGCGAATCTTGCGTTAATTACTGGAAATTTAGGAAGAGATGGTACAGGGATTAATCCTTTGCGAGGCCAGGCAAATGTGCAGGGCGCTTGCGATCTCGGTGCTTTACCTAATGTATATCCTGGATATCAGAAAGTGGTAGACCCTAAGGTAAAAGAGAAATTTGAAAAAGCCTGGAGTGCGAAACTATCTGAAAATGTTGGAATTCCTGTTTCAGAATTTGGAGATAAAGCTCTTGAAGGAAAAATGAAAGCAGTGTATATTATGGGAGAGAATCCCATGATGACGGAGCCCGATATCACACACGCAAAAAAGGGTTTCGAAAAATTAGAATTTCTTGCAGTACAGGATATTTTTCTTTCTGAAACAGCAGAAATTGCAGATGTTGTTTTTCCTGCTGCATCAGCATACGAAAAAAGCGGTACATTTACAAGCACTGAAAGGAGAGTACAACTACTTCGTCCTGCAAAAAGGAAACCAGAGAATACGAAATGTGATTGGGAGATTATTGGAGAGGTTGCAACAGCAATGGGCTATAATATGCAATTTAAGAGCAGTGCAGAAATTGCAGACGAAATAGCATCACTTACTCCATCCTATGCAGGCATTCATCATTATAGATTGGAAAAACAAGGATTGCAGTGGCCTTGTATAAGTGATGACCACCCTGGAACAAAATTTTTACATAAGGACGGTCATTTCAAACGTGCAAATGGAAAAGGGCTTATATCACCTGTTGAATACAAACCTGCAAAAGAATTGCCTGATAAAGAATATCCTTTAATTCTTACAACAGGAAGGATTCTATTTCATTACCATTCTGGCAATGAATCAAGAAGAGTAAAAGTGCTTGATGCATTTGTCCCACGAAACTATGTAGAAGTTAATCCGATTGATGCCGAAAAACTGAATATTAAAGATAATGAAATGGTAAAAATTTCTACGCGTAGAGGAAGTATTAAAGTAAATACGCGAATATCTGATAGACCTAAACAAGGTCTTGTGTTTATATCATTCCATTTTAAAGAAGCGGCAGCAAATGTGTTAACTAATCCGGCATTGGACCCTGTTGCAAAGATTCCGGAATATAAAGTGTGTGCTTGTAAAATCGAAAAAATACAAAATATAAGGAGGAAGAAAGTATGACAGAACTAAATTTCTTTTCACCAGCGCAGATTGCTGAAAAAATGAGTGCTGCTGGACAAAAAAAGGTTGTAACCCCTACTGGGAAGTTTTTTACACTTGCTATTCTTGCGGGTGCTTTCATTGCTTTTGGTGCTGAACTCTCTATTATGATAGGGCATCAAACTGGTCTGGGTGTTGGAGTAACAAAGCTCCTTGCTGGTAGTGTATTTAGCGTAGGACTTATGCTTGTAATCATTGCAGGAAGTGAATTATTTACGGGAGACAATCTTATTGTGATTGCTGCTCTTGAAAAAAAGATTCGCTGGAGTCAGGTTTTAAACAGATGGATGCTTGTTTATCTCGGTAATTTTGTTGGCTCCATTCTTCTCGCTGCTATTATGTTTGGCACGGGGCTATGGCTTACAAATGGAGGTCTTGTTGGTGCTAGTGCCTTAAATATTGCTAACGCGAAAGTGAATCTTACATTTATGCAAGCATTAATGCGTGGTATTGGATGTAACTGGTTGGTATGTCTTGCTGTCTGGATGGCGATTTCTGCAAAGGACATTGCTGGCAAGATCCTTGCAATTTATTTCCCTATTATGGCGTTTGTTGCTTCAGGGTTTGAACATAGTGTAGCAAATATGTTCTTTATTCCTTACGGATTATTCCTTAAGGGCTCATCTACAGTTGTAGATGCTACAGGAAAAGCAGCGTCAGCATTCAGCAACCTTACATGGGGAAATCTTTTTACGAAAAACCTGATTCCTGTAACAATAGGCAATATTATTGGTGGAGCTCTCTTTGTAGGTATGTTATACTGGTATATTTATCTTAAAAAAGAGGCATAACACGATTGACGATTCAACCTGTCATTCTTATTGGAGGCAAGGGAAAAAGACTGGGGAAAGATAAAGTATTCCTTTCCTTTGAGAATACTTTGCTTTTAGAGCGGACTTATCGTCTTTTTAAGGAATCATTTAAAGAAGAACCCCTCTTTATAGGAAGGGGGGTTCTTCCATTCCCTTACAAAATTATTCCTGATAGTATTCCAGGAATTGGGCCTATTGGCGGATTGTTTACGGCTTTGACATACACAAGCGAAGATTTTATTTTTCTTACTGCTTGTGATATGCCATTCATAAATAAAAATCTTCTTTCCTACATGAAAAGTATGTTGAATAAGAACATAGATATTTATATCCCTTATTTTGACAATGGGATGATTGAGCCGTTGTTTGCTTTTTATAATAAACGCTTAATGACTCTTGTTAATGAGCAAATTAAAATTGGAGATTATAAACTTCGTTCTTTATTGAATACTGCTTCTGTACAATTTCTCAGCGAAAGCGAGATAGAAAGCATTGATCCTGATTTTTTAACATTTTTTAATGTGAATACTAAAAGTGATTTTGAGAAAGCGCAGGAGTTGTCAAATGATAAAGTTCGTTAAAATTTTACGGTTGAATAATGGACGAAAGGAAGAACTGGAAGACAAAATCGTAAAGGAAAGAAACGTTAATTTGTATTTGAATGATAAACTTATCGAAAGAATTGTTTATTCTCCTCCATTTGAGGAGGAATTAGTTTTTGGATACCTATTTTTAAAAGACCACATTAATAGAAAAAATGATTTAAAAAGAATTGTTTTTAAGGATGAGGATAAGGGCCACTGTACTGATTGCCATACAGAAGTTGAAAATATATCTAACAATTCTTTACTGGAAAAGCAATTCTCTATTAATTCCTCAAAATTGTTTGTGCTTATGAAAGAACTTCTTTCGAAAAGTATAGTTTTTAAACAAACCGGCGGGACTCATGTTTCAGGTTTATCGGATGGACAAAAGCTTATTTCGTTTTTTGAAGATGTTTCTCGGCAGAGCACTATTTTCAAATTGGCTGGCGATGCGATTTTGACTGATAAATTGTCTGAGGCCATCATTTTATTTACGAGTGGAAGGATAAGCGAGACTGCGGTTCAATATGCAAAAAGGTTAGGCGTTATGGCTGTTGTTTCTCGTTCTGCGCCTACAGATTTTGCTATTGAAACGGCAAAAGATGCAAATATTATGCTTATCGGTTTTTTAAGAGGAAACAGGTTTAATATTTATTCAACCAATAAAAATCTAAAAATTATTTAACACTTGCGAATTGACGCTGCCGGACAATGCTCTTCTTGTCCATTGTTCAGCAATTTTTTATCCCTATATTGCACTATACATCCTTTCTCAACAATTTTATATTTCTTAAAAACATCTTCTATTTTTCAGCAAATCAAATTTTCTATTTTGTTATTATTTTAATCGTTTTTTTTGAGTCAATAGCTTTTCAAATTTTTCTTTTTATCTTCCATTAAAAATTTATTCTCTTATATATTAGATGCAAAACTAAGAAAAATGTTTCACTTTTTTGAGAGAATTTTTAAAAACTTTTCTAAATTATAAATAAAATTTTGCAGGGTTTCCTGAATTGGTATGAATTTGCAAAAGCCAGAGTGAGATGGTATAATTTTTCCTACCGAAACTTTTCGCTCAAATTTGAGTGGGTTTCTATGCATAAAAATAGGGCAAGTGTGATATCTGCCCTATACTACTTTTTGTCAATAGGTCACTCGGTTACGGAAGTAGTGAAATTTGAACCTTCACTTTTTATTATTTGTAGCTGACCATAACTGAACAAAAGGAGGAGAGAGCATAGCATCACCTGACATTGAAAAATCTGCATATAGCGTAACAAATCCACTATCTACTGGTATAAACCTCCAGCTTCCATTACTATTTTCTTCCTCATCAATAATTTTAGGAAAGGGAGGAACTATACTCCATAATTCCTTTCCCGTATCAGGATCCAGTGCTATTATCATATCGATACTTGTTAAGTAGAGTACATTCCTTGTAAGAAAAGGACAGAACACAGGTCCTACTGTGAAAAATCCAGCACTTGGAGGTCTATAATTGCACTTATAGGTCCAAATTTCTTTTCCCGTCATAGGGTCAAAACAACTCAAACTGTTATCGGTTACCTGGGCAAAGAGCCCGTCTTCTGTAAGACTGATATCCACCGCACTTACCCATACTTTAATAGGTTTCCTCCAGAGAATTTTCCCTGTTTTTTTATCATATGCTCTTATCCAACTGTCGGGTCCATGTGTAGCAGTAGGAGCTACACTGCGTGAGACTACTATAACTTTGCTATTCATTCCGGACGAGTTAAATCCTGTAGTACCAGCCATATTGTCCGTCAGTTGAATTTGCCACAGTACTTTTCCATCACGAGGGTTAAATGCAATAAGATATTGTGGGTCTAAAGTTCTGTTAGTTTTATCGACCGAAGGCGTTACTCCTGCCATCACATAAAGGTTCTCTCCATCACTTATAACATTTGTAATACTGAGACATAGTTCTCCTTCTGGAAAAGAGAAGAAAATTTTGTCAAGGAGTTTTCCCGTATTAAGGTCCCACACCCAGATACCTCTTTCTTCCTTTTTACTTGCCATGCTTTGATAGCCAGGCTGAGCAGCACGGTATTCTCCATTCAGAGCAGGCAGATAGATTCTGTTATTTAATATCACCGGATATCCTTGATTGAAATACTCAAGCTTCGAGCCAATATCTACACTTTTCCACAAGAGCTTGCCTGTTACCCTATCGAAAACAAGGACATTTCGCCTCTCGCTGTAGTAATCCGAACCTTTTTCCACCACCAATCGTGCGCCAACAGCAACAATTTTGTCTTTATATATTGTGGGGAAAAGGATACAGGTAACTGCATTTTCATTGGGTAAAGAATTCTTGAGTTGTGTCTCCCATAACTCGTGCCCTGTCTTTAAGTCAAGTGCTGTAAGCCTATCCCCTGAGATATAGACAACATCCCCGGAGACATTTAAGTTTCCTGCCCGATAATACCATTCTGAAAAAACATCCTTTCCATTGTATGTCCATACGGGTGAAGGTCTCACAATTGCTCCATTTACATCCCACGACATAGTACCTGCCTGAGTTCCCGCATAAGGATGTGAAGCATAGTCAGGCACTCTTGTAGTACAGCCCGAAGAAAACAGAAAGAACAACAAAAAAATTATAAATGCTCTCTTCATTTTTATGCTACTATTCCTTAAATGCAACTCTGAATATTCCTGAACCTGGTTTTGTATAGTTAGGAGTCATTTCGTTGTATACCTGCCAAAGATTTCTTACTGTACCTCTTGGATCTGACGTTACATTAAATCCCGGGTCAATCACCAGATGGGGACTTGCAAGTGCTGAAGTAGTTATCCATTGTCCGTTTTGAAGAAAATAAGGGTTATTCCCATCTCCATCTGTATAGAGACAAAAATGATATCCCTTTCCCACCGGGTATCCTTGTTTATGAAGGCATATAATAGGTGCATTTGGTGGACACTGATAGAGAATCATGGCTGCTCCATAAAAGTCATCAAAACCATTAATATTATAAGAAATACCCGGGAAATTTGCAACTGCTGGAAAATACAAGCTGGCTCCGGTAAATCCCCCGTGGTCTTTTAACCAAGTATTTATATTAAGTGGGTCTGGATTGGCATTGCTGCCATAATCAGTATATTTGAGACCATATCTTAAAAGTTCAGAAGCAGTTGAACAAAGAAAGCATCCTGCATTCCCAATTGTATATTTCCACCAATTCTTCTGAGAATCCCACTCAGAGAATCCTAATTGAGTGTTAGCCCAGCTGCTATACGTTTGGTTATATCCTGCCTTGTCTCCTGTAGAGAAGTTAACGTAAAATTTAGATTGGTTCCCATTATCATGATTTTTCTGATACTCGTTTATGAAATTTTTAAGCATCGTATCAGATTTTCCGCTTTCACAGCTAATTACATCTTTGATGGATACCAGATCAAATTCATGCCATACAATACACTTCTCACCATTAAAAATCACAATCGGAAAGGTTTCTCCATCCTTACTTTTATACATTTCTACACCATTGATTGTTACGATTCCAAAGCTTTGTCCATTGTCGCCTTTGGCCATTCCAGCTGGCATAATAAATACAAAAAGAACTGCCAACACCAAAAGAATACTTACTAATCTTTTTAAAAGCATTTTATCCTCCTCATTTAAATTTTATGTTTTATTCTTGCTTTTTAAGCAATCAATTTAGCTTGCTTATTTTATTCATCGTTTGCTTATTCAACATTTATATCATATTTTATCCCTTAAAACTTTTTTGTCCGATGAGAGATTATGAAAAATCAGCTTCAGGTTCTGTAAATCCTCCATGCACCTTTTGTTCGCTCCCGTTTTTCATTTTTCTACTTTCATATTGCACCGCATCCTTATACCACAATTTTATATTTTTTAAAAATAAGTTTTCTATTTTTCTATTATTCTAATCGTTTTTTTTAGTCAATAGCTTTTTAAATTCATCATCTATTTTTTTATTCTTTATCTCCCACCAAAAAATTTCTCCTCCTATATATTAGATCCATAACTCGGAAAATTTTCCACACTTTTCATAAGAATTTCCTATTATTTTTTTAGTATCTTTTTTAAAAATT
>DBOM01000062.1:0-450 GCA_002299965.1 Caldiserica bacterium UBA646 | reverse complement strand
AAAGATTCTTTTCTTCCATATGCAATGCTTCAAAAATGGAAAAAAGTAACAATTTCCAAATTATTTTCATAAAAGCTTTCCTTAATTATGGTACCATATCGCACTTCTTGAGAAATTCTATTTTATCATCTGTTATAATCACGGAGCTTCCTAATATTGAGCCTCCCCTTAACGTGTTGAGGTCAGCATATTCTTTCCCATTAATTATTTCTGTATCTTTAATATCTTCCTTGAAAAAGTATCCAAGTACCTGAGTTTTTGGAATATAAACATCTCCATTGATGTATTTTATATCAACATCTTTTTTGTTTAGCGTAGTCGTGTGATATACCCAGCCAAGTAGGCTGCCGTACAGCCTTACTCCAACATCATCCCCATTTACAGTAATTCCATCAAAACCGCACTTTCCCTTGACTTTTAACGTAACGATGCCATGGCTGTCCGTTTTTG
>DBOM01000045.1 GCA_002299965.1 Caldiserica bacterium UBA646 | reverse complement strand
TCCGGAGTTAATCCGGGGACATCGTTTGAGCAACTGCCGGATGATTGGGTCTGTCCTGTATGCGGAGTAGAAAAGACAGAGTTTGTGGAAGAGTGATGGAAATGCCAGTAAGAGAAATTAAATCTGATATTTATTCGGTTGGTGCAATAGATTGGGATAGAAAACTTTTTGATGAGCTTATTCCTTTACCAGAAGGAACGAGTTATAACTCTTATATAGTAAAGGGGAGCCAAAAAACAGCACTAATAGACACAGTTGACCCGGCAAAAGAAAAGGAACTTATAGCAAATCTTGAGGAGCTAAAAATAGACAAAATAGATTATATTATTGCTAACCATGCAGAACAAGACCATTCAGGTTCTATCCCGAAGATACTGGAACTTTATCCTGATGCAAAAGTCGTAACTAATATAAAATGCCAAAAAATGCTTATGGATCTTCTTTTTATTAATGATGATAAATTCATCGTTATAAATGATGGAGAAACTTTACCACTTGGAAATAAAACTCTTCAATTTATTTTTGCCCCATGGGTTCACTGGCCCGAAACGATGTTTACATACCTTAAAGAAGACAAAATTTTGTTTACCTGCGATTTTCTTGGTTCACATTTTGCATCAGATAAACTTTTTGTTGAAGACGAAGTGGCTGTGTACTTTGCGGCAAAGCGTTATTATGCAGAGATTATGATGCCTTTTAGAACTACTATCAGGAAAAATATTGAGAAAATTTCAGAACTTGAAGTTGATATAATTGCACCGAGCCATGGGCAAGTTTACAAAAATCCTGAATTTATTATCAATGCCTATAGGGATTGGATATCCGACGAAGTAAAAAACGAAGTCGTTATTCCCTATATTTCAATGCATGGAAGTACTGCTAAAATGGTGAAATACTTTGAAAATGCTCTTAAAGATAGAGGTATAAAGGTGAAATCATTTAGTCTGACTGAAACAGATATAGGAGAATTGGCAGTTGCCCTGGTAGATAGCGCCACTGTAGTGATTGGTTCGCCAACCGTGTTAACGGGATCTCATCCTGCTGTTGTGTATGCTGCATATCTTGCTAACGCTTTAAAGCCAAAAACTAAATTCGTGTCTGTTATTGGCTCTTACGGATGGGGAGGGATGATGGTCGAGCAGCTCAAAGGGATGCTGGGCAATCTTAAGGTAGAATTACTTGAACCGGTTGTTGTAAAAGGGTATCCAAAAAAAGAGGATTTTGAGGCTCTCAGTAGATTAGCCGACGAAATTCTCAAAAAGCACGAAACTATTATCAGCAAAGGAGTGTAAAAATGACAAGAAAATTAGAAATTTATAAATGTGAGATATGTGGGAATATTGTGGAAATGTTGCATACAGGCAAAGGGCAGCTGGTGTGCTGCAACAAGCCAATGAAACTATTTGAAGAAAAAACAGAAGATACCGGTAAGGAAAAGCATGTGCCAGTGATAGAAAAAACAGACAGAGGAGTAAAAATAAAAACTGGTTCCATTCCCCACCCAATGGAAGAAAATCATTATATCGAGTGGATAGAAATAGTGGCAGACGGTAGGAGTTATACAAAGTTTCTAAATCCGGGAGATAAGGCGGAAGCAGAGTTTGAAATAAAAGCCGAAAAAATTGAAGTAAGAGCATACTGTAATGTGCATGGTTTGTGGAAATCGTAAGATTTCTATTTGCTAATAATCTTAATAGGTTGATTTATAATCTTGCCCTTTGTCATCTAATAGCCGATGAAGGGCAATTTTTTTTTTAAAATGTATGCTAAAATATTAAGAGTTACAAAAAAAGGAGATGATAAACATGGCATTTAAAGCGCTTTTTATTGCTCATGCTCCAGATGCTGAATTAGAAAAACACAGGTGTGTAATAAAAACGCCTAGTTATAATCTCTTCGTGGAAGTTGTGAAGAATCAAGAGCAAGCCATTGAAGCATGCAAAAAATTTGTAGAAGAGGAAGGCGTTCACTCAATTCTTCTCTGTCCGGGATTTAAGCATAGAGACGTTGCAGAAATATCCGAGGCAGTTGGGGAAAATGTGGGTGTTTTTGTTGCAAGAGGAGACGGTCAGAGCAACAAAGCCTCGATGAAAGCGATGAAAGAGGAAGGCTGGTTCCAGGGGAAAATAACATAAATCAGAATGCTCTAAAAATAAAAAGGAGGCGACATGATTGAGGTAAAGGATTTGTATTTTAAGTATTCCGAAAAAGATGTTTTTTCTATTGATCACATCTCGTTTAAAATTGACAAAGGGGAAATATTTGGTTTTCTCGGCCCAAACGGGGCAGGCAAAACTACCGTTCAAGAAATCCTTACGGGTTTACTAAAACAACAAGGAGGAAGTGTGCTTTACCAGGGGAAAAGCATAGAAGAACAAAAAGGGGATTTTTACAACAAAATAGGTGTTTCATTTGAATTTCCAAACCTTTATGGCAAACTAACCGGTTATGAAAATCTAAAGTATTTTGCAGGCCTATTTTCAGTGCCTACTGTGGATCCCAACTTTTTGTTGAACCTTGTTGGACTTAAAGATACCGCAAACAAACGTACCGAATTTTACTCAAAGGGGATGAAGCAAAGAGCTGTTTTTGCCAGGTCTCTAATTAATAATCCGGAAATATTGTTTTTAGATGAACCAGTGTCAGGATTGGATCCAACCACGGCAAAAAATATTAAACAAGTTATTCAAAAAGAAAAAGAAAAGGGAACAACAATATTTCTTACTACGCATAATATGTTTGTAGCAGAGGAGTTGTGTGATAAAGTTGCTTTTATAAACGATGGCAAAATAATTACCGAAGATACGCCTAAAAATTTAAAGCTTCAATATGGAAACAAATCAGTAGAAGTCGAATACAAAATGAACGGACACACGCAGAAAGAGCTGCTTTTTTTGGAAAAGAAAGATGACAAAAGCAAGTTGCAAAACATAATTGCCAATCATCCAATAATCACAATGCATTCAAAAGAAGCCACTCTTGAAGAGATTTTTATAAAGGTAACCGGTAGAGGTTTGATATAAAGATGAAAAAATTGTGGACTTTACTAAAAATTGATTATACAATGGCACTCAGGAGCAAATTTATTTTGATAACCCTTATTCTTGCTATACTGCTTGCCGTTCTTGTTAACTTTGTGCTTCCTGAAAAATTGAATACCGAGATGAATACCTATATTTTAGATAGAACCAGCAATACAAGAATAGCTACTTTCTTAAACGCTGCAGGCGATGAAGGTAGCGCTATTAAAATAGAAGTAACCAAATCGGAAGAAGAGCTAACATCAAAGCTAACTAAAAGCAACGGAGCAGGCGTCATTTTTGAGGATGATAAAGTAATAATCGTGAAACAGGGATACGAAGATGAAGCTACTCTTAATTTAATGACTGCAACGATCAATTTACTTACAAAAAAGTTATCAGGTGTATATACTCCTACTTCCTTCAAATATACAGTGCTGGAACCACAATCCACTGAAAAGTTGCCGTTCAATAAATTCATGATACCGCCTCTGATTGTTCTGGATGTATTTCTTTTAGGTTTTATGTTTATTGCAGCTATGATATTTCAGGATAAAAAAGAAGGAATTATTAAAGCCTACCGAATAAGCCCTATAAATATATTTGGATACATTACATCAAAAGTTGTTATTAATTCATCTTTATCCATTGCACTTGCTCTTATTATTGTTGCAGCAACTGTTGGATTTCACATTAATTATTTGCACTACTTTGTAATTGTGACGCTGTCTGCATTACTTATTTCATCTTTAGGTATGTTACTAAGCCAGTTTTTTAATTCATTATCTGAGTTTATGTATGTTCTTATCGCATTTTCTCTCATCATTGCGTTACCTGCAATTAGTTATTTCCAACCATCATTTTCTGTGCCGTTCTTTAAATATATTCCATCCTATCCTATTATGTTTGAAATAAAAAATATTATATCTTCAGTGCAAAGCAAAGAAATCTGGAGTTTATCATTATTGCTTGCAGTTGAACTGGCTGGTGTATTGGTACTTGTTTATTTTACGTCAAAAAGGGCACTGTTCGGAAGGAGACAATTATCATGAAAAAAATTATAAACCTTGCCAAAAAGGATCTAGTCAACGCGTTCAGGGATAAGCTTTTGGTATATATGATAGTTGCGCCTATTATTATGGCGATATTAATCATTCTTTTTGTACCATCCCTTGACAGCCCAAAACTAAGGTTTGCTGTAGATAATAGTGTGCCGCATAGTTTTATTATGGAGCTTGAAAAATATGGCACCATAGAATCTTTCAATTCATTTAGCAAATTAGAGCAGAGAGTATTAATGTCCGATGATGTACCTGGTATCATCTATCATGATGGGGGATTTGAAGTAATATTGCAAGGAAACGAGGAAGATTATTTAAAGGCATTACCCGGAATGATCATTGAAAATGCTTCACAGAGCGAGCCTATAATGCCGATAGAAATACAATCTTTGGATGTCAATAGATCCATTGTTAGAAATGTGATTGAGATAAGTATACTCGTCATCATTATTATTATGGGTGGAGCCATTATGGGGATGATGATTGTTGAGGATAAAGAAAGTAAAGCAATAAAATCACTTGCCGTATCCCCACTAACTACAGGAGCGTATCTTTTTGAAAAAGCTGCTGCTTCAGTTATCTATTCATTAATTTCTTCTTTTGTAGTTGCTTTTATCATGTGGAGGTTTGCGTTCAACGCGGTCAATTTATTGGTAGTAATTATTCCATTCTGCCTCTTTGGTGTTGCAGTTGGTTTTTTAATTGGAATATTTGCAAATAACCAGAACTCGTCAATTGTGTTTATAAAAACACTGTCGTCCGTAGTATTAGCTATATCTATTGCTTCCGTGTATATTCCTCGTAAACTTGAATGGATGCTTTATGTATTTCCAAATTTCTGGGCATTTAAAGTTTTGAAAATTGTTTTTATAGATAAAGGTTCTAATTATTTTAATTCATTCTTGATTGCTATTATCACTAATGTTCTTTTAGTTTCAGCTCTAACCATATATGCACAGAAGAGATTTAAGCTAAGATAATTCAAAGGAATTTAAAAAATAGTATAGAGCTTAAAGGCAGGTGGCAGACGATTTAAAAATAAGAAAAAGAAGGATATCCATAAAATTCACAATAAACCAATAATTTATTTTGCACCGTTTTAATGCTCAAATATATTGCTAAATTATAAGAAATCGTTATAATAAACTGAATTGATGTTATTTTTAAGCAAAAGGAGTTGACGAGCAATGGAAAGAATTAAAGAAATTGAAAAAGAATATTTGAAAGAAAATATTCCTGATTTTAATGTGGGCGATACAGTAAAAGTCCATGTGAGAATTAAAGAAGGAGAAAAAGAGAGAGTTCAGATATTTGAGGGCACAGTGCTAGCGAGGAAGCATGGTAGTATAAATGAAACATTTACTGTAAGAAAGCTTTCATACGGAGTGGGAGTAGAAAGAGTATTTCCCCTTCATTCTCCAATGGTAAAAAAGATTGAGGTAAAAAAGAGAGGTAGCGTCCGAAGGGCAAAGCTGTACTATTTAAGAGACAGGATAGGTAAAGCGCAAGTAGTTAAAGAAAAAAAGAAAAATAAATGAGCAAAGAGTTAAAAAGCTGGATTATAATAATTGTACTGGCTTTTTTCGTAGCATTTTTGGTAAGATCATTTATTGCACAACCATATCGTATTGAAATGACGTCCATGGTGGATACGCTTTCTCCTGACGACCTTGTTCTTGTAGACAAAATTTCTTATAAACTTCGTTCTCCAAAAAGAGGAGAAGTAGTAATATTTACTCCCCCAATTGACAGCAAAAACAAGTACATAAAAAGAGTTATTGCATTGCCGCAAGAAACGATAGAAATAAAAGGGAATACTGTATATATAGATGGGAAGGTTCTTAATGAGCCTTATGTTTACTCGCCTATATTGAAAGGCTACGGACCAGAAAAAATCAGCGACGGTTATGTGTTTGTTATGGGAGACAATAGAAGCGTAAGCATGGATTCACGTTATTTCGGACCAATTCCCGTGGGAAGCATTGTAGGAAGAGCCATTATTGTGTACTGGCCTTTTAATCACATAGAAAATCTTAATGCGTACAGCGGAGAAACTCCTTAAGATTATTGGAGTAGATGAAGCTGGGAGAGGTCCATTAGCGGGGCCAGTTGTATCGGCAGCAGTAATTATAGAAGAACGAATTGATGGAATAAAAGATTCAAAAATCCTATCTAAACGAAAAAGAGAGATTCTTTTTTATTTAATACAAGAAAAAAGTATTGCGTTTGGAGTAGGTATAGCAAACCCTGAAGAAATCGATCAATTTAATATTCTCAATGCATCGCTTCTTTCTATGAAAAGGGCGATTAAATCTCTTGAACTCTGCTATTTTTATCACTTCAATTCTCCGTTAGAAAATGCAATAGTACTTGTGGACGGGCTTTTTAAAATCCCAGATATTTCTTATCTGCAGGTAGCGATAGTTAAGGGAGATGACAAAATATTTGAAATAAGTACTGCCTCGATCATTGCAAAGGTGGTAAGAGATAGAATGATGTGTGCGCTGGGGAAAAGGTACCCTGAATACGAACTATGCACACATAAAGGATACCCTACAAAAAAACATAGGGAACTTGTAAAACTCTATGGGCCATCGCCGATACATAGAAGGAGCTTTAAGGGAGTAGCATGTGAATAATAATAGAACCACTGGGAAGAAAGGTGAAGATATTGCAGTAGATTACTTAAAAAAGAAAGGTATAAAAATCATAGCGAGAAATGTAAGAACACCTTTTGGAGAGATCGACATCGTGGGAAAACGTGATGGAAAATTGTTCTTTATAGAAGTAAAAACGCGAAAGAATGAAGCATTTGGAACACCTGTCGAAGCAATCACAAAGAAAAAATTGCTTCACATGGTTAGATCAGCGACATATTATATGCAGGGAAACGATAAAAATTTTGGTATGGGTGCAGTTTCCATTTTAATGGATGGCTCACATTACAAAATTGAATATATTGAAAATATCCTTTAAGTTGGTTGAGAGGATGAATCTTTCGGGTAAAACGAGGATTGTGCAGCGTTTTTGTGAAGTAGTCCATATTGGCTGGGGCGGAAGGATTCGAACCTTCGAATGACGGATCCAAATTCCGTTGCCTTGCCACTTGGCTACGCCCCAATGCCAGTTTATTGTACAGATAAACGGAGAGTTGTCAAGAGATGAGCACTGGGCACTGAAAGGAAAAATTTTAATTTTAGTAATTAAGGGGTAAAATGTAAAAGTGAAAAAAGAATTTAATTTAAAACAAAGGAGGGCAAGCGGCTTTATTCCTTTAGCAAGGAGATGGAGTTAAAGACGCAAATTTAATATGAAAAAAAGCATAAAAATTATACCGATAGGGGGGATAGGAGAAATTGGGAAAAATTCCACTCTTCTTGAGATGGGTGGCGACCTGTTGCTTATTGATGCAGGATTTAAGTTTCCTTCTGCCAATATGCCTGGTGTAGATTATATTATTCCTGATTTTTCTTATCTTAAAAAAAGGAAAAAAAACCTGAAAGGAATATTGTTCACACATGGTCATATGGATCATATTGGAGGGCTTAAATACTTATTGGAGGATGTGACTCCTCCAATTATTGCTGGTTCACAGCTAGCGCTTGGTTTGGTGAAGGGGATGATTCCAACGAGCCTAAAGAAACACCAGCATTTCAGAGAGATAAAAAATGGGGATATTTTACAATTAGGTGCTTTCAATGTGCAGTTTATAAGGATGACACACAGCATACCTGGAGCTTTTGGCATTGCAATAAAAACACCATTTGGGTATATATATCACACTGGAGATTATAAAATAGATAAGACGCCTGTAGATGGCAAGCCGATGAATATTAAAAGGCTTAAAGAGCTTGGCCAAGAAGGGGTAATTGCTCTGTTTTCAGATAGCACAAATGCAGATGAAGAGGGATTTACCGGATCGGAATCGCTCATAGGGAAAAATTTAGTAAAGATTTTCCAGGAAGCGCCAGGGCGGATTATCGCAGCTTCGTTTTCTACGAATATCCACAGAATACAGCAATTTGTAAATGTAGCGGAAAAATTTGAGAGAAAAGTCGTGTTTGATGGAAAAAGTATTCTCGAAAGTATGCGGATAGCAAAAGAACTGGGGTATATAAAAATCCCTAAAGCTGTGGAGATAGAACAATCGGAAATTGCTGCTGTCCCAAAAAATAAACTTGTATTTATAACAACAGGTACTCAAGGAGAGCCAATGTCAGGACTTTCAAGAATTTCTAATTCTGTTCATAAAGGGTTTTCTGTAGAGAAAGGGGACTCCGTAGTTATTTCTGCTGATCCAATTCCCGGAAATGAAAGAGAAGTAGCGAACACTATTAATAGATTGTTTAAATTGGGAGCTAATGTATATTATCGAAAGTCAGATGGGATACATTTTTCGGGGCATTGCTCTCATGAAGATGTAAAATTTATGATAAACTTGTTGAAACCAAAGTATTTTGTGCCGATACATGGAGAATATAGACATCTTGTAGCTGCGGAAAAAATTGCAAACGAATGCGGAATAAGCAAAAAAAATGTATTTATACTTGAAAATGGTGCAGGGGTACAAATTGTAGACGGAGAAATGAAGCGTATTCCACGGATAAAATCCGGTGCTGTTATTGTAGAAGGCAAAGTATTAATCCCCGTTAAGGATACTGAAATAGAGTTTCCTGCTATCTCAGAGCGAAGGGAAATGGCGCACAGAGGAATGGTGTTTGCTGTTGTATCTATGAGTAAAGATGGAAAAATTGCAAAACCTGTTTATGTAGAATCGAAAGGGATATTATTTCCTAGAGGTAGTGAGGGAGAAATAATAAAAAACACCAAAGAAAAAATAGTTGAAACAGTTAAAAAATCTGCTAAAATAAGTGCGCAATACAATGAATTAAAAAAGGAAATCGAGAAAACGGTAAAAAGAGTTTTCAGGGAAAATGTAAGAAAAACTCCTGCCGTATTTGTTGCTATAATAAAAAAGAAATAAGCGGAAGTGGCGGAATTGGCAGACGCGCTGGGTTCAGGTCCCAGTGGGTGGTTAAAGCTCATGGGGGTTCGAGTCCCCCCTTCCGCACCAAACCTGCACCTGAATTGGCAGTTTGTCCTGTAGAATTGCGTACGGTTTAAACCTTCCGTTCCATTCTACGATTAATCGTTTGTGTTCCGAAATTATCCTTTTAATGAGGATATGCCATAGCTGGCTCTTCTCTTCCCGGCTCATAAACGGATAAACTTTTTTTATGCTTTTGATCTTTTTTGCTATGACATTGTAATCTACTTCAACTATTGTCTGAGA
>DBOM01000068.1 GCA_002299965.1 Caldiserica bacterium UBA646 | reverse complement strand
TATTACTGCAGTGGTAGAATAAATTAATTGAAGGTGAGATGAGATGAAAAAAGAAAAGCTGAAGATAAAATTGAAAGCGTTCGATCATGAAATTTTAGATATATGGGCCGCCAAAATTGTTGATACAGCAAAGAAAAGTGGAGCTAGTGTTGTAGGGCCTATACCACTCCCGACAAAACGTACAATATTTAATGTTTTAAGATCTCCTAATGTGGATAAGGATTCTCAGGAAGAGTTTGAAATCTGTGTGCATAAAAGACTTGTGGAAATAAAAAATGCAACTCCTGAAATAACACAAAAACTTGCGAATATGGATATTCCTCAAGGTGTAGAGGTCGAAATCAAGATATAATGGAGGATGCTATGGTGAAAGGAATACTGGGTATAAAATTGGGTATGACTTCCGTGTATGAAGGCGATAAATTGGTTGCTGTTACTGTACTAAAAGCAGGTCCATGTATGGTTACGAATAAAATGACCAAAGAGAAAAATGGGTATAATGCAGTACAGTTGGGATTTATGGAAGTTAAGCCTGAAAAATTAAATAAACCCGAAGCAGGCGTTTTTAAAGCAAAAAAATTATCTATGTTCAGGTATTTAAAAGAATTTAGAGACATGGATGGTGAAATTGGAGATAAAGTAACTGTGGAAATTTTTAAAGATTCTCAGTTCGTTAGTGTTTCTGGTGTCTCTAAAGGAAAAGGATTTTCCGGTGTAGTTAAAAGATGGGGTTTCGGTGGTTGGCCGAAAACACATGGTTCTGGTGGACTCCGAAGACCCGGTTCTATTGGAGCAGGTACCACACCTGGAAAAGTTTTTAAAGGGCATCCTATGGCTGGGCATCTTGGGGTTAATCAGACGACAGTGCAAAAACTTAGAGTAATTAAGATTATTCCTGAAAAGGATTTAATCCTTGTAAAAGGCAATGTCCCCGGACCCGATAAAAACTTTGTTGTTGTAAAAGCAGGAGGTTAATATGAAGGGAAATGTTCTGAATATTAATTCAAAAACTATTAGTGAAATAAATTTGCCTGATGGATTTTTTTCTGTTTCTGAAAAAAAGCATCTTATTTATTCTGCCATAAGGACGCAGCGTACTAATAAAAGAAGAGGTACTGCATCAACGCAGCAAAGAGGAGATGTTAGTTACAGTACTAAAAAAATGCGGCCGCAAAAAGGAAGTGGCCGTTCCAGGCAGGGTGCCAGGACATCTAATATCTGGAAAGGAGGGGCTGTGGCATTTGGCCCTCATCCCAAAACATACCACATAAAACTGAATAAAAATGAAAAAAGAGTCGCTATTTTTTCCGCTCTTTCATCGAAATTTAGAGAAGGAAATGTGCACATTGTTGAAGAAGTAAAAATTACTGGGAAAACTAAAGAAATTGTCCAGTTATTTAATGGTGTTAGTGATAATTTAAAAAAGGAACTAGGCACTATACTGCTTGTTTATTCAGATATGAATGGTGAAGTTGAGTTAGCAGCAAATAATATTCCATATTGCAAACCATTAAACTTTAAGTTTCTTAATGTTTACGATATTGTCGTATACGAAGCGATTCTATTTACTAAGGAAGCAGTGGAAGAAATGCAAGGATGGTGGAAAAATGAGTAATATAGAAGTTTTAATTAGACCTCTTGTTACAGAGAAAGCTACTGCTCTTGCCGAAAAAGGTAAGTATGTATTTCTTGTAGATAAGCGTGCAAATGCACGTATGGTGAAAGACGCTGTAGAAGAGTTTTTCTCTGTGAAAGTAAAAGACGTTAATATGGGCAAAGTATTTGGAAAAAGGAAGAGAGTAAAATATGCATTTAAAAAAACGCCTTCTTATAAAAAGGCAATCGTTACTCTCTATCCTGGTCATAAGATAGATTTAATGCATCATGTATAGCGGAGGTATAGGATGGGGATAAAAGAGTATAAACCTACAACTCCTGGTTTTAGAGGGAAATCAGTTCAGGGGCATGAAGAAGTAACAAAGAAAAAACCAGAAAAATCATTGGTTGTAGGGCTAAGGAAAAAGGCTGGAAGAAATAATACTGGCAAAATTACAATGAGACGGAGAGGCGGTGGCCATAAAAGGCTGTATCGTATTATTGATTTTAAGCGCGATAAAAGAGATATACCTGCAAAAGTAAAGGCAATAGAGTATGATCCAAATAGATCGGCGCATATTGCTTTACTTACTTATAATGACGGCGCGAAGAGATATATTATTGCTCCGGTAGGTTTAAAAGTGGGTGATAAAGTAACAGCAGGAGAAAATGCTGAAATAAAGGTTGGCAATGCGCTTCCAATAAAAAATATACCATTAGGCTCAATTATTCATAATATAGAGTTATTTCCAGGAAGGGGAGCTATGTTAGTGCGATCTGCCGGTGGAGGCGCTCAATTGCTTGCTAAAGAGGGGAAATATGCGCATGTAAAGCTTTCATCTGGGGAAGTAAGGATGATCAATTTAAATTGTTGGGCAACTATTGGCCAGGTAAGTAATGTAGATCATGGAAATATTAACCTTGGGAAAGCAGGTACTAGTAGACACCTTGGTAAGAGGCCTAGCGTAAGAGGAGTAGTTATGAATCCAGTGGATCATCCACATGGTGGAGGCGAAGGCAAATCTCCTATTGGCCATCCTGGTCCTTTGACTCCCTGGGGAAAGCCTACTCTTGGCTATAGAACGAGAAAGAAAAATAAAACTTCCGATAAATATATTGTTAGAAGGAGGAAGTAAGGATGAGTAAGAAAAATATGTTTGTGGATCCAAAGCTTCTTGAAAAGATCCAGAATTTAAACAAAAAAGGTGAAAAGAGAGTAATAAAAGTATGGTGCAGGAGGTCTGCAATTACTAAAGAAATGATAGGGCATACAATTGCAGTGCATAATGGAAAAATACATATTCCTGTTTATATTACACAGGATATGGTGGGACATAGACTTGGTGAATTTGCTGCAACTCGTACCTTTCGTGGTCATAAGGTTCCTACCGCAAGAACTGTTACTAAAACCTAAGGAGGAATATTATGGAAGCGTATGCTAAATCTAAACATTTAAGATTATCTGCCACTAAAGCACGACTTGTAGCCGAGCTTATAAAAGGCAAAGACATTGACGACGCATTTGCAATTTTAAAGGTTCTTCCTCAAAAAGCTGCGGGCTATCTGGAGAAAACTCTCAGGTCAGCTGTTGCGAATGCTGAAAATAATTTTGGTATGGATAAAGACTCATTATATGTTCACAGGGCATGTATTGAATCCGAAGGTCCTATGAAGAGGATATATATGAGGGGAATGGGCAGAGCTGATATACAAAGGAAACCTGTGAGCCAGATTACTATAGTGGTAAAAAACAAAGAGGAGGTATAGAGTGGGACAGAAAGTACATCCTTCTGGATTTAGGGTAGGGATAACGAAAGATTGGGTAAGTAAGTGGTATGCAAGTAAAAAAAATTACTCTACTTTTGTCATGGAGGACATTATAATACGAAGAGAGTTGGATAAATTAGGAATTGATGCAGCTATTTCTCATGTTGAGATTATTCGAAAAGGAGGGGAAGCTGGTGGCGAAGTAAAAGTAATTATCCATAGCGCAAGGCCCGGAATGATAATTGGAAAGAAGGGGGCAGAGATTTCTAAACTGCAGAATAAATTAATGCGTGCAATTAATAATTCTAATATGAAAATAGGGATAGAAGTAAAGGAAGTAAAGCGTCCCGAAACAAACGCTCAACTTATTGCTCAAAATATTGTAAGCAAGATCGAACAAAAAGTTTCATACAAGCGGGCAATTAAGCAATCCATAGGTAGAGCAATGCGATCTGGCGTTAAAGGAGTAAAGATTCAAGTATCTGGTAGGCTTGGTGGGGCTGAAATTGCACGAACTGAATGGTATAGAGAGGGAAGAGTTCCTCTTCATACTTTAAAAGCTGATATCGATTATGCTGAACTGCCTGCTTTGATTAAATTCGGAAGAATCGGGGTAAAAGTTTGGGTATATAAAGGTGATGCAAAGAAAGTTACTTTCTTTACTATTGAGAGATAATGGAGGTGGATGATTATGTTAATGCCAGAAAAAGTTAAACATAGAAAACAGCAGCGAGGTAGAATGCGAGGAAAAGCTACGCGGGGTAATTTTGTTGCATTTGGTGATTATGGAATTCAAGCGATGGAACCTTCTTATATTACTTCTAGACAAATTGAAGCAACAAGACTTGTTTTGATACAGGCAGTAAGGAAAACAGGAAAGCTTTGGATAAGGATTTTTCCGGACAAACCTGTAACGAAGAAACCCGCAGAAACCAGAATGGGTAGTGGAAAAGGAGATCTTGATCACTGGGTGGCTGTTGTAAAACCAGGAAGAATTCTCTTTGAGATGACAGGGATTCCCGAAGAAGAGGCCACAAAACTTGCAAAGCAAGTTGGATTTAAACTTCCCATTAAAGTAAGACTTGTTAAGCGTGAGGAGGTTATTTAGTTATGAAAGTAGAAAAAGTTAGAGATATGACTGATGCTGAGATAGAAGAGCAATTAAAAAGCCTTCGAAAGGAGCTTTTTAATTTACGTTTCCGATTTGCTACTCATCAGCTAAATAATCCTGCACGTATAAGACTTGTGAGAAGGGACATAGCAAGGCTTCTTACCATAAGAAGAGAGCGAGAACTCAACAAAGAAGAGGTGTAATTATGGCTAAAAAAGAAATTACTGGAAAAGTTATTAGTGCTTATCAAAAAACTGTTGTTGTTCAGATAGATAGGCGTGTGCCACATCCCCTTTACATTAAAATTATAAATAGAGCATCAAAATTTTATGCACACGATGAAAATATGAAAGCAAAAGTTGGTGATATTGTTAGGATTAGAGAAACGAAACCGGTCAGTAAATTGAAGCGATGGAGAGTTGTAGAGGTTATTGACGGAGGTGAGAAATGATTAAAGATTATTCACGACTTGTTGTTGCAGATAACAGTGGAGCAAAAGAAATTTCTTGTATAACAGTGCTTCGTGTTGGGAAAAGAGGGACAGCTACTGTGGGAGATAAAATCGTTGCTTCAGTTAAAAAAGCAGTGCCAAACAGTGCTACACCTAAAGGCAGTGTGGTGAGGGCAATTGTTGTGAGAACAAAATATCCTTTAAAAAGAGCAGACGGAAGCGTAATTAGATTCGATCAGAATGCAGCTGTAATTATTGATGAAGAAGGAAATCCAAAAGGGACTAGAATTTTTGGTCCTGTAGCAAGAGAGCTGAGGAAGCAAGGATATTTAAAGATAGTTTCGCTTGCCCCAGAGGTTTTGTAGGAGGAATTTATGAAAGTTGATAATAAAGTAAAGTCAAAAATAGAATTAAGAAAAGGTGACATGGTCATAGTGTTATCTGGAAAGGATAAAGGGAAGAAAGGCAAGGTTATTAGGACAATTCCCGATAAAGGGAAAGTGTTTGTTGACGGCGTGAATATGCAAACAAATTTTCTTCGTCCTACACGGGATATGCCACAAGGTAAAATTACAAGGAGAGAAGCTCCTCTGTATGTCAGTAAAGTGCAGTTAGTTTGCCCTCATTGTCATGAGAAGACCCGCATTGCTCATAAAATTCTTGAAAATGGGAAAAGCGTTCGGGTATGCAAAAACTGTCATGAAGTAATTGATAAGATCTAACGTGAGGTGGATATGACAAAAATAAAGTCAGGAACTAAATTAGATAAAGGGCTTGAAAAACTTCTGGAAGAGAAACTTGCTCCTTCTCCCTTAAAAGATAAGTACGAGAAAGAAGTAAAGAAGAGGTTAATGGAGA
This sequence comes from Caldiserica bacterium UBA646, assembly GCA_002299965.1. GTDB lineage: Bacteria > Caldisericota > Caldisericia > Caldisericales > Caldisericaceae > UBA646. Next base: position 12,457 of record DBOM01000068.1, on the reverse strand, counting down.
AGTTTAATTATAAAAATATGATGCAAGTACCTAGAATTGTAAAAATTTCTCTTAACAGAGGAGTAGGTGATATTTCTCAATATCCAAAGGCGATGGAGAAAACTATAAGTGAATTCATTTTAGTTACCCATCAACGGCCTACTGTTACCCGAGCAAAGAAATCTATTGCTTCATTTAAGATTCGTGAAGATATGCCTATTGGATGCAGGGTAACATTGCGTAAAACTCCAATGTATACATTTATGGAGAAACTTATGAATGTGGCTCTTCCAAGAATTAGAGATTTTAAAGGACTTTCGCCTAATTCATTTGATGGCAGAGGCAATTATACATTTGGCATAAGAGAGCAGTTGATTTTCCCCGAGATTGATTATGATGCGATTGATAGGGTTCGTGGATTTAATGTTACAATTACCACAACTGCTAAAACTGATGAAGAGGCAAGAGCACTTCTTGAGTTTATGGGTTTTCCTTTTAGGGAAAGGTAGGTGTTAGAATGGCAAGAAAGGCAATGATTGAAAAAGCAAATAAAGAGCCTAAGTTTAAGGTGAGAGAACATAACAGGTGTAAAGTTTGCGGGAGACCAAGAGCTTATTATGGCAGATTTGGTCTTTGTAGGCACTGTCTACGAAAATTAGCACTGGAAGGCAAGCTTCCTGGTGTCAAAAAGGCAAGTTGGTAGGAGGAGATTATGGTAAGCGATCCAATTTCTGATACATTAATAAGAATTAAAAATGCAAGTACTATGTATCACAAATCTCTACTTATTCCTTATTCAAATGTAAACAGAGGCATTTTAAATATTATGAAGGATGAGGGATACATTGGAAATGTTGAAGAACAAGAGGTTGATGGTAAAAAAATGTTGAGAGTTTATTTGAAATACGGGAACAAAAGGGAGAAATTTATCTTAGGTGTTAAGCGGATCAGTAAACCTGGCAGGCGAATATATGTTGGCAAAGACAGGATTCCGCGCGTGCTAGATGGTTTTGGAACAGCAGTAATTTCTACCCCGAAAGGCTTAATGACAGATAGAGAAGCTCTTAAAGAAAGACAGGGCGGAGAAGTTATCTGTTTCATCTGGTAGGAGGTGTATAAATGTCTAGAATTGGGAAAAAACCAGTTTTTATTTCTAAAGAGGTAAAGATAACAATAGACGAAGATAATTTTGTAACCGTTAAAGGGCCTAAAGGTGAGTTGAAAAGAAGTTTTCACCCTGAAATAAAAATTATTTTAGAAAATGATATAGTCACTGTAGAGAGACCTTCTGATAGACCTTTTTATAGAGCTCTTCATGGCACTACTCGCGCACTTATAAGTAACATGGTTACGGGCGTTACAAACGGTTACTCAAAACAGTTGCAGCTTAATGAAAAAACATACAAAGGAGAAGTACAGGGTAAAAAAGTTACATTTAATTTGGGATTTTCTCATCCAATCATTCTGGATATTCCGGAAGATATTGATGTCGTAATAGAGAAGCGCATCATTACTGTCTCTGGAATTAATAAAGAATCTGTTGGTGCTTTTGCCCAAACGATTCGTCATTTGAGAAAAGTGGATCCATATAAAGCAAAAGGCATTATATATGTTGGTGAGAAAATTATACGAAAAGCAGGGAAAGCAATTGCTGCTGGAGCTAAGTAGGGAGAGTGTGATATGATTAAATTGAAGAATAAAAAAGAGTTAAGAGATATAAGGCATAAACGATTAAGAAAAAATCTCTCAGGTACTTCTGAAAGACCAAGGCTTGCTGTTTTTATCAGCCTTAAAAATATTTATGTTCAGATTATCGATGATACAAAAGGAATTACTCTTGTAGCTGCTTCTACGAAAGAAAAAGAAATAGTAGATAAATTTGGCGGAAAGAAGAATATAGAAGCTGCAAAAGCTGTAGGGACTCTTATCGGGAAAAAAGCACTAGAGAAAGGGATAAAAGAAGTTTCTTTTGATAGAGGTGGTTTTGCATATCATGGAAAAGTTAAGGCACTTGCTGAAAGCGCAAGAGAAGCCGGATTAAACTTTTAGGAGGTAGAGGTGTATACAAGAAGAGGCAGAGTAGAGGAACATAAAGAGTTTGAGGAAGGCGTTCTCCAGATAGATAGGGTAACGAAAGTCGTTAAAGGTGGAAAGATTTTAAAATTCAGGGTAATTATGGTAATAGGCGACAAAAAAGGAAGAGTTGGTATTGGTATTGGCAAAGCCAGAGAAATACCGTCAGCGATTAAAAAAGGTATTGCTGATGCAAAAAGAAACCTTGTTACTGTACCCATTAAAAATAACACGATACCCATGAGAATTACATCAAAATCTGGAGCAGGGTATGTATTTCTTGCGCCAGCAGTTAAAGGAACCGGCATTGTAGCTGGAAGAGTGGTAAAAGCAATTGCAGAAAAGGCAGGAATAGAAGACCTTCTTTCGAAAACTCTTGGAACAGCTAATCCGTTAAATGTAGCTAACGCAATGCTCGCAGCGTTCAGAGATATGGATACAATAATTCACAGAAAAGAAATGATGAAGAGAGAAATAGCCGGAGGTAAAAATGAAAATACAGAATTTTAAACCAAAAGCTAACTCAACGAGAAAAAAGCGCATTGTAGGAAGAGGAGATGGATCTGGAAGAGGCACTTATTCGACGCGAGGTTGTAAGGGTGCCAAGGCTCGTTCTGGAGGAACAAAAAAGAAAGGTTTTGAAGGAGGGCAGACGCCTCTCTATCGAAGACTTCCTAAACTGAAAGGTTTCAAACCGTTAAATAGAGTGGAATACATTGAAATAAATGTTGAAAAACTGGAGAAATTTTCTAGTGACGCAAATGAAATAAATTTAAATGAACTATTTAATGCAAGAGTTAAGGTACTTGGTAGAGGAGATGTGAATAAGGCCCTTATTGTAAAAGCATCTAAATTTTCAAAAACAGCAAAAGAGAAGATTGAAAAGATTCAGGGAAGAGCCGAGGTAATCTGATATGTGGGAAACAATAAAAAGAGCTTTTAGGCTTAAAGAGCTGAGGAAAAGAATTTGGATTACACTTTTTCTTTTTATTCTTTTCAGACTTGGAACATATATTCCGGTTGCTGGAATTGACCGCGTTGCTATTCAAGCTTTAGTGCAAAAAGGAGGTTTTCTTGCTCTACTTGATTTGTTTTCCGGCGGTGGTTTTGGAAACTTCTCTATTTTTGCATTGAGTGTTATTCCTTATATTAATGCATCTATTATACTTCAACTTCTTACTGCTGTTATTCCTGCTCTTGAACGACTTGCAAAAGAAGGCGAAGCAGGACAAAAGAAAATGGCACGTTATACAAGGCAGCTCACTATTTTTCTTGCTACGCTTCAAGCATTTTCTGTTGTTGTTATGTTTCAAAACTACCTCGTAAGTACAAGTATTTTGTTAAAAATCGTTATTATTGCAAGTCTTGTTGCGGGTTCTTATATCGTGTTGTGGCTTGGAGAAATAATGACAGATAAAGGTATAGGCAATGGTGTATCTTTAATTATATTTGCAGGGATTGTAAGCAGGCTACCTGTAGGAGTTATTGAGATGAAGCAGTTATACTTTGCACATTCTTTGGGCATTGGATCAATAGTAGGAGAAATTCTTGGTATGCTTGTTCTGATAGTAATTGTAATATTTGCTTATCAAGCTGAGCGAAGGATTCCTGTGCAGTATGCTAAGAGAATTGTAGGAAGAAAAGTGTATGGCGGGCAATCTACATATATTCCACTGCGTCTTGTACAAGCAGGTGTGCTTCCGATCATTTTTGCTGTATCTGTTATGATGTTTCCTCAAACACTTGGTCAATTTTGGCCTACGTCTTGGTTTACACTTCATATTGCAACTCCTTTTTTTGGAAACCCTTCAGGTTTTAGGTATAACTTAATTTATTTCAGCCTGATTGTTTTCTTCACTTATTTCTATACATCACTTACGTACGATCCGATAAAACTTGGAGACGATTTGCAAAAATATGGTGGATTTATCCCAGGTATTCGTCCTGGTATGAGGACTGCTGAGTATATTGCAGGAGTACTGAATAAAATTGTTTTGCCTACTTCTATTTTTCTTGGGCTTGTCGCAGTAGTTCCTAATTTAATTTTTAGAAATATGGCAGTCTCAGCTTTTGTTTTTGGAGGAACTTCAGTACTCATTATTATTGGTGTTTCACTCGAAACAATGAGAGAAATTGAGGCATATCTTCTTATGAGGCACTACAAAGGCTTTTTGAAATAATGAAAACGCATCTTGTTTTATTTGGTCCTCCAGGGGCAGGAAAAGGGACTCAAGGGCAGTTTTTGAGTAAAGATCTTGGAATACCTTTTATTTCTTCTGGTGATGCATTGCGCGAAGGGATAAATAAAAAAAGTGAAACAGCCGAGAAAATGTATTCTTTTATAAAGAATGGCGAACTTGTTCCAGACATTGTTGTAGAGGAATTTATGAGCAAAATATTGGATCAACATACTCTTGATAAAGGTTTTATTTTAGATGGTTTTCCTCGCACTGTTCATCAGGCTGAGTTTTTAAATATTTATCTTAGCAAGATTAATGTGAATCTTTATGCAGTGATTTTTTTCTTAATTCCCAAAGAAGAGATTGTCAAAAGGATAAGCGGAAGAAGAACTTGTGAGCATTGTAACGCTGTTTATAATATCTATTTCAATTCTCTTAAAGATGATGCAAAATGCGAGAGATGCGGCGGGAATCTTGCGCAAAGAGAAGATGATAAGGAAGAAGTAGTGATTAGAAGGATAGAGGTTTATGAAGAAAAAACCGAACCTTTGATTGCTTATTATAAAAATAAAGGCTTACTTAGCGAAGTGGATGCTCTGGGGACAGTAGAAGATGTGTCAAAGCGCATAAAAGAGGTGTTGAGTGATAGAGCTTAAGACTCCAGAAGAGATTGAAAAAATAAAAAAATCTGGTAGAATACTCCAGCAAACACTTGCTTTGCTGAGAGAAAATGTACGTGCAGAGATTACTACAAGCGAGCTGAGCAGCTTGGCTGAAGAGTTTATTCTTTCTGCTGGCGCCATCCCTGCAATTAAAGGGTATGGAGGTTTTCCTGCTGCCGTTTGTATTTCTGTCAACGATGAAGTAGTGCATGGAATTCCAGGCACAAGAAAACTAAAAGAAGGAGATTTAGTCTCTTTTGATTCAGCAGTGCTTCTTGATGGTTGGTATGCTGACTCAGCGATTACAGTCGTTGTGGAAAAAGAAAAAAGCAATGAAGACAAAAAATTAATTGAAATAACAGAGAGAGCATTGTATATAGGGATTGAACAGGCAAGGATTGGCAATAAAGTTAATGATATATCGCTAGCAGTTCAGCAATATGTTGAGAGTAATAATTTTTCTGTTGTGAGAGATTATACGGGACATGGAATTGGGAAGCATTTACATGAAGATCCTAGTGTGCCGAATTTTGTGACTGGAAATAGTGGGATAGAATTGAGAGAAGGTTTATGTATTGCAATAGAACCTATGGTTTGTAAAGGAGGTTTCGAAGTGTACACAGAAAAGGATGGGTGGACTGTTAAGACTGCTGATCATTCTAATGCAGCTCATTTTGAACATACTATTGTTGTAACTAAAAATGGACCGGAAATTCTTACATTATGAAGAGAGGAGATAGGCGTGAATAAAAAGCAAGTAATAGAAACCGAAGGTGTGGTTATTGAAACCCTACCTGGTACCAGGTTTAAGGTGAAACTTGCTAATGGTAAAATAGTACTTGCCCATATTAGTGGCAAGATGAGACTTCATTTTATTAGAATATTACCAGGAGATAGAGTAAGACTTGAGTTCACACCTTATGATCTTTCTTCTGCAAGAATTGTTTATAGATTGTAGGAAAGGAGTATAAAAAGATGAAAATAAGAGCATCAGTGAAAAAAATGTGCCCAAAATGCAAAATTGTTAAGAGAAAGGGTAAAATAGCGGTGATATGTGAGAATCCAAAGCATAAGCAACGGCAAAAATAGGAGGTTGGACTGTGGCAAGAATTAGTGGTGTTGATCTACCAAAAGATAAACGAATTGATGTTGCGCTTGTCCATATATATGGTGTAGGAAAGCACAACGTGAAAGATGTTTTAGCAAAAGCAAAAGTTCCTTTGAAGAAAGTGAAAGATCTCACTTCAGAGGAAATTACAGCAATTGAAGGCATTATTAAAAGCGACTATATGGTTGAAGGAGATCTAAGAAAGTTGGTTGCTACTAATATTAAAAAGCTGATGGAAATTAATTGTTATAGAGGAATGAGACATAAAAGAGGTTTGCCTGTAAGAGGCCAGCGTACTCGTACTAATGCAAGAACCCGAAAAGGACCTAAAAAGACTATTGGGTCAAAAAGAAAAGGAGCATAATTTAAGGAGGAGTAATGAAAAAGAAAAGTAGAAAAGGTGCCAAAAAAAGAGCACATAAAATTACGGGTAAAGCGAAAGTATGTATATATTCTACGTTCAACAATACAATAGTTACTATAACTGACCCACAAGGCAATGTTGCAACATGGGCATCTGCAGGATCTGCTGGTTTTAAGGGGAGTAAAAAAGGAACTCCATTTGCTGCCCAGTTAACCGCACAAAAGGCGGCAGAAAGAGCTATTGACCTTGGGGCAAAAACAGTATCTGTTTATGTAAAAGGTGGTGGTTCTGGGAGAGAAGTTGCTATACGTGCACTTCAATCTGCAGGGCTTGAAATTGAAGAAATCAAGGATATTACTCCAATTCCACATAATGGTTGTAGACCAAGAAAGCTAAGAAGAGTATAAGGAGGCGGTGAAGTGGCAAGATATATAGATCCTGTTTGCAGGAAATGCAGAGCGCAAGGGAAAAAACTTTTTCTTAAAGGAGAAAGGTGTTATACAAAAAAATGTGCATTAGAGAAAGGCAGAGGTATCCCTGGACAAAAACAAGTTACTCTGCATTTTAGTAAACCCTCTGATTATAAAATTCATTTACAGGAAAAACAGCGCGTAAAAAATATGTACGGTGTTCTGGAGAGACAATTTAGAAAATATTTCGAAAAGGCTACACGACAAAAAGAAATTCCTACTGGTGATAAACTTATGGAAACTCTTGAGAGAAGACTGGACAATGTAGTATTCCGGATGGGTTTTGCTCCCAACAGAAGGGCAGCAAGACAATTAGTTCTCCATGGGCATGTTAGAGTAAATGAGAAAAAAGTTAATGTTCCATCTTTTATAGTAAAGGTACAGGATGTGGTGGAAATTAAAGAAAGCAGCAGACAAATACTATTGATAAAAGATTCTATCGAGGCTGATGTCCAGGTTCCAGCATGGTTAGAAGTAAATAAAGAATCTTACAAAGGAACAGTTGTGTCTATACCAAATATTCCAGAACTTGGTTTAGGCATAAACCCAGTTCTTATTGTAGAACTTTATTCTAAATAAGGAGCGATCGGATATGTGGAATCTTGATGCTATAAAATTTACAATAGAAGAAGGGAAAGAGCATTACGGAAAGTATAGCTTTGGTCCTTTAGAAAGTGGTTACGGGTTTACGCTTGGCACTGCTCTGAGAAGGATCCTTCTCTCTTCAATAGAAGGCGTAGCACCTATTGGTATTGCCATTGATGGTGTAGTTCATGAATTTTCTACTGTCGAGGGTGTTGTAGAAGATGTTGAGGAAATAATACTGAATGTCAAAAAACTTATCGTTTCTCTTGAAGGACTAGACGAGGCAGTTCTTACCTTTAATGTAAAAGGCGAGAAAGAGGTAAAAGCATCTGACCTTAAGGGTAGTAGCGAAGTGACCATTCTTAATCCTGATTTGCACATCGCAACAATTTCTTCATCAAGGAATTATTTTAAAGGATCTATCTATATAAGGAGAGGTAAGGGATATAAATTAGAAGAAGAAATTGTTGAAGAGAGTGATTTTCCTGAGACAGTAATACCCATTGATGCTTATTTTTCTCCTGTGCTTAAAGTTAGTTTTCATGTCGAGCCAATGCGATTTGAAGAATCAGTTAATTTTGATAAACTTATTATTGGTATTTCAACAAAAGGCAACAAAACACCACTTGACTCACTAAAAGAGGCTGTAAAAATTCTCATAAAGTATTCAGAACGGTTTGATTTCATTCTTTCTGGTAATGAAATGGAAAAAGACGATGTTATGGAATCTGTAGGGAAAAGCAGCATTAAGGATCTCAAATTGGCGGAACGTGCCTTTAATGTGCTGGAGCAAAATGAGATTTTAACAGTCGGCAAATTGTTAGAGTATACAAAAGACGAGCTTATGAAACTTGATAAATTTGGGGCAAAATCGTTAGAAAGCGTAGAAACTTCTCTTAAGAAGCTGGACCTGAAGTTAAAAGAATAAGGAGGTTATTGATATGTATCATCAGATAAAGCAAAGAAAATTGGGGATGTATAGTGGATATAGAAAAAGTGTATTAAGAAATCTTTCGACTTCTTTGATACTTTCAGGAAGAATAGAAACTACTGAAGCTAAGGCAAAAGAAGTAAGAAAAGTTGTCGAAAAATTTATTACAATGGCTAAAAATGACAATCTTAATACACGAAGAAAAGCCTACGGCTTTCTTTTCAAAAAAGAAGCTGTTCAGAAGCTTTTTGAGATGGCAAATAAAGAGTATGCAGATAGAAACGGTGGTTACACAAGGATTTTTAAAGTGGGGCAGAGAAGAGGAGACGGAGCACAAGTTGCTATATTGGAACTCGTTAAGGAATGATCCATTTCAAAGATGTATCTTTTGCCTACAAGGAAGGAAAGTGGGCGGTTAGGCATATAAATTTTACTGTAAATAAAGGTGAGTTTGTCTCCATTATAGGAGGCAATGGCTCAGGTAAATCTACAATAGCCCGTTTATCAGACGGGCTATTGTTACCTCAAGAAGGAAGTGTTTTTGTGGACGAGATTAATTCTCGTGCGAAAAAAGACGAATTCTTTATAAAAGAAAAAGTTGGAATTGTGTTTCAAAATCCTGATAATCAGTTTGTTGGAACTACTGTTGAGGAAGATATTGCGTTTGGATTAGAAAATATTGGAGTCGAAAGAGTGGAAGCAAAAGCAAGGATAGAACAGATTTCATCATTACTTGGTATAGATAAATATCTTCATGGTTCTCCTTCTTACCTTTCAGGCGGAGAAAAGCAAAAAGTTGCTATTGCAAGTGTTCTGGTAATGCAGCCTGATTATCTTGTTATGGACGAAATTACTGCTCTTCTGGACCCTGTGAGTAGAAAAGAGGTGCTTAATCTTGTTCATTCGATAGCAGAAAATAAAAATATTGGCGTACTATATATTACTCATATTACGGAAGAAGTGATAAAAAGCGATAAGGTTTTGGTGCTTCATAAAGGAGAAAAGATAAAAGAAGGGGCACCAGCGGTTATTTTGCAGGACATGAAACTTTTGCGTTCTGCAGGAGTTGCTTCACTCCCTTCAGTGATTATATCAGAAGATCTCAGAAAACATGGTATTATTAGTGCTTCTTTTGTAGACGAGGAGGATCTTATAGGTTCATTATGCTCGAATTAAAAAATGTTTTTGTGACGTATGACCCAAACACAATTTTTATGAGTAATGCTCTTGTCGACATTTCTTTGATGATTAAAAAAAATGAATCAGTAGGCATTGTTGGCCGCATAGGCTCCGGTAAATCGACGCTTATACAACTTTTTAACGGATTAATTAAGCCGGATAATGGTGCAGTGTTGTTAGACAATGATGATATAAATAGTAAGCAGATTGACATTAGGAAAGTAAGAAAGAAAGTAGGGATTGTTTTTCAATATCCCGAAGAGCAGTTTTTTGCAGAAACTGTATTTGCGGAAGTTGCGTTTGGACCTAAAAATATGGGGATGCGTGAAACTGAATTAAAGGATGCTGTATTTTCGGCTCTTAAAGATATGGGATTTTCTTCGGAGAAGATAGCGCAGCGTTCACCATTTTCTTTAAGTGGCGGTGAAAAGAGAAGAGTAGCTATAGCAAGTATAATAGCAATGAATCCTGATATACTTGTTTTAGACGAACCTATGGCTGGAATGGATTTCAATGGAAAAGAAAAACTCAGTAAATATATCAAAAATGAAATAAAGAATGGCAGAACGGTTGTTTTTGTTACGCATAATATGGAAGAACTATTGGAAATTGCCGATAGAGTCATTGCTTTGGACGAGGGCAAGAAAGTATTTGACGGTAGAGTTAGAGATTTTTTTTCTGACGAAAAGCTGATTGAGAAAATTGGAATTGATATTCCTTCAGTTGTGAGGATGCGCAATAAATTGAAAAAATATTACTCTGACATTCCATTTTGCAGAACCCCACTGGAGATTTCTTCTTATCTTAAAAAGAGGTACAGACATTGAGAAAAAGAAGTTTTTTTGGACAATATAATTTTTCTGACTCTTTGTTATGCAAATTAGATCCGCGTGTTAAAATTGTGCTCGTGTTTTCTATTGTAGTATTTCTATTTTTTGTGAAGACTATTTCGGGATATATACTTCTTTTACTATTTTCTATTTTCCTTATCCTGCTTGCAAAGTCGAAAATTTCTGATGTGTTTCGCTCTTTAGCGCCTATTCTCTTTCTTCTTCTGTTTACGGTGCTTTTCCAGTTATTTTTTACTCCTGGAAAAGTAGTTTACTCTTTTTTCTTTTTGAAGGTTACAAGTGAAGGCATATACCTTGCTACTTATATTGCAATGAGACTTATGCTACTTTCGTTTTTTACTTTTGTGCTCACTGCCACTACATCTAATATTGAACTTACTGATGGTTTTGAAGCAGTGATCTCTCCGCTTAAGATTGTACGGTTTCCTACAGAGGATGTTGCTTTAATGATTTCTATTGCTATGCGTTTTGTGCCTGTGCTTTTTGAAGAGGCTACTAGAATTATGAAAGCGCAAACATCACGAGGGGTGTTATTTAATAAGGGCAGTTTAATGCAACGTGCAAGAAGTTTCTTGCCATTATTGCTTCCTTTGCTGCTTAATGCATTTAATAGAGCTGATCAATTGGCAATTGCGATGGAAGCAAGAGGATTTGTAGTGGGGAAAGCGCGTACCAAGTATCGTGAAATGCAGATTAAGAAAATTGATTTATTTTTTATTTTTCTATTTATACTAATTATGGCTGCTTCTATTATGGTAAAACGAATATGAAAAACTATATTTTAAGAATGGAATATATCGGAAGAAATTTTTATGGGTTTCAAAAGCAAAAAGATCTGCCAACTATTCAAGGTAACACGGAAGAAGCTTTAACGAGGATTCTTAGAGTGCCCATAAGCGTGAATGGTGCTTCAAGAACTGACAGAGGGGTAAATGCATCTAATCAGTATGTTAATTTTTATTTCGATGGAGAAATTGATCCGGGTAAGCTTAAGAAAAAGATTAACTCTTTGCTTGGGCGAAAAGGCATAATAATAAAAGAGGTACAAGAAGTCGATATGAAGTTTCATTCGAGAAAATCAGCAAAAGGAAAGGTGTATGCTTATATTCTTTCTAGTTGCCGCGAGAGAGATTTTTTTCTTTCGCCGTATGTATATTTTCACTATAGTGAGTTAAATAAAGATCTTCTTAATCTGGCGATGAAAGGATTAAAAGGAAAACATGATTTTTCTATTTTTGCAAATAGAGATAGATCAATTTCACAAAGAAATAATATTTGTGAGTTGTTCGAAGTTGGTTTTATAGAAAAAAATGGTTTACTTGTTTTTTATTTTTTTGGTAATCGATTTCTATATCACATGGTGCGTAGAATGGTGTACTATTTGATAAAAGCAGGAGAAGGTGCTATAAAAAAGGATTATCTGGAAACTCCATTTAATGTAAGTGACATTCTGTACACAAGACAAGTACTTTCACCAGAACCGCTTTTTTTAGTAAATGTTGTCTACAATTCATTGACTAAATTTTAAAATATGCTATTATCTTTTGCAGTGACTGCGTATTATAGGAGGAGTAATAATTATGGAAAGAATTACGAAATTTGTTAACTCAAAAGATGTGAACAAAAAGTGGTATTTAATCAATGCAAAAGGGCAAGCTGCAGGTAGAGTTGCTGTCGAGGCAGCAAAAATTTTAAGAGGGAAGAATAAGCCTACATTTACGCCGAATATCAATATGGGCGATAATGTCATTGTAATTAATGCTGCTAAGGTAAAGATAACGGGAAGGAAGCTCACTAATAAGCTTTATTATAGGCATGCTACGAATTATGTTGGCAACTTAAAAAAGTTTACGCTGGAAAATATATTAGACGACAAACCCGAATTTGCTATAGAGCATGCTGTGCGATTAATGCTTCCCAAAAATAAACTTGGAAGAAAAATGCTTAAGGGTCTAAGAGTGTATAGAGATGACAAGTACCCTCAAGAAATAAAGATTACAAAGATTGGAGAAGCTATAAAAATCCCAGTAGTTAAAGAAACTGTAAAAGTCGAAGAAGTTAAAGAAACTCCAAAA
>DBOM01000035.1:28765-32891 GCA_002299965.1 Caldiserica bacterium UBA646 | reverse complement strand
AGTAGAAGAAGTTATCAAAGCTCCAGAAGTTAAAGAAGCTCCAAAAGTAGAAAAAGTTAAAGAGGTTCCAAAGACTGTAAAAGTTAAGGAAGCTATAAAAGCTCCAAAGATGGAAGAAGCTGCGAAGGCTAAAGAAACTAAAAAAGTAGAAAAAGTTAAAGAAGTTAAAAAAGTTGTAAAAGTCAAAGAGACTCCAAAAACTGTGAAAACTAAAAAAGCTGAAAAAGTTAAAGAAGTTAAAAAAGCTGAAAAAGCTGAATTAAATAAGGAGGAGTAAGTGGAAAAAGAAATATACGCTGCGACTGGGAGAAGGAAAACAGCTGTTGCAAGAGTTAGACTTATTCCTGGATCTGGTGAAGCAAAAATAAATGGAAAACCAGCTGGAGAATATTTTTCTGTAAAAGCAATTATGAATTCTATGTTTTTGCCTCTTAAAGCAACGGATACGGAGGGAAAATTTGATATCCTTGTGAACGTTGTGGGTGGCGGATTTAGTAGTCAGGCTGATGCAGTAAAACATGGTATAGCAAGAGCTCTTTTACTATTTGATGAAACATTAAGGGGTACCTTAAAAAAAGAAGGGTTTTTGACCAGGGACGCAAGGAAAAAAGAAAGAAAGAAATACGGATTACATCGCGCAAGAAAAGCGCGTCAGTATCGCAAACGTTAATTTTTGTTTTTAATATGAACTTGTGAGGTAAGGCGTATGCCTTACCTCTTTTGTTTTTATAGTGTTCTGCAAATCAAGATGTAGAGTATTACATGAAAACCTTTTTCCTTTTAAAAGATTATTTTGTGGCTCCCGGTGTTTAATCGGGAGCCATTGCATTTATTATCCCCCTGGATAAATAATCGTTATGCTTTTTGTAGTTTCATCCCAGGTAACTTCTGCGCCTAATGCCTCTGCGATGAAACGAAGTGGCACCATTGTACGGTCTTTTACGATGAGCGGAGGTGAATCCAATAAAACCTTTTTACCATTAATCGAAGCGTAAGGTATACCGATCTGAACGATAATTTCTTTCTCTCCCATCTTAATAAATACAAGTCTGAAAACAGAGTTCCATTCGACCTTAGCACCAAATGCCTCTGAAATAAATCGCAACGGAACTAACGTTCTACCCTTTACGATAATGGGTGGAGAATCGAGTTTGATGGTTTTTCCATTTATCACTGCCACACTATTGCCTATTTGAAGCATAATATTTGTTTTTGGGATGAAATTGACTGGAATGGATACTTTTGTCACATTACCAGCAAGGTCTGTTGCAGTAACATTAATGCTGGTTAGTCCTTCATTTGTGAGCGTGAGTGCATAAGAAAATGTGTATTCAGCAGTAAGTTGTACTGGTTGATTATTTATTTTTACTGTAGCATCTTGTTCTGTAGTCCCTTTGACTATTACAGTTTGTGTGTGAATTTCCTGAAATGCGTAAGGTTCTGTAACCTGTAATTTTGGAGGGGTAGTATCAAGTGAGAGGTGCAATTTCACTGTTGTTTTGTTACCAGCAATATCTTCTGCAATAATTGTGAACGTTGTTTCTCCACTGATTGTGCCACTATAGCTGAAATTGCCATTTGCATCAACCGAAACAGCTTTGTTGTTTATTGTGACAGTTGCACTGCTTTCAGTTTTACCTGTTATTGTGCACTCTTTTGTGTTTAGTATGCTGTTATCCTGTGGAGAGAGACTGGTAACTTCTGGTGGTGTTATATCAACTTTAAACTGCTTTGACTGTGCCTGTTCGGTGTTGCCCTGATGGTCTACTGCGTAGAAGTAAAGTGTATGGGAGCCCTCTATCACCGATACAGGTACGCCACTGTAGACAATTGGGCTACCTGAATCAAAGTAGTAATATATTGTTGGGTTTGTATCAACAGGGCTTGTTGCAGTAAGGGTAACCTTTGGAGTTGTTATATAATATCCATTCTGACCATCCGGGTTTTGAGGAGTAACAGAGAATGTGGTCGTTGGAAGTATAACAATCTTAAATGTATCTGAGTCGATTTGAGTTGTTTCTTTAGAGGTATAAACTGACAGTTTATAATCACTCTGACTTCCCGGGTTCTTAATGTTTGCTGCTTTATCAATAACAACCACTACGTTTGCATTAGGAGAAATGTCGGTTGAAGGAGTAATATCAATTCTTTGCCCTGACTTTGTTACGCTTGTTGCATTGTAGTTATTTACCTTTACATATTGTTTTGAAATTGAAGATGGAAGTATAAATCCTGCAGGGAAAATAATGCTAATTTTGTCAGAGTTTCTTGTGAGTGCTCCGCCAGAGCCTGTTTGGAACGTGACGGTAACACCTATAATCTCGTTTACCGAGTATCCTGTAAGTTGAATAATTGGTTTTGTAATCGTTGATTTAACGATTTGAAGGTTAGCTGATGCTGGTACAACGTCCTTTGTTGTTGAGATAGAGAATGTATACGTACCTGAAGAAGATGGGTTTTTAATATTTGCATTTTGGGAGATAACAATTGGTATGCTGCCTGAGGAGTTTCTAATGTCTACAGGTGTTGTTATGGTAAGTTTATCACCAGAAACTGAAATGTTCGTAGTGCAAGGAGTGCCATTAACTGTTACATAGCCTCCTGAAATAGAGGAAGGCACCGTGAACTCTGTTGGGAACTGAATGTAAATTTTATCAGAGGCACTTCTTGACAAGGCGCCAGAGGAAGAGGTTTTAAAATTAAGGGTATAAGCCGCTGTGGAGTTTTGAGTGGTTGGGTCGGCAGAAACAGTGAAATTAGACACGGATGTTCCTACAATTGTGTAGCTGTTTGATGCGGCTGGAGTGGTATCTTCATTTGTAGAGAGTAGAAGTGTGTATGTGCCAATAGTTGGATTTTTAATGCCATAACTCTCTGGAATAAGAATATTACAGGATGAGCTATTCCCGATACTTAAACCAGATGGAATGTATACTGTAAGTGTTGTGCCACTTACAGTTCTATAAGCGCATGTGTATCCGTTGATTGTAATGAGACTTGTGCTTCCGCTTGCTACTGTTGTTCCCTGAGGAAATTCTATTTTGATATAATCGTTTGTACTAAGTGCACCAGAGGAACCCGTAACAAACCAGATCGAATATGTTGCTGTTGTATAAGCTGAATTTGGACTTGCAGAAATTGTGAGATTTGTAATATTACTTCCTATAATCGTATAGACATTTGAAGTAGCATAGTAAGGCTCTTTACTTGTTGATAATTGAATTGTGTAATTCCCGGGTGTGACAGGATTTTTTATGCAAAAGTTACTGCTTATCGTTATAGTGTGCGTGTAATTTGCATTGAGCGTAATTGGAGTTCTAACATCGAGTCTTGTATTACTTATTTTACTTGCATAAACACAGCTGTGTCCGTTAATATTAATATACGAGGGTTGGACTGTGGAAGGAAGTGTAGTGCCTGAGGGAAATTCTATGTAAATATGATCATTTGTTACGAGTGTAGTATTTGGAACAAAAGAAATTGTGTAATTTGCATAGCTTCCTGCATAGAGAGGATTTGGGGTGACTGTAAGATTCCTTACGGCTGGCTGAATATATAGAGAATAGTTTATGACGGTTGGTTCTTGTGAGGTAGAGATGCCGATTGGGTAATACTGTCCGCCTGTGTAAGGATTTTTTATACTAGCAGATGTGTATATGCAGATTGTAACACTGTATACATCAACATTTACTGAAGGATGGATGTCTACTGTTGTGCCACTTACTGCTACGCTGTATGGAACAACTCCGTTTACACTTATACTGCTTATATTAATAGAGCTTGGAACTGTAAAAGTAGAAGGAAAAACAATATGAATATAATCACTCGTTGCAGTTAACGGCTGTGTAGTTGTTATCTGAGCTGTATATGCTGCGATTGCCCCTGGGGTGTTAGGAGTTGCTGTGATACTATTTATTGTTAAAGCGTAGGCATTTGTGTTTACAAAAGATAAAGCACAAATCATCACGATCAGCAACAAAACTAATATTTTTTTCATAAAAACCTCCTTATAAAATTAGAGTTTTCTGAGGATTAATCATCTCTCATTAACTCTTTACTTGCAATATGGAGGAGAATTAACCCTCCTCCATATATAATATCCAAAACTTCAAAAAAAGTTACACTT
>DBOM01000035.1:0-28387 GCA_002299965.1 Caldiserica bacterium UBA646 | reverse complement strand
CATTGTCTTTGCGAGCCGAAGGCGAAGCAATCGCCTCTATATAAATCAATAGGTTAGAGATTGCCACGGGCATAAAAAGCACGTCCTCGCAACGACACCAAAAAAGTTACACTTTTTCATAAAACTAATCGAATATAAACACTACACTGACATTTGCATCGACACCAATTGTTCCACCTTCAACAGGTATATTGGCTGCTCCTTCCTCCTTTACCAACATATCTCTATAAACAGCAGGATAGACGGGGGCAGATTCAACAGAGATGGTCTTTATTCCCGTAACCTTATAGCTTGTTCCTATAAGAGCTGCATCAGCTTTTGCTCTTGCATCCTTCATTGCATTTTCGATCGCCTTGAGTTTCAGTTCATCCTTGTTTAAAGCATCAAAAACAATACCCTGAATATTAGTTGCACCGTTTTTGCTTGCAATCGTAAGAAGTTTTCCTGCATTTGATAACTCCGCTTTGATAGAGAAAGACTCGCTTGCCCTGTAACCCTCAAGAGTCTGTTTACCCGTGTCTTGGTCCCAGCTGTAGACTGGATAGAGTGACAAACCTGTTGTTTTTATCTCCTCTTTCTTGACACCTGCTTTCTTTAGAGCTTCAACAATTGCATTTGCCTTCACCGTTAGATCGTCCATTGCCTGTGCGGGGTCTTTATTTTCAACAGTAACACCCACATTTAAATAAGCAATGTCAGGACTTACCTCAACAGTGCCAGTTCCAGAGACAGAAATCGTGTGGTTCATTTCATCGCTTTGGGCAACTGCCACTCCTCTTGGGAGCGCCTTTCCACCAATAACAAGTGTGCCTAACAACACTGTAAGCACCAGAACTAACAATACTTTTTTACTCATTTTAACCTCCTGTTTTCCCATCTCAGGGAAATTTTTTTACTTCTCCTATATATTAGACAGTTGAGAGGCAAAAAAGTTCCGTTTTTTTGAAAGAATTTTTAAAAATCTTTTTTCTCTCATATAGAATCGCCAAAAGGATTGCTAAAGCAGGGCAGGCTTTTCTCCTACCCTGCTTTACATCAACCTGAAATATGTTTGAAATAGCTTCTTTATCGCAAGATGAATTCAACTTAGGATTTCTAAAGGTTATTGGTTATTTTTGAGCCTCTGTAGAATTTCTGGGGTAACATAGGCTGTTCCTATTGCCAGGACATCACCATTTGTTGCATCAATCTCAATATTAATATAGGAAGATTCAATTGGTTTAGCGCCAAGGGGGCCTCGATGAAATTCGAAGCTTCCTTCCATCGTAACAAGATATACTTCTCGGTCGTTTGATACGGAGAAAGAAGGACTAAAAACACCTCCTTGAATAAGTGCACCATGTGTAGTAAGAACTATAGTTTTTATTATTGGCGCCGATTCTCCGCGAGCTGCTGCTACATCAATAGCAATATCTTTTACTTTTTCAATTTTTAGGAACAGTCCTCCCGTTTTACCTGGTAAATTATCCGGCATCTTATATCTGGCTCCCTGAGGAGCATTAAGTGGTAGAGGGACAGTAGAGACAACCCCACCAAAAGTTGATTTGAGCATAATTAAAGTACATACAGTAATAATTAAGATTGCAATAGCAATCATTCGTTTATTTGATACCTTCATAAAATTTTTACCTCCTTCTCTATTGTTTATAATCTTTACCCAGTTTGTATGTTCCTGGGTCTTGCCATTCCCATATAAATGGTGAATCACTATAAGAGTAAACGTCTCCATAGTCTCCCCAATAGTGCCAACTATTTGCCTTGTCTAAAACTTGCATATACTGGGGATAAGTTGATGTTAAGGTATTTTGTGAACTGCTTATCTCTCCTCCTGCTTCTACTCCCATACTACCGGCAGACTGGGACGAAGTACCGACTTTTGTATAGTCAATATAAACTCCCCAAGTATTCCACGCGTCATACTGCGCTTGATAATGATGTAATGTTCCTGCAGAGCCAGGCAATATTGATGTCACTTGATACTCATTATAAGTAGGAGTGTTCTCTGCCCAATACATTGTCCATACATTATTGTTTCCTTTCCAGCCCTTTGTTAAACCTACCTCAACCCATGTACTTATGGACGTGCTATTTTGCGTTCCAACCCATAAAACTTGTGATGTAAACCCTCCGTCAATTGTAGTGTACATTTGAGGCGTTTTCCACTGGGCATAGCCACCAAGGAAAGCTTGGCTACTACTCAAGGGCTGTACATACCCAATAGCATGGTAACTTGCTAACGCAGCATTACTACTATTGCTTATTAAGACCAATGTTGCTATAAACAATATAATTACCTTAACTACTCTTGTCTGGCATGTCACTTTCTTGATGTTCTCTCTCATAATTTCTTTTGTCTTCATAACTAATTCCTCCTTGGATAAATTTTACTTTTAAAAACTTTAAAATAAGTCTTGAAGAGATTCTGCTTGCCACAATCCTGAAACAAGTTCAGGACTAAAGACTTCCTGATGCCGCTTCTGAATTTTTCCACCAACAAGCCATTTCGTCAACATCAATTTTCAGCAAACCACACTCATATTGCACCACTTCCTTCCCGAGAGTTTTTGCTCTTCTTATCAAAAATTTACTTCTCTATATATAAGACTTCGAAACTTCAAAAAATGTTACACTTTTTTAAAAATTCTTTTCTCCTATATATTAGACACCTAACTAGTAAAAAAGTTCCGTTTTTTTGAAAGAATTTTTTCATTTTTTCACAAAGTATTCCTCTAATATATAATGTTTGATGAGGAAAATTGAGGATTTTCTACTGTGTTACCTTCTTCAACCTGTAGAAATTAAAAGCGATGATAACCGCTGCTAATCTGAGATATTGATGAAGGATTGGAACAAACCCCATATAAATATCATACCTGCTAAACCAGGGGAGATGCAGAAGATCCATCCATATATATTGTCTCGCTAAGTCTGTGAAAATATACGCCACAAAGCCCAATATGAGCGCATATTGAATGTGCTTGAAAGTAAAGGTTACACCTTTTGATATAGACGGAAGGAATCTCTCGTTATCTGCAATGTGAGCGTATACAAAAAGGGAGAAGACAAATAAAAGGAAGGAAAAAATAAAATTTGCAATAACAGAGGTCCCGGCTGCGAACATTGGTTCTCTGACTGCAGTGCTGGTTGCATTCCCAGCAGGGAAGAATCTTACAATGAATTGGTAAGCCGCTTCCTGTACTACAAGCAGTAAACACTTAAAAGCGATAAGCCTTAAAACAATCTTGTTGTCACACTTGCTAGCTTTTGCATTTAAAAGAGCTCCTATAAGTATGTAATTTAAAAAAGAAAAGGTGGAAACAAGGTACACCAATGAAGGCAGATGAGTAAAGACACTGTGGGTAACATACGTAACAATGACTGCAGCGACAATTGTTGCAATCACGTTGACTACAAAAAATACAGTAGCAGTATTCCGAAGAATTTTTCTGATGCTTAAATCATTTCTTGTTTTTGAAGGGACGATACCAAGAAAATAATAAGCAAGTAAGTAAAGGGCTAAAAGTAGGAAAGACCTATGCAAAATCCACGGGATTGCTGCAACTGCCGATTGTTCTAGTAAGCGAGGCATAGAAAAGGGAAATTTCAGCATATATACAGCCCACCCATAATTTATACCAAAATAAGCATCACTACCTGTAATAAACGCCAGGAAAATCCCCACCAAAGAGGTTAGAATTCCGATCATATGCATAGATAAAAATGCAAACAGGAACCACCACCTACCTGCTATTCCTTTAAAGCTTCTTTTTATGCTCTCAAAGAAAATTTTCATCACTCATTTCCTCCTCAGAAATTGAACCTTAAATCAGGGCAGTTTATCTTAAAAAAAGTTCCACTAATTTAAGAAGGTTTTTTCATCTTATTTATTTTTAAAATCACAACTATCAAAGCAATGAGGAGCAAAATCACAAAAGCTGAAAGAGCTATTACAATGTATCTAAAACTCCCATTTACATTATTGGTGTTGTCGTTACCACCTTCTTGATTGGTGCTTACTGTTTCGAACTCAATCTTAGAATTTTTGATAGCATACTCAAGGAGGCTTCTGTTTGAGTCAAGAAGGGTTAAAACTGGCTTAATCAACATTAATTCAATATTTGTATCTTGAAAGTTTTTATAATTTTTAAGAGTACTCACTTCATTATCCAAATTTTTAATAGCATTTTCTATTTTGGAAGTACAGTCAACTAAGGAAGAGACGGTAGCAATACGCCCGTCTTTCATAACAAGATTATTAAGAATATCATTAAGGTAAATGCTTATCAATTTAAAAGAGATTGTTACCTCGTCAACGTCTGCATCTTTAGTGGGTATTTGCTCTCTTACATATTGTAAAATTTGTTTTTTTGTATTATCGAATTCATCCGGAGCTTTTACCGATGAGAAATTCAAATCAACAGTAAAGACATACGGATAATTTTCTTCAAAATGAGATTTCATAAGATTGTTTGGCAAACCGTCAATAGAAGAACCCCTTAGTGCGCTTTGCATGGATAATGGAAGAATATAGGATATTTGAACTTTTGAACCATCTATACTTACTTTTGGAATAAAGCACTCCATAAAGAAAGGAGTCACAATTTTAGGCTCTTTTGTATCTAAAACAATATACGGAACCGTTTCAAAATAATCATCCTTGTCAAGATATTTATCTGCAAGACTCAGAAAGGTATCAAGAGAAGAGAGAGCTTTAATAGAAAGATTTTCTTCGAAATCAAAAAATACTTTGTATTCCATTAAGTAAGCAATTATTTTCCCTTCAAGCTTGTTTTGGGGATTTTCTACATCTGTATCAAACACATTCAGAATAAATTCGGGGAGCCAACGTATCCCTTTAGTTTCAATTGAAACATAAAGGCCTGCCTCAAATTGTGTAAAGTTATCTGTACGGGCAATCCTAATTGCATCAAGAATTTTATACTCAGGGCTTTCTTCCTTTTGCAAACTTTTAGCTTTATCAATAACACTTAACACATAGTTTTTAAATGTATCTGTTGCATATCCGCCTACAAAACCCCCTTCTCTTAAGGATTTGTACTCACCAAATGGATTTTGAGGGAAAAGTGATATCGCATAATTAAACCAACCCGCTGCACTGTTTGTTTTCTCTGCTTTATCTTTTAATGGCTTAATTTCACTAAAGAATTTTTCGGGCAGAAACTCTATTTCGATATCCTGTGTGGGTTCAAAGTTCGTAAAATGGTAGAGTGCTTTATTTCCTTGTATAGTATAGCCTTGTGGTTTTAAACTCAAGAGATACGGATATTTTGCCTCATTTGGAAACTTTATTTCAATATCAAGAGTGCCAATAGGACCCTTCCATAGAGCCCCTGTGTTGAGGACATAGGTAAAATATCCGCCAAGAGGAATTGCGGTATAACTTACTTCTACGGTTTTAGTTTCCCCTTTGTTAAATGAAACATTGAAATATATCCAGGGGTCATACTTGCTTGTTTCAGTTCTTATAAAATTGGGAGTTATCGTTTTTCCGTTAATTTTTACTTTTACCCCTGCAGGAAATGGGATGCCGCCTCCTCTTTCGTTTGCCAGCCTGAATGGAAAACCCATCTTAAGGGAAATTTTCTCTCCGGTATTAACAAACACAAATTTTGCATAAACATCTGCACTGCTTTCAGCGTTCGAGCCATCTTTCTTGAATTCAATAGAAAGGTTTTCCTTTTCAAGTTTTATGTTGTTTTCCTGATACGGCACAATGTTTACACCATACAGGTGAACAGGCCCTGCATCTGCACGGGCAGCTTTGTGCGGTGAAAATAGCGGTAAAGCAAAAGATACCAGTAAAACAAAAATAACAGCTGAGTTTATTAATTTTTTCATATACGTCTCCTTAATTTATTGTATTAATTTCTTTAAATTTAATCTTTCCAATCTTAACTTTTACAGAACTAACAGAGATGTCTTTCACATCTGCATCTGAAACTTCCAAGTTGATAGAAGTATTTATATCCAGATGCAAAGTATCCGTTTTAACATTAACATTTTTAAAGATAGCCTTATTCAAATCGTTATTTTTAAATTTTATTGTAAAGAAATTTCCTTTTGCATTTTTGCCAGAATACGGAGGAAAAAGCAGACCACTGTTTCCTGTAGCGATGTACCCATCATTAGACCTTTTTGCAAAACTAACAGTATAGTCATTGTTTCCTTTCGCCCACATAACTTTTCCGTTTTTATCAAGTTTCAGGATGGCACCCTTTGCTATAATACATCCTCCGTCAGGAGTTGCATCTGCATAGCCACAAGCGGCATATTTATTGTTGATCCCGTAGGTTTTGCAGAATATAACATTACCTGTGCTATCCAGTTGCACAAGAGGTATATCTTTAGCTGCATTTGTACTGCCTGACTCTTCTGTTGTTACAGTCAAACCCCATCCTATAACTGTACATCCTCCGTTAGCATTTAAAATGATTGATGTAGGAACTTCGTTTGTTTTGCTTCGCCCGACCCTTCTTGTCCACACAACGTTTCCGTTTGAATTAATCTCCATAATAAGAAAATCATTTGCTGTTCCCCATATACCTCCTCCACCGCTAAAAAGAGCTGCGTCCTGAATACTCATCGTAACAATAAAGTGTTTGTTAGGGAGTTCTTTTATTGCAAAACTTTGAATGCAGGCAGGCCCAATACTATTATCATTTTCATACGTTTTAGCCCATTGAATCTCGCCACTTCCATCAAACTTTACAATAAGAGCTCCTTCTTTTTTTGTTTTATAATCATTAGAAAACTTTAAAAAGCTACCTGATGCAATAAATCCGTTATCTGAAGTTTCTATAAAGAAGCACTTCTTTTGAAAGGCAACACTTGATAAATCTCCTAATCCTGTATATTTTTTACTCCATAAAACATTCCCGTTATCATCAAGTTTTATGAGATAAAAACACTCATAACTACTTCCCAGGACTACAAAGCCGCTTTCTATAGGAATAGCCCAGGAATCATCAAAGGTAAACGTTTTAGACCATTGAGGGTTAAGGGAAGAGTCTAGTTTAACAAGAAAACTGCCCGAACCTCTCCAGCCATGGATTGTCGTATCAAATGCTGCAATGTTCCCTGAAACGATATATCCCCCATTGGCTGTAGTATGGATTGTATTTGCAACATAAGTTTTCTTGTCTATCACATAAGTTTTTAAAAGTGTAGAAGATTTATGTTGAATATTAATCAAGATAACCAAGGTAAAAATAGCAATTACAACTAAACTAATTGCAACAGCAAACAAAACAATTCTCTTCTTAGTCATTTTTCCTCCTTAAAGTTGTATTTTATCATTTTCTTCTGCTTCTTCATAGGATAAACTGTCCATCTGAAAAACAGCAATTATCAGGATGACGAGCGCTATAACCCTTAGTAGCCCGGATGCTGCCCAAACCGAACTTGAAATTTTTGATAATATATTGGCATTCATAACAGGCTTTGTGGAAATATAAGGCTGTATCGCCATTGCAAAATTGATAGGCCCGTAAACTACGTCAATACTAACTGCTATAAGCTGGATAACACCGCTCAGTTTAAAACGTGAATCTTTCAGAAAAACAGATATTCTATAAAGCACTAAAAAGTATAAAATGGCTACGGTTAGCATAACAGCCCAATTGGGAATGCTCTCAAAAAGCAGGCTTTTATTAAACATATTCAAAATTCCCTGCTGTGAGGTAGGCTGTATTCTTACCATGAAATGCGAGATAGGCATTCTAATCAAATCCCAGATGAGAGTTATTATAAAGATTGCAAGGGAATAGTTAAAAATTTTATTGTCCTTTGAAATATTTGAAATAATTTTCATCGCAATAAGTATAAGGGCAGTATATATTGTCCATACAGTAAAGTATCCCGGTCGAGAAATGCCGTTACCGGGGAAGTTACGAAAAATCGTAGGGACAAAACTGTATATGGATAATCCGATTTCAATACCTATCCCAACAAGCCAGAATATTTTGGTATTTTGGGGTGTCATCATTTTATTTGTATTCATTTTTTGTCTCCTTTCTATAATTTGTTTTCCTTTAAATTAATGAAATAAAGTCTATTGGGATTTTTGGAATCGCATTCAAAAATAATGAGCGTGTCTTTATCGATAAAAGCATTGTAGATGAAACAATCTTTAATGAGTGATTTTGTATGAGTAGCCCTATTATAAATTTCTGTACCAGAGTGGTAAGTATAAGTTTTTGTGTTATTGACCAAAGTGGTTTCCTCGTATCCTTTATAATATGCAATGTAATTGGATGAAACAACGCAATTAAATAATGCACCTGTTAAAAAAGTTATGGGAGTTCTTTCGCCTGGGTTTTTAACTGGGGCAATATAAGCAACGCCATCGTCCACAAATATAAGATTGTTATCCTCTGTAATTTTTGCATCGTAACCTCTTGCCTCAAGAATTTTATTGAGCTTTCTGTCCTTTAGCGAGTAAAGATATACAATCTCATCGTCTTGCCTAGCATAAGTAAAAGCGACATATTCTTTGTTTGCAGAAATTTTGGTAATCATTCGAGCCTCTGACGGAGGGATAACTTCATTAAATATAATACTGCTTTCATCTGAAAGAAGGTCAACTTTTAGGATTGCAACACATTCACTGATAAGTTCTGTGCGCTCTGAATCTTGCAACTTGATAATATTTGATATCTCTGTATTTACCCCGACAAGTACTGCATTTTCCGAAAGAGCAAGATATGTATTAACAACATCAAATTTATAATTTTCTTTAAGGAGTGAAGAAAATAATTTTTTGAAATCAGAGTATTGTAAAACAAGCTTGTTACTATGCGACTTTCTGTTGTAGGTGTAAATTTTAAATGACTCAGGGTCTGTTGGCGCATCATCTCTTCCCTTTTGTAGAATAGTTGAGTACAAAAGCCAATCTTTGTTTATCTGACCGTTTACATCGAACCTTAGCTCATTTGAATCTGCAGTAGAAACGTTTTCAGTTCTTCCAGTATTTATATCGTAAAGTTTAAGAGTCTCGCCGAGGATACTATCAGACTTTGATATTATATCAACATATGCAAAGGCATCTGACGACATCGCAACAGTATTTAGATAGTGATTTAATCCTTGTCCTATATCCACATACTTGCTTTTTAGTTTTGCAAAAGGTATTTCATACGTAACTTCAGGGACTTCCACTTTTTCCTTAACAACTCCAATATTTTGATTTTCCCTGTCCTCTCCTAAAATTTTCACTTTGTAATAGAAATTTTCTTTAGAAGACAACAAATAAAATGTTCCATTTCCTTCAATAAATTCCATTTTGAGTTGAGCATCAGAATCGAATCTTGCAATTTTGAAAACCTTTCTGTCAAGGATTGTAAATAGTGTGTTGTAATTATCAATCGTATAGGTGATTTTGTGTTTGAAATCGGTATAAAACTGCTCAAAATTCTGATGAGTAATTACAGGATTTACCGGATAAATCTTTTGCCATTCAAAGTCTTTCGAATCGAGATTTGCGAGAAGAATAGGAGCGTATCTGTCAAGATATTCGTATATCTCATTGCCTTTATATGGATTGAATGCAATCGGGCTTCCTGATAACTTATCAGATCGCGTAAATGTTTTTCCTCCATCATTGGTTATTAAGCCGCCCACCATAAATTGTTCTGGATTTTCCGGGTTAAAAATAAATTCTGGTCCTCCAAAGAATGAACCCGCATCAATTGCCGGACTCTCTACAAGTTTCTCTTTATCCACAACTTTATAAAGGAAATACCCAGCCTTTGTTGGAAGATAACAATTTACTACCGCAAACACGTCTCCATTGTAGTTAAACCCTATCGAAGCAATCTTCATTGTGCTATCGGTGATCTTCTGGAAGCTTCCGCCATAATTTTCACTTAAATAAGTTCCATCATCTTTTGTAAAGTACATTATGCGTTCATCTAACGGATTAACAAATAGCTTTCCATCACCTGCAAGGACTGTCTTTAAAGAATCTGAGTTCCTTCCAAACTTAATTTCTGTAGATACCCCAGCGCCTTCTTTTATAATAAAAATCTTTTTCTCCTCGTCAACAAATAGTGGTGTACCTGAGAGTTCAATCTTATCGTAAACTATCTTTGGTGGATAGTTGAATGTTTGCGGCAAGTTGTTGGTTTGTACCCGTCCGCATCCTGAAAGGAATAAAATGATTGCTAAAAAGACGATGGCTATTCTTTTCATCTTTTCGCCTCCTCGCGATTATTCTCGTTAAATTCGTTCAAATCTATTATAGTAACTACTCCTTTATCCGGTAAATTTTTCAAAGCATCGCCCTTCTCTGTAACTGTAAATAAAAACAAATTACCTCTAAAAGCATACCCTTTTTCAGAGGAGATAAAAATAGGCGTGAGTTTTTTATTATCCACAACAAGAACTTTGTGCGATGCGCTATTGTTAGCAAAAACAGTGATACCTTCCTCCGGATAGATGTTAATACGGTAGTAGCTTGCAGAGAGAGGCTTTAATAGATATTTGTAACCCTTATTGAAAGCGATTTCTATCTCTTTACCTCTTTCATCAAAGCAGTGCAGCGTGCCGTTCAGGAAGAAATAAATCCTGTGGTTTACCCTATCGTATGCAGGGGATGAATCGTTGAGAGTCAACATTCTCTTGCCATCTTTTAACAAACTGTAGTTTACCGTGCCTATCCTTTCCATCGAACTAAGGTCAATCACATTTATTAAAATGCTTTTTTCCTGGTTGCATTCGTCAGTGGTCAATAAATAACGGTTATTTCGAATGATAAAATCGCCCTTCAGTTTGAATAGTATTGCTTGCTTTTCAAGATCAATGATATACGTGAATGTTTTGTTGGCTACGAAATGCACTGCAACTTTTTCTCCACCTGCAGGCAGTTTGGTTGCAGAAAAGAAATCTACACCAAAGAGTGTAAAAAAGTTTGTTTGAGATACTATTTTGCCTGTGAATTTGTTTATTTTGTATAGCACAAACTCGCTTTTATATTTTCCAAATAGATACAAATGTTCGCCAAAAATTGGGATTTCCGTGAGAAATGCTGCAAATTTTTTATCATAGAGCAATTTATGGTCTTTTAAAGAATATGCTTTTAGATACAACCCATACGGTGGTGGTCCATACGTATTGAGAGATTCATCAAAAATGGCAACACCTTCGCTTACTCCTTGAAAACCTATTGCGTAGTACTTCCCGTTTGTTTTCAGTGTGAACTGTTCCTTTGCAATGATGTCACCAGTTTCCGGATTTACGGTAAATATCTCTTCAACAACTTTATCATTATCACTGTTTTGCTTTTCTACATACATAACACCGTCATCCAGTGCAAAGTTTATTGCATTATCAAAATTCTTATTCCATAAAACTTTCAAATTTTCAAGGGAAATACATTTGATATCATTCTGCTCGCTAAAGATATAGAGATTATTAAAGGGGGTACCGCACTGAAAATTCAGGAGTGGCACATTATTAAGCATCCCTCTTATTTTGGGCTTTTCAAGTGTAAAATTAAGGTTAGTATCTTTTACTATTTTAGTGTCTTTTCTCTGTGCAATGTAGCCATCTTTAAGTACAACAAATTTGTAAGTGCCTTTCTTAAGATGCACTTTGCAGGGAGTAATTCCTTCATATTCGTCTTCTATATATACGGATGCACCGGATGGAGAAGAGGAAATTGAAATAGCATAGCCAGTTTGAGAAGTATTAATAGGGTTGGCATTTTCCTTCCGTCCGCATCCTGAAAGAAGTAAAATTATGATTACTAAATAAATAATTTTTTTCATGGTATCATACCCTTCAGTTTATAAAATTCAATAGTTTCATCTGTTATTATAATGGCAGTGTCAGAAGCGAACACGATTGTGTTTACTGCTACACAGGTTTGGTTATCAAAAACTTTTGTTTTCCCACCTTTTAAATTGAAACTACTGATTACTCCAAAAGGCATGTAGATATCGTCGCCCTCGTATCTTATATCAAACTTTATATCTCCCTGAAGCTTTAAAAATTGCATTGATGTAGAAAGAATATTGCCGTCTCTATTGAATATAGTATAGTCGTAAACACCTGCAAGCAAGTCCCCATAAAAGATTCTGCCGCCTTCTTTTCCATTTACAATAAAACTTCCGATAGGATTTGTATCCTCTGCTCCCTTTACTTTCAAAACGACAACGCCTCTATCGTCTGTCCTGGTGTTATATGCTCCGATAGGCTTGTTTTTAATTGGATTTCTGTTGGCGTCCACTATTAAAAGCTTTATTGTGTTTTCTTCACCTGCTTTAATTGCAACAGCATCGCTTAATCTTGCCGAATACGCCTGTACACCAAAGATTTCAGAAACCGTTTTTGTAGGAGGAAGTGGTATCGCTTTGTAAAGCACTTCAAATTGGTCAAATTGTTTTTTGCCTTCATCAAGTATTTTGTATTCCCCCATTTCATCAAACAAAACTTCCTTTGAAAATTCTCTCCATTCATTTTTGAATGGTTTTGTCCCGAAGAGCACTAACTTGCCCGAGGGATATTGGAAGTAAAATTCTTTGAGCGTGGTTTTTCCCGTAACGATGATTTTGTCCTTAACGAAAACGCCAGAATAAGCAATTGCAGCAGGAGAACAGCATATATCAATTACCGGAAGACGATCAAAAATAACCTTGTATGCACTAAATGATTCATCATGCCTGAAGTACCTTATAGTTATAGGATGATCTTCCGAATTGGTTGGATTAAATCCCCTCATATTCAAGAACGTGTCACCTTTTACATCCAGCGAAACTTCATGGTTAGCTCCGAGGCCAACAAGTTTAATCTTATGAGTTCCCTTGCTTACACCTGTGAGTGCTGCAGGCAACGTTTTACCGGTAAACTCATCATCAAGATAAACGGTGTATCCAATGCTGTAATAAAGATCTTCTCCCTCAATATTTATATTGAAAGGGCCACTACTTTTAGATGTCACAGCAATAGTAGTGGTATATGTATTGTATGTAATTGATTCCGTGTATCTGTCAATATTTATTTCTTTTTCATTAGATTCAAATTGGCCCTTGAAGGCAAACTTGTGCAATCCAAAGGATATGCGATAGGTTAAAGGAGCAGTGCCTACTTCAACGCCATCAATAGAGACTTTGGCAGTATCGTTTACATATTCGGAAATTGATTCAATTTTTATAGACTTGCTGTTAATAAAGCATCCTTCCAGAGGAATGAGCGACAAAATTAAAAGAATAATGATAATCTTTTTCATCGTCTCTACCTCACGCCTGAAAGTGCAACGTACAAAATCGTTTTATCGTTCCCGTATTCAATTGCAGTCCCCATAATGCCCAGAGAACGCGTATTGATAGATGCCAATACAGATTCTGCGTTCACATATTTGACACTATTCTTATCCTTCACAATTGCTGGATATGCAACACCATTCCGAAACATTGTGTAGTTATCTGCCATTGTAATATCGTTTGCATAATCGACTGAGAAGATATTACTTATAAAATTTTTTGCGTCAATAAAAAGTCTTCCATTGTCAAAAAACCCGTCGTTTAATTTTTGTCCGCTTGAACAATAAATAAAATGTCCATCTTTATCAAAAATAAACTTTTTATACCTGATAATTTTTACATCGCCATAGATTGTCGAATCATCCGGATTTCCAGCAATCGTTGCAATGCCAGATTCATTTGTTGTAAATTTATTTGCTTTGAGGTTGGGAAGAGGGTTGCCATTACTATCAGTGATAAGCAGTGAAAAAGTAGGCAGTGGCTCCCCGAGCAACACACTCATCCCTAATGATGATGCAACTGCATTGTTCCAGTTTACAAAGTTTTTATCATAGTCATCATTTGTAACTCTCTCACCTACAATGTCTTTAAGAAAAATTGCATTAAGTGAAATTGCCCTATAGCAAACTTCGAAGCATTTGTCTTCCATGGGCTCAATTTTGTAAGTACCTTCTTCATCAAAGGTAATTGTCTTTTCAAAATAGTTTTTCGTTGTATCTACAATTGGTAAAGTGATGCTTTTACCTGAAGGAAAAACGATTTTAACTTCCTTACCGTTAACACTTCTCCCGGAAATTTTTACACTATCGCCTACGTAGATTCCGGAATAAGCATTTTCTTGAAGGTGTGGTAAGTTGTCAAAAGAAATTTCAGCACCTTCTTCAGCAATTTTATTCGTGCGTACATCAAACATCCTTGCTTTTGCAACTGCAAAAATGCTAAAAATGAGTATTGTAACAAGCAAACTTACAAGAATCTTCTTCATAAAAGCCTCCTTCAAAACAGCATATCGCATATCTTGTAAAACTCAATTGTCTTGTCAGTAATTTTTACTGCAAGAGTATCGGATTTAATTGTATTAACGGCAATGTAAATTTTCCCGTCAATGAATTTCCATCTGGGGCCAAATCCAGAGAAGATACCTTTGCCCAACTGTGAAACTTCCCCGTCTTTTGTTAATTTCAGGATACTGCCCGCATCATTTATGAATAGCTCCCCTGCGTTATTTGTCGCAATGGCCACGTTTGTTAAAAAATTTAATTGGATATCAAATTTCTTAAAGTGTTTGCCATAATCTTCAGATTTATAAATACCATTGTAAAAGGAGCAAACATATATTTCATTCGTGCGTGA
Source organism: Caldiserica bacterium UBA646 (assembly GCA_002299965.1). Taxonomy (GTDB): domain Bacteria; phylum Caldisericota; class Caldisericia; order Caldisericales; family Caldisericaceae; genus UBA646. The sequence continues at coordinate 13,754 of DBOM01000035.1, read as the reverse complement.
AGGGTTAACTGCAATTGAGCAAGGTTCGAAAATATTGAAATCCTGAATCTTCTCCCAGCTTATTCCTTCGTCCTTTGAAACAAAAAGCCCTGAGCGTGCACCTGCATAAACTATGTTGGGTTTTTGGGAGTCAAAAACTATGCAGTCAGGCTCAAAATCCTGATTAACCCAGGTTTTTCCTCTGTCATTTGTTCTGAAAAGGCCATTGCTTGATGAAACAAAAATCACATTAGAATCTTTTGGATTCACCGCTATGAATTTTACATTTTTGTTGAAAGGCCCCAATATGTATATCCACGTTTTACCGCCGTTGTTCGTTTTAAAGATGCCTTTTGACATTGCCAAATAGATCGTGTTTGAGTCGTTTGGGTCAATCACAATCTGATTTATAGAATCGGCGTCTATTTTTATGTTTTTAATTTCTGTAAAGTGCATTCCGTAGTCTTCGGATTTTAGAAAGGCGTAAGAGTATTTTTCCTCTGCTACTCCATAGAGGACATTCGGCTTGTTTGGGTCAGGCGTAACTATTTTAAAATTTGCTTCGAGTTTTGTCCAGTGTGCTCCTTCATCCCTTGAAACGTATCTATTGGTATAGATAACAGAAGGGTCTTTTGATGTAGGAAGTATAAGGTTCAACATCTCAGCATCGTACATCTCATTGGATCCAAACCCGAATGAACCTAAAGGCATATAAACATCCCCGTTTTCAAACTTTACAGTTGTGCTTGATGCACCTGGAAAGGAAGCATTAATCAGTTTGCCCTCTTTTGAAAACCTTGCATAGTCGTATCCCCAAGCAAGGATGTCTGCGTAGAGCAGAAGTTGTGCAGGCTTTCCGTTAACAAAGATTTCTTTATTATTATTCATACTGACCTCAAAAGTTACAATACCATTTGAATCGGTTTTCAAATCATAACCGCCCAAGGGTGTGTTTCTTATCGGATTGCCCTTTGCATCTGTTATGAGGAGCTTTGCTTCCACTTTGCCTCCCACAGGCACTGCAATTGTTTTTTTGGGTTTGCAAATATCAAAATCAGGAAATAAATCTAAAACAGGAGTCCCTGGAAGGATTGTCGCCTTGTAATCCACACTGAATGAACTGCCCTCAAGTACTTCTCCATTTGCAACAACTTTATAGAAACCTACCTCGTCAAACGTCACAGCCTTTGAAAATTCCCTTAATTTATCTGAAACTTTTTCTGTGTCGAAGTGAACTTTTCTGCCCGATGGAAAAACGATGTCAAATGAATCAATACCATAGGTAGCACCACCTATCGTGTAAGTCCCACCGTAAAAAATGTTTGAATAAGCAATTTCGGCAGCACTGCAGCAGGTCTTGTAAGGTACAGAACCGAAAACAATTGGACCGCTTACGTAAAAAGGTATATCTCGTGTTTCTGATGCTTTAAGCGTTGCTTTAACCTCTTCAGTGTCTTCTTTCACATTTACATTCAGCGTGCAGCCTTCATGCTTCATTTTCCCAAATGCGAATGTGTAGTGCCCTGGCAAAAGCTCAACATCAATAGGGGTTACAAGTGACAACAAGCTGCCGTCAATATTAACAGTTGCACCTTCCGGATCAGAGGTAACGTGAATGAGTTTTGTGCGTATGCAAGAGGGAGCGGTATTTGATGCGTTGCTTGATGAACTGCCCGATTGATTTTCTGAAGCATTGCCCGGAGTTGTTTGTGTTTGCTTTGTTCCGCACCCTGCAACACTTGCAAGAAAAACAAGCAAAACTACAGCAACTAAAATCTTTTTCATAAAACCATCTTCTTTCTGAGGCACAATTATTTTCTGCCTATATATATTAGATGCACGAGAAGCAAAAAAGCTCCATTATTTTTTCAAGAACTTTGCAAATCCTGTTTATTAGGTACTCCAGTGTCTTTAATCTTTCCAGTATTTCTGCCAATATAACACATTTGCATAATTACTTTCCTATATAAATTGCAGAGCTAATATTCATCTTAGAAAGTTCCTCTAAATTTATTTTTGTATTAGTTTTAGCATCAACTAAATACCATGTCGAATTAGTGCTGCCAAAAGTTTCAGGATTTGGTGATGCTTCACAAACAAACTTGCAGCTATCGGAGAAATTTCTATTGTTGAGGTCTGAAATGCCTGTATCCTGTATGTTAGAAAAGTCAAAGTTACATAAAAACAGTTTATCTGGCTTATTCTCATTCCATACAGTAAAAACAATTTTGCCACACTTTTTTAAAACTGCATAAACATAAAGATTTTTGTTTAGTATCTTCTTAAGTTTGGCTTCCAAAAGTTGATAATTGCTCGGCATAAGCTTTAAAGCATCATCTAGCGAGATTTCCCTGCTCTGCCTGTTAAAGTCTGTAACAAAGTATTTTACAACAGGATTGTATGTGGAGCTTTGCTTCCAGATTTCTCTGCTATAAAGAATTTCTTTTCCTCCGTTTATAAAGTTAACACCTGAAATGAAATCTTCACCTTCGTTTCTATCAAGATCGGATGCTTTTACAAGCATTTTTAGTTTGTCTGTTTCAAGATTTTTTAGATACAGAGCAGTTCTGTTATCCGGGAAAACTTCAACATTGCCACCTGCATACGCAACGTATCTTTTGTCAGGGGAAATGTCAAATGCATATGCAAGTTCCAATTTGTTATTTTCAGGATTCAATAAATAAGTATTCTTTTTTGTATTAAGGTTGAAATCAGCAACATAAGCGTATGGCGCATTCACTCCTTGGAATCCATAGATAAGTTCATCGTTTCCAAAATTAAAAGAAATGCGAAAGCCACCTTCCCAATAATCCTCTGCAATTTTAACCAACTCAAGCGTTTCAATGTTTAGTGCATAAAGAAATTGCTCGCTGTCTATTCCTATATCTTTTGAGTTTATTCTTAAAATAACCCATTGTAAGGTAGGAGATACGCCAAAGATTTGTGCCCTATAATTATTATCTACCACTGCTACTTTTTCAACAGTCTTTCCGCTCTCGTCACCTAAGTAAAGAGCTCCATTGGAAACAAAGACAAGTTTTGAGAGAGTATTTGAGAGGGTGACACTTAAATTGTTTCTGACAAGCTTAATGATATTCTCATCAACGATTTTTTTAAGTTTTATGTTAATTTCTGCTGTATCTTTTTTTACCTCTGCATCATTTAAGATGCAATTCTCATAGCCATCTTTGTTAAAAATAATGGAATGCTTTCCCATAGTTAATTCAACATCAGATGGAGTTCGTACAACAAAATTGTCATCAATAAATACTATTGCACCCTGCGGGTCTGAATCAATATGGACAAGTTTTGTTTGCTTTTGGGCAGTTGGATTGCCCGGGATATTGTTTGTTTGTTTGCTTCTGCACCCTGAAAAACCTATAACAAGCGCAACCATAAGTAAAAATACGACAGTTTTCTTTAAAACTACCTTGATTTTAAAAAATTTCATATTACACTTCCTGTGATGTTATTTTATTAAAAGCCATTTTTAATTCTCCCAGTACTGTATACCATTTGTGTCGATGTAGCCCCATTTGCCGTTGAGTTTAACTCGTGCAAGTCCATCACTAAAAGAATATGTCCAGTCATAAACTGCTTGTATAACCATATTGCCTTTTGTATTGATGAAACCCCATTTACGGTTGAGTTCAACTCGTGCAAGTCCTTCGGAAAAAGGCCCTACCCTACCATAAACATCATAATAAACAGGCTGTATTACCACATTGCCTTTTGTATCGATGAAACCCCATTTACCATTAATTAATACAGCTGCGAGATCTTCGCTAAAAGACCCTGCAGCATCATAAACAGGTTTTATTACCATATTACCTTTTGTATCGATATAGCCATATTTATTGTTGGGGCTAACAAGTGCGAGACCTTCGCTAAAAGGCCCTGCATCATCATAAACAGGCGGTATTACCATATTTCCTTTTGTATCGATGAAACCACAGTCTTGTTTGAACCCTTGTCCTTTCTCATTGAGGTTAACAGTTGCAAGACCTTCGCTAAAATCACCTGCAAAATCATAAGCAGGTTGTATTACCATATTCCCCTTTGTATCGATGAAACCCCATTTGCGATTGAGTGCAACTCGTGCAAGACCTTCGCTAAAAGGCCCTACAATATTACAAGCATCACTATAAATAGGTTGGATTACCATATTCCCCTTTGTATCGATATAGCCCCATTTACCGTTAAGTTCAACCCGTGCAAGGCCGTCGATAAAAGGTTCTACCATATTACAACCACCATCATAAACAGGTTTTATTACCATATTACCTTTTTTATCGATATAACCCCATTTTTTGTTCAGTTCAACAGCTGCAAGACCCTCACTGAAAGGACGTGCATCATCGTAAACAGGCAGTATTGTCATCTTTTTATTTCTGCCGCAGAAGCCCCACTTGTCGCCTTTCCTGTATGGAATAAGAGCTTGAACTTCGCTCTGGGTATTAGTTCCAACTTGTGTTCCGTTGTTTGTAAGAATGTTGCAGGATGTTAAAAGTAGAACCAGCACAATAAAAATTGGTAGGAAAGTTTTAAGATTTGAATGCCTGCGCTTTTTTGAGCTTGTTATCTTTACTTCACAGTACGGGCAAGACATAATAAGCCTCCCTTGCAATAATTTTAACAACAAAATTTTTCATAAAACAATCTCCTTTTTTACGGTCCCATATAGCTAAGCCTGTAGAATGTTATCCTATCTTTAGTAATCTCTACGACAGCAGTATCAGATTTAGTTGTCTTTACGTCAACATAAAATACTCCATCTATTGTTTTCCAATCAGGACCGCCTTCAAGAAAAGTATCATTTAGAGGCAACCAATTGCCATCTTGACTCATTTTTAAAGGAATTCCGCACAAAATTGGGTAAATACTTCCGTTTGAATCCACAAATACATAGGCACTAAAGTTTGCGTTTGGAGAAGGCGTTGGATTGCTAAGATTCTTGAAACCTTTCCCTCCGCTATCAGATTCCAGAATACCTTCCCTGCAGCCTAAATATATCTTTTTGGGATTTGTTGGGTCAATAGCCATATTGCACAAATCAAAAAAGTATCTTGATGTAGGCATTGCCCAGTTATTGCCGTTATCCTCTGACTTAAAAAGATGAGAATAGGTTATTGCATAGACAACATCTGGATTTACTGGGTCAAAGGCAAATGCAACAGCTGGATTCCATTCTCTCGGTTTATCCTTAATAAAATTGATATTATTCCACGTCTTGCCTCCATCTTTTGTAATTGCAAAGTTACAGCCAGTTGTTAAAATCACATCTGTATTATGGGGTTTTATCCACGGAATAGCAGGACAACTAAAGAAAGTTTTCCATGTCTTTCCGCCATCACTTGATTTCAATAATTCCTTGTCAGTAGTAATGTATATTATCCTGGAATTTTTAGGGTCGACGACAATTGAAACAATAACCTTGAAGTCTGCGATTTTTGTAAAACTTTTACCGTAGTTGGTAGATTTTAATAAGCCACTTTTTGTAGAAGGATCTACACTTAAAAATCCATAAACAACTTCAGGATGGTTTGGGTCTATTGCAATGGTATTAAACGATAAACTATCACCAAACTTTTCAAAACTCTTTCCTCCATCTTTTGAAACAGATGAATTTGTATAAATAATTGAAGGATTTTTAGGATGAATAAACAACCACTTTAAATTGCCTTTAAAACCAAGGTCATTGGGGGAAAGCCCGGAGCAATCAAAAGGCATATAGATATGCCCATCCTCATTTATTATAGAAGTTTTTTGAGGAACTTTCTCAGGGATAGCTTGAACAAGTTCGCCCTTCTGGTTAGGTCTCATGAAGCATGATTTGATAAGGTTTCCGTTTGTATCAAATGTTGTATAGTCGCATATCCAGCACAAAATATCGCCATAGACTACAGATGGGCCTTCACCCCCCATCCTCTTACTTCCAATTTTGATTGAAACGATACCGTTTTCGTCGGTCTTTAAATTGTTAAGGCCAATTGGTTTGTTCCTTGCAATATTACCTTTTCCATCAGTTAATAAAAGTTTCGCAGTTATCTCTTTACCAATTGGTAGCAAAATTGTATTTTCATTACCATATTCACCACATTCACCACCATGGTTCCCGTTCAGGCTCCCCAGTGTTAATGTATCTACTGGTTTTGCTTTGTATAAGACTTGAAATTTAAACTCCTTGTATCCACCCGACCCAAATATCACAATTTTGTTATCTGAAAATATTTTATACTCTCCTATCTCATCGAATATTACCGTTTTAGAAAACTTCCTGATATACACATTCTCTGTGTATTTACGGTCCGTTTTCTCTGTATCAATATGTACACTCTTTCCAGATGGGAAAACAATGTCAAATGAATCCAGTTTGGTAAACCCATTTATATTCACCGTATCATTGAGATAAATACCAGCATATGAGAAGTCAGGGCAACTATTTCTAATAATTGGTCTATCATTAAAGTGAATGATTTCTCCACCTTTTAAAAGGTCGTAAGAAGAAGGAGCAACAGGCTTAAGTATCGCCATAACTGATTGTTCTTTTTTGTCCTTTGTCACATCAATGCTTGTTTCATACACATCAAAGTCAATTTTACTGACAGAAATATTGTGCTCTCCATAGGTAAGAGAATATTCAAGAGGTGTCTTTCCAATACCCTCCTTATCAATGTACACCAATGCCCCCTGAGGGTCAGAATCAATTTTAATAATTTTTGTTTGCTCTTGATTGCACCCCGCAAAATTCATCAAAAAAACAACTACGGTTACTACCAAGAAAACCTTTTTCATAAAATCATCTCCTTTTGCTTATATTTTATCACTTTTATAATTAAACACTATATTAAAGAATCTTCAGAATGTTTTAAGAGGGTTATTCTCAAAAATCTGCTCAACTTCTTCAAACCCTGGCGGGAGTGCAACATTGTAGCGCGGAGGAAGTGCAAAAACGTATTTGCTGTTGCTCCCAAGTTTTGTAGGACCAACTGGCGCTGCACCGATATGGAATTTACCTTTCTCAAGTGAATCCCACTGGCTGATTGTAAAAATCATAATTGGTATATCCTGCCTTGGATTTTGAGATGTCCATTCAGGATGCCTTATGAGAAGTGTCGGACCTTGCTCAACAACCACATCGCTCCCTTGAACTAAAGTCTCCCCCTCCCATTTATCTCCTGCTATAGAATACCCTTGCCAGATCAAGGGTAATGAAAAACTAAAATCATATTGAGTGTTCTTATATTCAATAATTGAGAAGCTCTTCTTGAGGAGCCCATTGCTTACCTCTAAAATGCGTTCAGCTGTTACAGGCTCTACATAGCCTTTCATAAAAGCAGGTATTTCATTGGGGCTATCTTTTTCTATCATCCAGACGCTAAAACCTGGCTCTAATTTCTGTTTACTCCAATCAACCAGGGGGCCGCCTAAACCAAACATTGGCAAATTTAATTTTTCACGCATAGAATAAAGCGCATTATTATATCCAACCAAAACAATCGGATAATACTTTTGTGGCTCCCGGTTGAGCCATCCTTCGGGCAACAGGTTTACCGCGTCCTTATCAATCCATATAGCAATATGCCTTTTGGTTTGAGAAGTTAGAGATGCAAAATCAGTCACTGCCAAAATCTCAGGGTGGGCATTTAAGTCCTCTCTGGTAATCTGTCCGCCACTAATAGGGATTAAATAAACGGCTTCACTGTATCCTGTTGGCTCATTTGATGTTGTGTCCTGATTTGTAACGCCATTGTTAGCGGGTTTATTCTTCATTAACATAGTGGGAATGCCATAAATGACTATACCAAGCCCTGCAACAATAAGTATCGGCAAAAGAACTCTAAGTTTTTTGCTTTTGATTAATTTATTCATACTCTATCATCTCCTTTCCGAGAAATTTTTATTCTCTATATATAAGACTCAAGTTTTTCAAAAAATGTTACACTTTTTTGAAAGAATTTTTAATTTTTTTTTCTCTTCATATATTAGACACTTGAGAGGCAAAAAAGTTCCGTTTTTTTGAAAGAATTTTTCATAAATAAAATGTTGCAAAGTTAAACTTTATAAGAAGTTTTTTCTGGCATCTCTTTAATGATTTAATTCTTGTCCTTCTTCTTTTTAGATACCTCCTTAATTCTCTCACCAATGTTCTTTAGAGCAGAGTATGGTGTGACAATATAAAATACACTGAACACAACCCAGAGCCAGAAGAATGGAATTGATAAAGATGGCGGGACGATAACCTGAATAAAAAGGTAAGGAATAGAAAATAAGACTGTAAGAAACAACATAGGTAATTGTCCAAGGATAGCGTTTATTTGATCTGTTGATATGTGCCGAAGTTCAGTTGTTATAAATGCTGGCATAGTTTTTATTTGTAGAGCAACAGATTTTAGATAGGGGATCCTTTTTGTATTTTGAAAAATATCAATAATTTTATAATCATCGGGAGTCAAGACATAATAAAATACGATTGCAGAATTTGATCTAAAGAATGGTTTTCCGTTCGGATGCGATGGACAGTCCTTCAAATTAAGATACCAAAAATCGACCCAACAGCCTTCCCGTTTTCCGTTATCGAAATAAATTGGGTCAGTATAAGGTGTTTTATACATGTAGGAAGGACATCTTAATCTACCAAAATGAGCGTCCGCTTGGAGGGAGGTTCTAAACATATGCCACTCAAGACTGTCAACATCAAAGAAAAAGCAGCTACAGCTCCCTTCTGCAGAATCGAGAGCATTCAAAAAGAAGATCCCGTTGTTTCCCTTAAAATACGAATAATTAAAAAGGAATATCGAAGAGAATATTAAGCTCAACAGAAGAAATAATTTTACAAGTATAATAATTTTCTTATTCATCTTTGTTTCTCTCTCCTTTATTATATTTTACTTTTAAAAATTCTTTTCTCCTATATATTAGACACCTAACTTGCAAAAAAGTTCCATAATTTTCAAAGAATTTTTGAACTTTTAAAGAAATGATAAAAATCCCAACAGAAGAAAGACAAAATACCCTTACCGGATGTTAAACCATTTTAATTAAACAAGACAAAAGTGAAAACAGGAAAAACATACTCAAAAAAATTGCAATGTTTAAAAAAAGTAATAAAATTCCCTGGAGTGGTAAAAAATCGCTCAATTTAGGATATATACAAGGAGGTTAAATATGATATTAATACCTATAAGTTTAATTGTAGTCTTTATCTTTGCACTGAGTATCAGGATCGTGCAACAGTGGCAGAGAGGTGTTGTTTTTTTTCTCGGAAGGTACAAGAGGGAAATTAAGCCTGGGTTTAACCTAATAATACCTATTTTTGAATATGTTCGGTATGTAGATATACGTACTCGCACAATGGATGTTGCTCCACAAGAAGTTATGACAAAAGATTCCGTTCCGGTTAAAATTGATGCAGTTATTTACTATAAAGTTTTTGATGCAATGAAATCAATTGTTCAGGTTGAAGATTTTATTTCTGCTTCAACGCTTCTTGCGCAATCAAAATTAAGAGATGTTGTAGGAAAATATGACCTTGATACTCTTCTTTCAAAAAAAGATAAAATAGGAGAAGAAATCCTCGGAATTTTGCAGGTACTAACAGATGATTGGGGAATAACCATTGTAAGCGTTGAGATTAGGAATATTGAGCTACCTGATAACATGAAGCGTTCAATGGCAAAAGAAGCTGAAGCAACAAGAGAAAAGAGAGCCCGTCAGATTAAGGCATCTGCAGAAGAAGATGCAAGTTTAGCTTTTCAAAAAGCGGCCAGAATTATGGCAGAAGCACCCGGAGCAATTCTTTTAAGGCAACTTCAAACATGGCAGGAGATTGGTGCCGAACAAAACAGCTTTATTGTCCTGGTTCCTACTGAATTTGCTAAATTTACTGAAGCTATTAAAAACCTACAAAATAAAAAAACAGAAAAGTAAAATCGCTCAATTTAGGTCTCAGAAATGAGGCAATGGGTTTTATAGAATGGAATAATTCCTCAAAGGGTAGGCAGGAGGGGAGAATTTGCAAAATGCACAGAAAAAGAAGAATAAAATAAAGTTAGAGCATAAAAATAAGGAGAAAGTATGTTTGGACGAAAAAAGCAACAAGAATTAACAGATGAAAAGAACAGTAATAAAAAGACCTTTCTGGGCGAAAAGATAAAGCAACTGGATGATCAACTATTTGACCTTAGCATGATAAAAATTGCTTTCATGGCCTTTTTTAGTTTAACGATGATCCTTTTGTTTTTGGTTGATCTTTATTTAGCTTTGTTAATACATAAATCTCTAGGATATAGAATCGAATTTTGGACGTTTCTTGTTTGTACTCCTCTTTATTTTTTAATTGGGATTGTTTCCCTTAAAAGCCTGAACAGATTTATAAAGAAAATTAAAAATGAACATGACATCACATTTAGAGAGCGGGAGGCCGAAAGAAAAGTACAAAAATTCCTCAGGGATAATCTTACAGAAGACTACCATGTTTTTGAGAATATCTTTACTGGCTATGGCGACATAGATGCAATTGTGGTTGGTCCAACAGGAATATTTATGATAGAAATTAAGTCAAATGAAGGGTTAATTGCGACAAATGGAAAAGGTTACCTTTCAATCATTGATGGTACAACTCCACACAAAAACTACCGATGGCAAGTTGCAAAGGAATTAGGTCAGGTTAAGAAATATTTGGACAACAATACCAATGTGAATACCTGGGTTAACCCTGTGCTTGCATTTCCATTTGGCTCAGTCATGAAAGGCCTGGTTTTGGAATCAGAACATGACAAACTTAAACTTCCTGTTTTGAATGAAAAAGATTTACTCAAATATATCTATTCGAATAACCAGCTTAATCTAAGTGGTGACCAAATTGACAAGATTTCACAAGCACTTGAAGAGTGGCAGAAATAGTATAGGCAAAAGAAGGGTTCAGGATGAATAACGATAGTCAAAATATGCAAGGAGTTTTTGAAGGCTCTGGACAAAAGCGTCTACATTTATTATAATATGTATGCAGTTTTGTCCAGGGAGGTTTTTTATGAACAAAGAGGATGAGAGATTGTACGATGTTTTTAATAAGCGCAATGGATTTGCAAGAACAAAAGACATTCTGGAAGCTGGCATTCACCGTCGAGATATAAAAAGATTGAGAGACGAAGAGCAAATAGTACGTGTGAAAAGAGGATTTTATCGACTATCTGAAATCCCTCTAATTTCTAATCAAGGTTTTGTTGATATCGCCAGCGCCGTTCCAGATGGCGTTATATGTTTGCTTTCAGCATTGTCTTATTATGAACTTACAACGTTCAATCCTTCGGTTATATCAATGGCTCTCCATCGAGGATCAAGGAAGTCCAAAATAGAATATCCGCCTGTAGAATTTTATTATTTCTCCACAAAACAATTTGAAGCAGGCATAGATACAATAAGGATTGATGGGCATAAAATTCATATTTATTCCCCTGAAAAGACAATTTGTGATTGCATCCGCTACAGGAACAAATTGGGGCTTGATGTAGCCAAAGAGGGACTAACCGAATATCTCAAGCGTAAAAATCGCAATCTGGAGAAACTATTGGAGTATGCAGAAGTTTGCAGGGTTAGACCATTGCTTCAGGAATGGCTTAATATAATTGTTTGAAATATTTTTTGACTGCTACTATGAAAAAAGAAATCAAAAATAAACCTGCCTCAATACGGGCAAGACTTATGAATATTGCAAGAGCTGAAAGGGTAGATTTTGACTCAATATTGCTTAGATATTTCCAGGAACGATTGCTCTACCGTTTGTCAATTTCAGATTTTTCTGACAGTTTTGTATTAAAAGGAGGGCTGCTCTTAATTTGTTTGAAGATGCCGAAATATCGTCCGACCAAGGATATTGATTTTCTTGCTGAGGGATTAAAAAACGATATTAATGAAATGGAAAATATTTTTAGAAGGATTTCAGAAATACAATGTGATGACGGCGTTAAATTTATCCCTTTATCTATAGCATCAGAAAGAATAACAGAAGATGCAGACTATGAGGGAATACGACTAAAGATAGAAGTCACTTTAGAGCAGGCAAGAAAAAGATTACAAATAGATATAGGTTTCGGGGACGTTATAACTCCTGAGGCTACTCTTATTGAATTTCCATCTTTGTTGGACGACCCACCAAAAGTTAAAGCATATTCAGTTGAGAGCATTATATCCGAGAAATTTGAGGCCATGGTTAAACTGGCAATGGTAAATAGTCGTATGAAAGATTTTTATGACGTTTATTTTCTTTCATCCTCTCATAATTTTAGGAGTAATGAACTTAAAAAAGCAATTGAAATTACTTTCCAAAGAAGACAAACTCCTATACCGGAAAATCCTTTGGTTTTTCGCCCTGAATTTCACAGCGACAAAGAGCGGCAAAAGATGTGGGCTTCATTCCTTCGTAAATCGCGCCTTCACAATGTTAATCAAGAATTCAGTGAAGTAATGCAGAAGATAACTACATTTTTGGAACCTATAGTTCGTTCAATTAATGAAAAATCGGAAATAACTAAGTCTTGGATTGCTAAAAAGGGCATCTGGGAGTAGTAAATACTGAGGGAGGAAAATCTGTTTGCTAAAGTAATTAAGCAGAACAAAGAAATTAAAAAGATTTTTTATGAGAGGATTCAGGAGAAGGCTGAAAGGGAAATCAAGCTTAAATGTCTTTTTCTTTTATATTAATTAAAATTCCTTTTGTGACCTTTGCATAAATTATATCATTTTCTGCAAAATATGCAAAGGTTGCAATGTTTGCACGAAATTGCCTAAAAAATGCAAGCTTCTAAAGCTCAAATAAGTCTTCTTCGATAACTTTTATATCTGAAAATATTTTTTTGAACAATTTTTTATTGAAACTAACGGAAAGAGTAGAGATTATTTTGATTTTTTTTGTTTTTCACTGTAACGCTTATTGCAACGGTAAGTCCTTTTATTATATCATCTAAAGACATACTGGGGGCTTCTTTATGAAGCGTTTGTTCAGGTATGAATGGGACATGGATGAGCCCTCCCCATATATCTGGATATTTTTTATCTATGAGGTAGAGTAAGCCATACATAAGGTGATTACACACAAATGTCCCTGCCGTGTTTGAGATGGATGCTGGTATCTTGTTTTTTGTCATTTCTTTGACTATTGTTTTAATGGGGAGACGAGAAAAATATGCGTTTTTTCCATCTTTAAATATTTTATTATCTACCGGTTTGTTTCCTTCGTTATCTTTTATTGTTGCATCGTCTATATTTATTGCAACCCTCTCAACTGTAATTTTTGATCTTCCTCCTGCTTGCCCCACGCAGATAACAATATCGGGTTTTTCTTTTTCAATTTCTTTTTCAAGCTTTTCTATCGCTTTTTTGAATATTGTAGGAATTTTTGTTTTTACTATTTTTGCACCGTTAATTTTGTTATCTAATTTTTTGACTGCTTCAAGTGCGGGGTTTATTGTTTCTTTGCCAAACGGTTCAAATCCTGTTACTAAGATTTTCATATTTGTTGTGTTTTCCTTGTTATCACTTAATTAATTTGTTGGTTATTCCTGTTTTCTTTTCCACATTTTGGACAAATTTTCATTTTTGCCTCCTTCTGCTAAAATTATAGTCAATAAAACAGAAATAAGAAACGAAAAGAAGAAACAAAAATAAAAGGCAGGAATAAAAACCGTAAAAGAGTAAAAAGAAGGAAAGAGCAGAAACAGCAAGAGAGCAAAGAGTAGAAAAGAAACAAACGAGTAAAAAGAAAAAACTAACCATTA
>DBOM01000037.1 GCA_002299965.1 Caldiserica bacterium UBA646 | reverse complement strand
ATGCCATGGCTGTCCGTTTTTGCATCATACTTCCCTATCGGCTTGTTTATCACGGGTTTACCATTTGCATCAGTGATAAAGAGCCTTATCGTTTCTTCTGTATTCTCTGGAATCACAACACCGTTACCCTGGCCAAATAACTCTTCCAAAGTTTTTGCGGGTGGTAATGGCGTTGCCTTATAGAAAACGTCAAAAGGGCTACCCTCACCAATTGTGTATTTTCCCACTTCATCGAATGTAACCTTCTTCGAAAACACCCTGTATCCATTCTCCTCTGTTGTATCGAAATGTACCTTTTTGCCTGAAGGGAAAACGATGTCAAAGCTGTCTATAGTTGCTTCTTTTTTTATGTATCCACTTACGTTAACCATTTCATTTACAAAAATATTTGAATAAGCAGTTGCTGCAGCAGAGCAGCATACATCCACAAGAGGCTGGTCATCGTTAAATACAATCCATTTCATTTCTTTTGTATACTGTTCCGAATAATCTTCAATACTGATTAAAGATGAGAGCCATGAAAAGCTTCCATAACTTTTAACTCTATTAAAATCCAGAATTGAAAGAGCAATATCACCTGTAAGATTAATCGTTTTTTCACAGATGCCTTCAAGGGAGACGAGTTTTATTGTATGCGTTCCTTTTGGAATATTTTTTAAGGTACATTCAGTTACCTCTCCCGTGAAACGCCCATCAAGATAAACTGCATAAGGGCTTTTTAACAGTGAACTCTCTTGTATATTGAGAGCTACCTCACAACGCTTTTTTTCAGAAAGAGCAATATTAATATCTTTTGTTTTTCTGTTAACTGTGAGATTCCTTTTGTCATCTTCGTAGTCTTTCTTTTTTATTTCAAGTTCATAGTCACCGTATGGAAGCATAATTGTTAGTGGCGTCTTCCCTTCTAATTTTCCATTTATGTACACATCTGCCTCAGCAGGGGAAGAGAGGATCTGGAAACTTGCTTCATACACATTTTTGCAGCCCGTTATTTCTAAAAATAGAAGGGCAATGATTAAAATAGCAATTATCTTTTTCATCTTAGCCCCCTTTCTACAATGTAAATCTCAATTCTGTCCGGGTAATATCTTATGGAGGTTCCAAGTATACCAAAATCTGCATCAGAGGAGTAGCGGTAACCAATCAATACAAGCAGAGACTCCGCATTAACGTATGTTTTATTGTCTTTTCTTATAAACTTTGCAGGAATCGCAATATTAGTTCTTGGTTCATAGATAAAGTTATCGGCAATTTCAACATTAGTGGGGTCGTAGGTATAATCAGTTATTATTGGAATATCCTTTCCTGCTTTTGCAGCTTCCGGAAATACATATGAAAAGAATTCTTTCTTGTTAAGGTAAATGATATTCTCTTGAAGAATTGTTCCAATTTTTTCTTGTTTTGATGAATAGATGAGATTTCCCTTTCTATCAAATACTATTTTATCATAATTTACGGCTTTTATATTGCCGTATATATTTATATCGCTTGAGGAAAAAGGAATTTTTGCAATGCCATATTTGTCTGTAGTGAAATACTTTCCTTTCAGGTTTGCAAGTGGATTGCCGTTTTTGTCGACTATCAAGAGAGACGCAGTTCCTCCCTTTCCTTCTTCCGTAACACATGCATCATTCCAGTTTACGAATTTTAATCTTGTCTCATCATTTGCTTCTGATATTCCTTTTAAAATATCCTTTACAAGTATTGTTGGCGGAATTGGGATTGCTCTATAACATACGCTAAAATTTTCTTCCGTTACAGGACCTCCTCCTAATGAACTAAGCTTTACCGTGTACTTCCCCTCTTCGTTAAACGTAATTTCCTTTTCAAAGTAGTTATTTAATGAAGGAATTTTTACTGTTTTTCCCGAAGGGAAAATAATTTCAACAGCAGTTTCTAAACTATTCACTGCTCCGGAAACTTTTACCGTGTCTCCTACAAATAGCCCTGAATAACCATATGCATCTCCTCGTGGTGATTCATATAGATGCGGAACATTGTCAAAAGTAATTCCAAGAGGAGAAAAGCGATTTTTATGAGTTCTAAAGTCAAAGACCCTGCCTTCTGCAAATGAAAGAGTGGTGCTTAAAAACAACAGAATAATAATGACCCCAAAAATTCTTCTTTTCATCGTTGCCTCCTTAGAATTTTATAACTTTCTTTTCATTTTTACAATTCTAACTACCTACTTTTCGTAGGAAATTTTCAAAAATTTTTACTCCCTATCTCAATCTTGAGGAACTACTCTCTTACACAACCATCGTCTCCCTTCCAAGGCCTAAATTTGTTTCCTCTTCTAATAAGAGGATAATCGTTTTTTTTGCAATATATTTTTTAATCTTCTGTAATCTGCGCTCTTCTCAGCAGATTTATCTTCCTCTATATATAAGACTCACAAACTCCAAAAAATGTTACACTTTTTTGAAAGAATTTTTAAAAATCTTTTTTAATTGTTAGGTAATACATTATAGAAACCAGGTTAAATCAATATTATGTTCGAAAATATCTTTCATGGAGAATAATGGCTTTATTATTTCTACAACCGAAGGCCCGGAGGCTTTTAGCCTCCGGTATATTATCAGCAAAAATAAATAGGAGGGTGATTTTCACCCTCCTAAAATACTGTATCATTCTTCCAGCAGGGTTTGGGAATGTTATAAGAAAATCCCTCAAGTACATCTCCGGTATTGGCATCTATAACAACGTTCAAATCACCATACACATATGGATCAACGTTTGGAGCAATGTGTTCCCCCTTGCTATTAAGCATTAGACCAGGACCTACATAGAGTATATCTGCCCCATGGAACGTTACAATCCAGACTGGAATGTCCTCCATAACGATATTAGTTCCCGGGAGAATAAGGGCAGGACTGTTTTTCCCTCCCGGACGGTCTGTGAGTTTTACATACATAGCCGTGATACTCTTCGCCTCATTGCGGATTCGTCTCCTTGCGTGTTTCTTTGCTATTTCGATAGCTTCTTCCTCGGTCAATGTGGGTGTTTTATCCGCAGCCTTAATCTCAATACTAAAATCTCCGATTCCGCGGTAAAACTCTTGCATATCATTGTTTGATGAATACTTTTGAGAGGAGCTCGTAGGAGAAACAACATTGGGAGAAGTATGTGCAGAAACTGCTACAAAACCGCATACTCCAATGATGAGAGCCAAGATAACCGAAATAATTAAAACTTTTTTATTCATCTTTTTACATCCTTGTTTTAATTTTTTTTAAAAGCCTTAAACAACAAGGCTAAATTTTGAGATTCCGGTTCTGTAAACTTCCTAAAACTGTTTCTACGTTTTTAGACCACATTTCCAATTCAACATCCAACATCTCTTTACATTCATACTGCACCACCTCCTTAAAATAAAGTTTTCCTTTTCTGCATTTCTTTTCGCTGTACCTCCTATCAAAAATTTACTTCTCTCTATATATAAGACTCATAAACTTGCAAATTTTTTATATTTTTCATAAGAATTTTCTATTATTTTTTTAGCATCTTCTTTAAAAATTTGTTCTCCTATATATTAGACACCTAACTTGCAAAAAAGTTCCACTATCGTATTTGTCTTTGTTTTTTCACAATATTAACTTTACTGCATTGTCTCTACTCCAATAACATGTCCGTATATCTTCTTTATTTTGCTTTTAAGTTTTTTCTTGAGAGCTTCCAAAACACCAAGATACACAAAATCAGAACAATTAATAGAGGCAGAGAAAAAGTTTTAAACTTAGAAGAGGTCTCAGTTTTATTCAGGGTGTACACGATCACTTTATTGTTTCCTTTGAAATTTACAAAGGAAAGAAAAAAAGTATTGGGCGATATGAATCCGCCATGAACCGCTTCTCCCTCTACTTCTGGAACATCTGCAATCTTTTCGCAATTTCCGTTTGAGTATGAATAAATTTCACCAATTATATTGCCATTGTTTTCATAACAGAATATAGGTATAATAATACTCTTATTTTCTTTATCAAAGAATAATACCCTCACATATGAAAATACTCTCGCATATGAATCCACCTTAGATGGAGGATTGCCTTTTAAATCATTGGTTTTCCTTTTATTATCAACTATTGAGACTAGATTTGAGACTGAATTTCTTCGTGAAACAACTATCTCGTGGGTAATAGGATTATACATAACACCATAAATACCTCCTTCCACATCGATATTAAGGTCATGCCAGGAGATACCTCCATCTGTAGACTGCTTAACGCCTCCCCAATATCCCATTGAACTACGCCAAACCCATAACTCGTTTGTATTTTCAGGATTGAATAGTATTCCTTCGATTTCTTCTGGGGTGTTTCCTGAAAGAGAAACTTCTCTAAAGCTTCTTCCACCATCTTCTGTCAATAGGATTTTTTGAAGACTGACCGAATAGCCAGTCCCTTGTTGGGGTGCACGAATCACAAAACATTTCGATGGAGATAGTATATCTGGCACAACGATGTATTGAGGATCTGCGGAATAATTCTCAGTTCCTGGAATTTCATTAACGATTTCTCCTGCGCCGTTTAGAATATAAATGGCATACTTTTCTTTACCTTTCATCCTTCCGTAAAT
>DBOM01000039.1 GCA_002299965.1 Caldiserica bacterium UBA646 | reverse complement strand
ACATTGACAGGATGCGAACGAATAGTAATACCTCTCTCTTTTTCAAGAGACATATCATCTAAAATTTGATCTTTCTTATTGCGTTCTGTTACTAACCCTGC
The DNA here is from genome assembly GCA_002299965.1 of Caldiserica bacterium UBA646. GTDB lineage: Bacteria > Caldisericota > Caldisericia > Caldisericales > Caldisericaceae > UBA646. The sequence goes on along the minus strand of DBOM01000039.1, from coordinate 33,803 downwards.
TTTTTCAAGTAGTCTATCGGCAAGTGTCGATTTTCCATGATCGATATGCGCTATAATTGAAAAATTCCGTATCTTACTATTTTGCACTAATTATTTCTCTTTCTTTGCTAAGCTTGGTGGTTTTTGACTCTTCGTCATAGTCTACAATGATTGCATTCCCACTACAAAACTCTTCTTTTAGGAGAGCCATAGCAATTGGATCTTCCACTTCTCTCTCAATAAGTCGTTGTAATGGTCTTGCCCCGTACTCTGCACTGTAACCATTCTTTACTAAGTGTGCTTTCATAGCAAAGGTAAGTTTTATGCTTATTTTTTCATCTGCTATATTCTTTTCTATTCTTTTCATCATAACATCCACTATCTGTGTAATTTCTTCTTGTGTTAATGGATAAAAAACAATAATATCGTCTATCCTGTTGAGAAATTCCGGCTTAAAAATCTTCTTAAGAGAAGTCAAAAGCTTCTTTTTCTTGTCTTCAAAAGTCTTTTCAGCATCTCCCACAGAAAAACCCAACACGTTAGATTTAAATATATCCGAGCCATAATTGGATGTAAGTATAATTGCCGTATTTTTAAAATTGACTGTGTGTCCATGGGCATCTGTCAAACGCCCTTCATCCATAATCTGGAGAAGAATGTTAAATATATCAGGGTGAGCCTTTTCAATTTCATCAAAAAGCACCACAGAATAAGGCTTTCTCCTCACAGCCTCAGTAAGTACCCCTCCCTCTTCATATCCCACATAGCCTGGAGGAGAGCCAATTAAACGTGACACTGTAAATTTCTCCATATATTCAGACATATCAAATCTTATCAAAGCAGTATCATTTCCAAAAAGAAATTCTGCAAGTGCTTTTGCGAGTTCTGTTTTTCCGACACCAGTAGGCCCTAAAAAAAGGAATGAACCTATAGGTTTTTTCGGATCTTTTAGACCAGCTCTTACTCTTCTTATGGCACTAGAAACAGATTTTACTGCAACATCTTGACCAACAATTCTTTTATGAAGTTCTGTTTCCATATTTACAAGTCTATCCTTTTCATCCGATACAAGTTTCTCAACGGGGATACCAGTCCACAACGATGCTACCCTCTTTATGTCGTCATCTGTCACTTTTGGTCTATCACCAGACAATGCAACAGAAGATGGCATAATCTTTTTCGCTTTTTCTATTATCTTTTTTTCTTCTTCTTTGAGTTTTTCCACCCTTAAAGAATCCCCGTCTTTTATTGCTTGAAATCTGGCATCTCTTATTGATTTTAACTTATATTCTGAATTTTTTGGTTCAGATCTTTTAGAAAAATTCAAGCGTACTCGCGCAGCTGCCTCATCGATAAGATCTATTGCTTTGTCAGGCAAAAACCTATCATTAATATATTTTACAGAAAGTTTAACTGCCGACCATATCGCTTCGTGAGTAATCCTGACCTGGTGGAATTCTTCATAATGTCCACGCAAACCTTCAAGGATCTTCACACTCTCGCTTACTGTTGGTTCCTTTACAAATATCGGCTGGAATCTTCTTTCAAGCGCAGCATCCTTTTCTATATATCTCCGATACTCTTTTAAGGTAGTTGAACCTATTACCTGTATTTCACCTCTCGCTAACGCAGGTTTTAAGATATTAGAAGCATCCACTGCGCCTTCAGCGGCTCCTGCTCCAACTATTGTATGAAACTCATCAATAAACAATATTACATTCTTCTGGGCTCTATTAAGTTCCTGCAAAATCTTCTTCATTCGCTCCTCAAATTCCCCTCTATATTTCGTGCCAGCAATAATTGATGTTATATCAAGCGCAACGAGTCGTCTTCCTTTAAGTAAATATGGTACTTTCCCTAAAACAATTCTTTGAGCCAATCCTTCCACTATTGCTGTTTTGCCCACGCCAGGATCGCCAATAATGGCAGGATTATTCTTTTTCCGCCTCATAAGAATTTCAATCACTCGCTCCATCTCATCTTCTCGCCCTATCACCGTATCTAGCTTACCTCTTTTTGCAAGAAGAGTAAGATCTCTGCTGTATTGATCCAGAATAGGCGTTTTCATTTGATTAGAGGTATAAGCCACTGTTTTATCTTTATCCCAGGATATTTTCTTCTCGCCCAACATCGAATATATTGTTTCTTCAAGCTGCACAAAATCAATTCCAATGTCCTGCAAAATTTTAATAGCGACTCCTCCACCTTCATGAATAATTGCAAGCAAAATATGCTCTGTGTTAATATATGAATCTCCCAGATTAGCTACTTCTTTTTCGGAAATCTCCAGAACTCTTTTTGTTCTAGGGGTAAGTATCACGTCTTCTTTTTCAAAAACATCACTCTTTCTATCCTCTCTTATAAGTGATTCAATCCTTTCTATTATCTCCTGAGGATCTGCGTTAGCTCTAATAAGAGCACGATATGCAATACCTTCTTCGATCTTAATAAGACCAAGCAATATATGTTCGGTACCTAAATAATCATTATTTAGAAAGTTTGCTTCTTCCTGAGCAAGCCAGATTACTTTCTGGGCCATCTCAGTTAAATTATTCCAGTTCATATATTCATCTCCTTACTATATTTTACTCACTTTAGCGAAATCGCCAAATGTTACATAAAAGTAAGAACAATCCTAATAAAACTTTACTTTTTTTTAATTTCTGTTAAAATAAAGTGGTTATAAATTAGGAGGTTGAACAAATGCAAAACGAAGATTATACAGCCAAAAATATTAAGGTTTTAGAGGGGCTTGAACATGTACGAAAACGCCCCTCGATGTATATTGGCTCCACCAATGAAAGAGGGCTCCATCATCTCGTATTTGAAGTAGTAGACAATAGTATCGACGAAGCAATGGCTGGACACTGCACAGAAATTAGCGTCATTCTTCGCAAAGATAGTACTGTTACGGTGATCGATAATGGTAGAGGCATACCAGTAGATATGCACCCAACCTTAGGAATTTCCGGTGTTGAAGTAGCTCTGACAAAACTAAATGCAGGTGGAAAGTTTGACAATAAAGCATATCATGTTTCTGGTGGATTGCACGGTGTAGGTGTATCGGTAGTAAATGCGCTATCAGAAAGACTTTATGTAAAAATAGTAAGAGATAAGGTAGCGTACGAACAAGAATTTGTAAGAGGTAAAGCACAATATCCGCTAAGAAAAAAAGAATTAGCCACTACTGAAAAAAATGGCACGGAAATTACATTCAAACCAGATTCATTAATCTTTGAGGTATTAAAATTTGAACCTTCCATCATAAAACCAAAACTCAAAGAATTGGCATATTTAAATAATGGATTGAAAATTACATTTACGGATGAAGAAACAGAGAGCAAAGAAGTTTATCTCGCAACAAACGGCATCATAGATTTTATAAAAGAAATTCACAGCGAGCAACAAGTACTTCCCGAAAAAGTCCTATATATGAAAAAAGAGACAGAAAATTTCTTTTTAGAAGTTGCATTGCAATACAACAGTGGCTTTGGAACAAACATCAGGTCCTTTGCAAACAATATTTGTACAATTGACGGAGGTACCCACGAAGTAGGTTTTAAAACAGCTCTAACGAAATTGTTAAATGATCAGGCTAACCAGCTAAACCTCTTAAAAAATGGACTACCTTTATCAGGAGAAGATGTGAGAGAAGGACTTACAGCAATAGTTAATTTAAGAATCACAAACCCACAATTCGAGGGACAAACAAAAACAAGACTCGGCAACTCAGAGGTAAAAAACCTTGTATCTGAAGCTGTAAAAGAAAAATTTACTACATACTTTGACCATAATGTTGAAGATTTAAAACAAATTATAAAAAAATCTATTATCGCCTATAATGCACGAATTGCAGCCAAAAAAGCAAGAGAGTTAGTAAGAAGGAAGAACAGCCTCGATTTCACGGGAAGACTCCCCGGTAAATTAGCCGATTGTTCTACAAATGACCCAGAAAAAGCAGAAATATACATCGTTGAAGGAGAATCTGCAGGTGGAAGCGCAAAACAAGGAAGAGACAGGGGATTTCAGGCTATACTCCCGCTCAGAGGAAAAATATTAAACGTAGAAAGAGCAACTCTAAGCAATGCACTTGCTAACGAGGAAATCAAAAACCTTATAACATCTCTTGGATGTGGTATATTGGATGAGTTTACGGCAGAAAAACTTAGATACCACAAAGTAGTCATTATGACAGACGCAGATGTAGATGGCGCTCATATAAGAACATTGCTGCTTACATTCTTCTTTAGATATATGCGGCCACTTATTGATGACGGATATCTATATATTGCTCAGCCACCATTGTATAAAATAAAATCAAACAAAAAAATCCACTATGCATTTTCTGATGAAGAATCAAAAAGAATACTATCACAAATACAAGAAAAAACAGAAATTCAACGTTACAAAGGACTTGGAGAAATGGATGCAACACAATTATGGGAAACCACGATGGATCCATCAAGGAGAGTTATATTAAGAGTAACAATAGGAGAAGCAGAAAGAGCAAATAGCCTCTTTGATATTCTCATGGGCAAAAATGTAGAACCGAGAAAGAAATTTATAGAAGATCATGCAAAAGAAGTAGTAAATTTAGACATTTAGGGGTGAGATATGGCAGATCTATTTGGTGAAAAAGTTATAAACATTCCTGTAGAAGAGGAGATTACAAGATCTTATATTGATTATTCAATGAGCGTAATTATAGGAAGAGCACTGCCAGATATTCGGGATGGCTTAAAACCAGTTCATAGAAGAATTTTATATGCAATGGAAGAAATGTCGTGCATCCCCAGTAAGCCACATAAAAAAAGCGCTAGAATTGTAGGAGAAGTTTTAGGAAAATTCCACCCACACGGTGATGTTGCAGTGTATGACTCATTAGTTAGAATGGCACAACCATTTTCCCTGAGACATCCATTAATAGACGGTCATGGAAATTTTGGCTCAATCGATGGAGATTCCCCTGCTGCAATGCGTTATACCGAAGTGCGCCTTAATAGAATTGCGATGGAAATGTTAGAAGATCTGAACGAAAACACTGTAGATTTCATTCCAAATTTTGACAATACCTTGCAAGAACCCGTCGTACTTCCAACAAAAATTCCAAACCTCTTAATTAACGGGTCTTCTGGTATTGCAGTGGGAATGGCAACAAATATCCCACCTCACAACCTTTTAGAGATCTCAGACGCATTAATCCACATTATAGATAAAGAAATTTTAAAGGGCGATGAAATTAAGCCGGAAGAACTTTATGAAATTATAAAGGGTCCCGATTTCCCAACATCAGGAATAATTGTCGGAAGAGAAGGGATAAAGAGTTATTTCGATACAGGAAGAGGCTCCATTATAATAAGAGGAAAAGCACACATAGAGGAAAAACAAAGAGACAAAAGATATTTTGTCATCACTGAACTTCCTTTTGCTGTGAACAAAGCAGAATTAGTAGAAAAAATTGCTCACCTCGCAAAAATGAAGAAACTCGAGGGAGTTGAGGATCTACGAGATGAATCGGACAGAGACGGCATCCGCATAGTAATAAAACTCAGTAAAGAAATCAATATCAACATATTTGAAAACAGGCTTCGTCTGCATACGCTTTTTGAAAAACATTATGGAGTAATACTTATTGGAATACTAAATAATGTACCAAAAGTATTTTCAATGAAAGAACTCTTAACGGAATTCCTCCTTTTCAGGAAAGATGTTCTTGTGAGAAAAACGACTTTCGAGCTCAATAAAGCAAAAGAACATCTGGAAATTTTAGAAGGCTTAGGCAAGGCGATACAACAAATTGATGATGTTATAAGGATAATACGCGCTTCAAAAAATGCACAAGAGGCAACAGCAGGACTGGCAGATTTACTATCTGCTTCAGATAGGCAGATAAAAGCTATCCTCGAAATGAAGCTCTCACGCCTTACTAATATGGAAATAGACAAGCTTAACAGTGACATTGACACCACGAAGAAAGATATTGATTCCTTGACAGAAACACTGGAAAAGAAGGAGAAACAATGGTCAATAATAAAAGAGGACCTTTCAAGAATAAAAGCGAGATATGGAACTAAAAGAAAAACGGAGATTAAAGCATCTGAAGAAGAAATAAATATTGAAGATACAATAGAAAACAAAAAAATTATCATATCTGCAACACGCGACGGTTATATAAAACGTTTAGATGAAACCACATTTAGATTACAACACAGAGGGGGCAAAGGGGTACTGGGCCAAGTTTCTAATGAAGAAGATTACCCTAGTGATATATTTACCACATTTACGAAAAGCACAATGTTGTTCTTTACAAACAGGGGAAGAGTGTATAGCATAAAAGCATACAAAATACCAGAAAGCAGGAGAGAATCAAAAGGGACACCCATACATAGACTTCTCCGGATAAAAAATGACGAAAGGATATCAGCCACCTTCTCTCTCGACGACAAATCGGATTATGAAAATTTCATCATGGTAACAAGAAAAGGCAAAATAAAAAAAGTTAAGATATCTGAATTTACAAATGTTCATATCAACGGCAAGCGTGCAATTGGACTTAATAACGGAGATGAATTACTGACATTGCGCCCTGTAAAAAAGAATGATGACGTGATTATAATTTCTAAAAAAGGCTATGGTTTACGCTTTAATGCAAATGAAATTAGGTCGATGGGAAGAATTGCAAAAGGCGTAATAGGAATAAGGTTGCACGCTGGCGCTGGCGATGAAGTTAAAGGAATGGAAGTCATACAGGAAGGAACAGAAATATTCCTTGTAACCAAAAAAGGACTCGGAAAACGATTAGTTGGAAAAAAAATCAGAAAAGTTAGACATGGCGGAATAGGCGTCAAGTGTGCTAAAATAGATGAAAAAGCAGGAGAAGTTCAGGCAATACAAAATGTAACTAAAGAGGACAAAATATTTGTTGTTACAAAAAACGGAAATGTAATAAAAATAAAGGCTTCTACAGTATCTATACTAAGCCGCTCCGCAAGAGGAGTAATGATCATGAAGTTCAAAACCAAAAATGATGAAGTCGCATCAATAGCTGTAAGCAAAGATGAAACCATTTAAGAAAGAATATACCCCTGTGAAAACAGGGGTTCTAATTGGAATAATTTTGATAGGCTTAGTCATCCTATTATATGCTATATTCAAAATAAGGAGGGTATTCCCTCCTATTTTTTATGGTATATTTATCGGATATTTGCTTCTTCCTATTACTAATTTCTTCTCAAAAAAAATCCCAAGATTTTTTGCCTCACTCCTCACAATAGCCTTATTTCTCTCAGTGCTCATTCTTATGGGATACATGCTCATTCCAAAAATAATCAAAGAAGCCAGCGAAGTTACTGCAAACCTACCAAATATAATTAATTCGATTTCAATCTTTTTGGAAAACTTAATAAATAAACTTCCGGTAAATGCGCGCGAAAATCTATTAAAATCATTCCTAGGCAATGCTGATAACATATTCAGAACAAATATAGATTTGCTAGAAAAAACATTTCTCACAACACTAATACAAAAAATAAGACTCATACCATCTTTCTTTGTCTCTATTGTTCTCGCATTCTTTTTCATGAAAGATTCTGCAATGTTATTTAATGTGTCTTCGAAACTCTTTAAAGATGACAATAATAAATCATGGCTAAAGTTTTTAAAAGAAAACAATGAAGAAATCAGAACTTATTACGGCACGCTATTAATAATAGCAATATGCACAGGAATAATGATAGGAACAATGAGCTATTTCGTTGGGCTAAAATATTTTTTAATCATTGGCTTTATGGATTCATTTCTCGAATTGCTCCCATACGTGGGCCCTACCATAGTTTATATCATAGGTGCAACATTTGCAGCACTTACTTCATTTAAAACTTTTTTGCTATTTTCAGTCTTTTTTATTGCTATAGAAGTCATACAATCACAAATCGTTATTCCACATTTCACAGGAAAAAGAATAAAAATGCCTCCAATTGCAATCATTTTACTAATTATCATAGGAGGCGCACTAGCTGGAGCACTTGGCATCATTATTGCAGTACCTTCATTTATAGTCATTAGAAACATAATAAAAATTCTCCGCCCTGCATTTTATCAAACAATTAAAACTACTTGACAGAAAACCTTAAATCAGTACAATAAGAAGTTGTAATATCACATATAAAAGGCTAAAAAACCGGTGCCTTTTATAGTGAAAGGAGGCTAACAGATGGAAGCAATTATAAAAACTGGTGGGCATCAGTACAGAATCAAATCTGGTGACATTATCAAAGTCCAGAAATTAACTGGAAAAATAGGCGATAAGGTATCCTTTAAAGATGTACTCATGCTAAAGGACGGGAAAACTGTTAAATTAGGCACGCCTGGAATAGAAAATACATCAGTAGAAGGAACTATCACCGAACAGGGAAAGAATAAAAAAATCATTGTATTTTTTTATCGAAACAAAACAAGAAACAGGAAAAAAAATGGTCATAGGCAGCCTTATACGAGGGTAAGAATAAATGAAATCCTGAGCGAGGTGAATAAAAATGGCTAGAAAAAAATCTAGAACAAATGGAAGAGATAGTAACCCTAAATACCTCGGCGTAAAACTTTACGGCGGTCAAAAAGTAAAAGCAGGAAATATTATTGTTAGACAAATAGGCGAAAAAATAAAACCAGGGAAAAATGTTGGAGAAGGTAATGATTATACACTTTTTGCATTAAAACCAGGTGTGGTAAAATTCGAAAAGAAAAGAGCAAAGACAATAGTTCATATTCTGACTGAGGAGATTTAGCTCACGATCAAGAAAAGATTTATAGACCATGCCACCATCACAATACAAAGCGGCAAGGGAGGCAATGGAGCAGTAAGTTTTCGTCATGAAAAGTTTGCCCCCCATGGTGGCCCTAATGGAGGGGACGGTGGAAATGGGGGCAGTGTGATCATCCAGGCAACCCAGAATCTCAACACCCTGAATCATTTCATCCACCAAAAACATTTTGCCGCGGAAAACGGAGAAAGTGGTAAATCAGCCAACAAACACGGCAAAAACGGCAAAGATATCATAATAATGGTCCCGCGAGGAACCATTATACTAAACAGAGATACCAACGAAATAATTGCAGATCTCGACAAAGACAACCAATCTGTCGTTGTAGCTAAGGGTGGAAAAGGCGGAAAAGGAAATAAAAGCTTTGCAACTCCAACAGAGCGCGCTCCCCATTACAGTGAAAATGGCGAAAAAAGTAAAACAATACGCATAGAGTTAAGATTAAAGATTTTGTCAGATGTAGGTATTATAGGATTGCCTAATGCAGGAAAATCCACATTACTCACGGCTGTATCCAATGCAAAACCAACAATAGCGAACTACCCATTTACTACCCTTTCTCCAAAGATTGGGATGGTAAAAATTGATATGAATAAAAGTTTTCTAATGGCTGACCTCCCCGGACTCATAGAAGGAGCAAGCAAAGGAAAGGGCATGGGAAATGAATTTCTCGCCCACATAGAAAGAACGAAAGTATTGTTAGTTTTAATAGATGGTACAGAACGAAAAAAGATTCTTTCAGCCTTTAAAGACCTGTCAAATGAACTAAGAGAATATAACCCTGGAATTCTTAACAAGCAAAGAGTCGTAGTGGTTAATAAAATAGATCTGTGGAACACAAAAAGAACAAAAGAGATAAAGGATAAACTCAATAAATTAGGCGAAGAGGTATATTTTATCTCTGCGCTGCATAAAGTTGGCCTCGACCCTCTTTTGTATAGATTACATGAACTTGTTTTATCAGCGGCACCAGAAAAAAAGACCGTAGTAAAAGAAAAAACTATCACGCTTTCTGAAGATGATTTAAAAAAGTTTTTAAAAATCGAAAAGATAGATTCACACACATTTAAAGTAACTCAAGACGAGTTAGAAAGAAGAGCCCAATTAAGCGATCTTGAGAAAACAGGAAGTATTAAAGAACTTTTTAGGTTTTTCAAAAAAATAAAATTAGAAAAAGAGCTGATAAGAGCAGGAATAAAAGATGGAGATAGGGTAACCATAGGGAACAAAAGTTTTATATTCAAACAAGATGAAAAAAACAAATAAAATAGGCCTTTTTGGCGGAGCGTTTAACCCGATACATTATGGCCATCTCTTCGTTGCCAAAGAATCAATAAAGACTTTTAATTTAAATAAAATAATCTTTGTCCCCACAGGGAACCCTGTCTTTGAAAAAAAAGAGCTACTGAATAAACAAATACGCGCAAATTTTGTAAAAACCGTGATTTCAAACGAAAAAAATTTTGACGTTTCTTTTTTCGAAATAGAAAGAGAAGCGCCTTCATTTTTTATAGATACACTGCAACATTTCAATAATGGCAAAGATATGCTTTTTACCATTCTCGGGGAAGATACATTTATGCAGTTTCATAAATGGAAATTACCGGAAGAAATTTTAGAAAATTCATACCTTATCATAGCAAAACGGTACGAAGGAAATTTTGCCGGGACAAAAAATTATATTAAAGAATACTTCACAAAATACAAAGAAAAAATACTCTTTCTTCCACACCCACTATTCCCGATATCATCAACATTAATAAGAGAAAGAATCAAAAAAGGAAAGCATATTTCATATCTTCTACCTGAGAGTATAGAAAAAGAAATAATAAAGAATGGCTATTATAGATAAATTAAGAGAAGAAGTTAAAAAAAGACTTTCGCTTAATCGATTCGAACATTCTGAAAGAGTTGCAGATATGAGCGAAAAACTCAGTAAAATCTGGAATGGAGACACTGAAAAGCTCATTTACGCAGCCTATTTGCATGATATAGCACGAGATACGCCCACAAAAGATCTGATAAAAATAGTAAAAGAAAATGGCTACAGAATAAGCAAACTTGAGCATGCAAAACCAGTTCTTTTGCACAGCCTGGCTGGAACAATTATCGCTGAAAAAGATTTTGGTATTACCGACCAATCAATACTTAATGCAATCCGGTATCATACAACCGGAAGAAAAGGAATTACCGTTAACGAAGCAATTATTTATGTAGCGGATTTTACAGAATACGGAAGAAACTTCAAGGAAGCAAGCATTGTAAGAAAAATCTCTTTCAAAAATCTAAAAGAGGCAGTTTTAAAAGAAACAGAGCTTAATACCTGCTTTCTAATGAATAAAAGGAAATCTATTCACCCATATTCCATAGAGATGTTTAACGATTTGCTAAAAAATGAGATTCTTTCGTAAATCTCACTCAATTTGCGCTGTTTCGGTTGACTAGAAGTGGAATAAAAATATAATATAGATGCAAGCGGGAGTAGCTCAGGGGTAGAGCTCTGGCTTCCCAAGTCAGTTGTCGCGGGTTCAAATCCCGTCTTCCGCTCCAAAAATAGAAAGGCGCCGTCGCCAAGTGGTAAGGCAAGGGTCTGCAAAACCCTCATCGTCGGTTCGACTCCGATCGGTGCCTCCAATTTATGCCGGGGTGGCGGAACTGGCAGACGCACGGGACTTAAAATCCCGCGATGGTGACATCGTACCGGTTCAATTCCGGTCCCCGGCACCAGTTCCGATGTTGTGTACCTTAAAAATTACCACCGGGCTTTATGTTCCTCTGCCCATCCGATAATATCTTTGAATTGAATAGCTTTCCCTGCGTCCGTAATAATCGTCCCTGAAAAACGACCAAAGAGTTGATGATCTTCAGATTTAAGAATTAAAAGATCAATTTTCGCAATGCGTTCATAGAAAGGGAAAAATTGAATGTTGACTTGGTCAGATAACTCTGTTTTAATGGCCCACGGTTTGATAAAATCATGTGGGTCATATGAAAATACAATATCTTCGCTAAGCTTTATAATTTCCCCGTCCACAAATATAGCATTTTCAGTCATTCCTGTTCCATCAGTCCACTTTCCGCCAAGATTTAAACCTACTATGTGACCATTAACAGTGCCAGAGCAAGAGGCCCAGTTCCAAACAGTTGAGTATGGCCAAACACCTCTGCCAAAATCCAATACTGCAAAAGATTTTTCATACGAAAAGTCAAAACTTTTTCCATGAGTCAAAACATGGCCCTCTGCAGGAAGACAAAACTGTTTAGATGTAAACTGAAACTGATTTTCTCCCCAGGGAACCACAACATTTAAAGTTTCGTGTTGACTAACTTTCTTAACAAATAATTCCGCTAAAAGGGGAAGCCCTCCAAATGAAGAACTATCTACAGAGATTTTAGTACCTTGCTGCTCGTTTAAAATTGACAAATTCATCGCTTTATTTTTTAAAATAATATCTCCACTCACCTCATCGGAAAGATTGCACCCCCTTCCAAGTGGCATCAACACAGATTGTTCAATAAATTTTTTTGTCTCATACTCCAGGAAATATGCAGTTGCAATACCCAAATAATCCAGATTAGCCAATGTAATAGAAAATAAGTACTTATCGCTAAAAACACACCAGTAGTTCCATCTCTTCTTCCGCAACCAATGTCTCTTAAGATTGCATGTATGAAGCGGGTGTCTTGACCATCCAATACTTTTTTTGAGAAGTTTTCCTCTTGAATCACATAACAGTGAAGGCTTTGTAAGCTCAGTTTCCTTATAAAACCCTTTTTGCGCTCTTTCCTTTTGTTCCATGCCGCTAACCACCTTCTTTTTATGAAAATTTCAATTAATATTAATTTTTAGAATAATAATATTTTACACTCGACACATTTCTGCGTTTCCGTATCTAAAACAGTTTATTAAAATTAATTTTTCTATATATTTATTATATAATATAGAGAAACAATGGCAAGGAGGTACTAAAATGAAAACTTTAACAGTATTTTATTCAAGAACAGGAAACACTAAAAAAATAGCGCAAGAAACAGCAAAGCTTGTCCAGGGAGACATAGAAGAAATAATTGACGAAAAAAACAGGAATGGATTGTTAGGATGGTTAATTTCAGGAATGGATGCCATTCTGAAAAAATATACATCTATAAAACAAATAAAGAAAAATCCTTCACAATACGACATGGTAATCATTGGTACACCTATGTGGGCAACCAATATATCTACGCCAATCAGGACTTATATACATAATTATAAAGATGATTTCAAAAATGTAGCCTTTTTCTGCACTTCGGCAGGGAATCGCCCTAAAGATACACTAAAAATGTTCAAAGATATGGAAAATCTTTGCGGTAAAAATCCTGTTGCGCTGGTAAGCTTTAGTGAAAGAGATATCAAAACAAATTCTTTTGAAAAAATAAACGAATTTGCTGAAAAAATAAAAAAATTAGAGCTTTAACAGCACACCTACAAAATTGCCTCCACGGGTTGACCAAAAACATTTTTAGCATAAACTTCTTCAGAGAAAAACAATGAAAGGAGAATAAAATGAACAATACTTGGGGAATTGAAAAATTAGGAATCATAAATACAAATGAGGTACACAGAAACCTTACACGAGCAGAACTTATAGAATTTGCGATACAGAATAAAGAAGGAATACTCACAAATAAGGGCTCTATCAGCATAAATACAGGAAAACATACAGGACGCTCACCAAAAGACAGGTTTATTGTAGACCAACCCTCCATACACAATCAAATAGATTGGGGAAAAATTAATATCCCTACAACAGAAGAAGTATTTGAAAAACTGTATGTAAGGGCAACGACTTACCTGCAAGAAAAAAATGTTTTTATATACGATGGCTATGTTGGGCATGATATACAGACAAGAATGTCACTCAGAATCATCTCGGATTACGCATCTTCTGCTCTTTTCTCCACAAATATGTTTGTAAGTACGGATAAAAAAGATTTAAACCTTCATGATCAAGCGGATTTTACAGTAATTGCAATTCCAAAGTGCAAAACCATTCCAGAGGTAGATGGAGTACGCAGTGAAGTAGCCATAGTAATTAACTTTGACAAAAAAATTGCTATCATCATCGGAAGCTCTTACGGAGGAGAAATAAAAAAAGTTATGTTTTCAATAATGAATTTTTTACTTCCAGCCAAAAATATATTTCCCATGCATTGCTCTGCAAATGAAGGAAAAGACGGAAATTCAGCACTATTCTTTGGATTATCCGGGACAGGCAAAACAACAATATCCATGGATCCTGAAAGAATTCTTATTGGAGACGATGAACATGGATGGGGAAGCGATAAAATATTTAATATGGAAGGTGGTTCCTATGCAAAAGTCATAGATATTACACCTGAAAAAGAACCACGCATTTTCAGTGCAATAAGATTCGGTACATTATTAGAAAATGCTGTAATAAAAAACGATAGAACCCCTGATTATGCGGATAGTAAATACACTGAAAACACAAGAGCAGCGATACCAATGGAATACATTGAGAATGCTAAAATGGATGGAATCTGTTCAATTCCTTCGGTAATTTATTTTCTCGCAGCAGATGCATTTGGAGTGCTGCCTCCTATATCCAAGCTCACAAAAGAACAAGCGATGTACCATTTTATGAGCGGGTACACAGCAAAAGTTGCTGGCACTGAAACAGGAATAATAGAACCTTTGCCGACATTTTCAGCTTGCTTTGGCGCCCCATTTATGATGAGACATCCCGCAGTTTATGCAAAAATGCTTGGAGAAAAAATAGAAAAATATCATACAGATGTTTTTTTAGTCAATACTGGATGGGCTGGCGGTCCATACGGAATAGGAAGCAGAATAAAGCTCGCTTACACGCGAGCAATGGTAAGCGCTGCACTAAATGGAAAATTAAAAAATGTAGAATACGCGGAAGAACCTGTCTTTGGACTACGAGTCCCCAAAGAGATACCGGCTTCTCTTGTCCCCAGCGAAATTCTTCTTCCAAAAAACACATGGAAAGATAAAGAATTATATGACAAAACTGCCGTAACACTCGCAAACAAATTCAAAGAAAACTTCGAAAAATTTGAGGGATATATAGAGGAAAAAATCCAAAACGCAGGACCAAAAATCGTATAAAAAAAGGGGGAGCAAATGTCCCCCTTTTTTTATTACCTCGCAAATAAATTTTATTTTTTATTTCTTATCGCTTCCAACACTCTTTCCGGAATATATGGTACTTTATGAACCCTTACACCAATCGCATCATATAAAGCATTTCCAATTGCAGGAATTGGTCCGTTAATATTTATTTCAGCTACAGATTTTGCTCCATACGGCCCCGTAGGTTCGTATGTCCTCACAATAATTGGAACTATCTCGGGAATATCCCTCGTTGAAGGTATTCTGTATTCCATAAAATTTGAGCCAATCATTCTTCCTGAATCTGTAAATTTATATTCCTCAAAGAGTGCATAACTTAGACCATTCACTAAAGCTCCAATGATTTGCCCTCTGACAAGCTCCGGATTAAGAGGCGTTCCACAATCCACTGCTGTCACATATTTTATGGGGGTAATAATGCCTGTTTCTTCATCCACTTCAATCTCGACAAAATGAGCAGCAAATGGAGGCGGAGAATACGGAGAAACCATTGAGCCAGTTGCTGCAATCTGGTGCTGATTTTTGACATATAAAGTCTGATAAGCAATTTCAGAAAG
Organism: Caldiserica bacterium UBA646; assembly: GCA_002299965.1. Classification (GTDB taxonomy): domain Bacteria; phylum Caldisericota; class Caldisericia; order Caldisericales; family Caldisericaceae; genus UBA646. The sequence continues at coordinate 18,288 of DBOM01000039.1, read as the reverse complement.
TGTGACAGATTTGCCTGTTTTTTTGCTTGTCACTTTGCCATCTTCCAACACAAAATCTCTTGCATCATATTCACCGAACATCTCCCTAACAACTTCAAAAATCTGCTCTCTTATTTTCATTGCAGCACGAAGAACAGCCCCGCCGGATATAAATGTACCACTGGAAGCATATGCTCCCACATCAAAAGGTGTAAGATCCGTATCGGCAGCATACACTATAACCTGCTCAGGTTTTATCCCTAGAGTTTCTGCAACAATTTGTGCGGCAATAGTATCTAAACCTGTGCCAAGATCTGTCCCTCCGTACATAAGATTGAAAGAAGCATCCTCATTCATTTTAAGTGTAGCAGCTCCCATATCAACAAGAGGAATAGCTGAACCCTGCATATGAATGGACATCCCTATGCCTCTAACTTTGCTGCCATTTCTGGTCTTCTTTCCGTATTTCTCAAGCCAACCAATTTCCTTTGCGCCCTTTTCGATAAGTTCATCCAGCGCGCAACTCTGCATATATTGTGTCACTCCTTCACGCCCTTCGCCTAGAGCTCTAAAAATCGGAGAAGTTTCACCGCTCTTTATATGATTTTTCTGTCTTATTTCAAGAGGAGTCAACTCCAATTTATGTGCAACTTCATCAACTACCTGCTCTAAACAAGCATATCCTTGCGTTGCTCCATAACCTCTGTAAGCTCCAGCAATGGGTAAGTTTGTATAGATAACATCAGCTATATACTCTACATTAGGGGCTTTGTTATAAAGAGGAAGTGTTTTTGAGCCTGCATTAGATGCAACAGTCAATGCATGTGTTCCGTAAGCACCTGTGTTACTTAATACATACATTTTAACAGCATTAAATGTGCCATCTTTTTTTGCTCCGATTTTAACATTCACCTTCATTTGATGTCTTGTTCTCGATGAAACAAATTCTTCTTCCCTTGTATAAAGAGCACGCGTAGGTTTGCCAGTTTTCATCGTAACATAGGCACAAACATCTTCGAGAATAATTTCTTGCTTTACGCCAAATCCACCACCAATTCTTGGTTTTATTACTCGTATTTTTTGCACAGGTATATCCAACACCTGCGCTACAATTCTCCTCACATGGAATGGCACTTGCGTAGAGGTTCTTATTACTATCCTCCCATACTCATCAAGATAAGTGATAGTAACATGTGGCTCAATAGGACAATGCTGAGCGTATGGCACTTCAAATGTATCTTCAACTACAACATCGGATTCAGCAAATCCTTTTTCAACATCCCCCACTTTTACTAATATGTGCGCTGCAAGATTGCGTTTTGGGTCATATGCACCTTTTACCTCAGGCTCATCATGAATGATAGGTGCTTCATCTTTCATCGCATCTTCCATATCTAAAACGGCAGGCAACACTTTGTACTGCACTTTTATAAGTTTTAAAGCTTCTTGAGCAATCTCTTCGGTTTCTGCTGCAACTGCAGCAACTCTATCCCCTATGTATCTCATTTTTCTGTTAAACATATAAGTGTCATATGGAGATGGTTCTGGCCATCCTTGGCCAGCAGTAGTATGAATAACGCGCGAAGTATTCTTATACGTAAGCACCATTCCAACACCAGGATATTTTTCAGCCAGAGTTGTATCGATATCTTCAATAATCGCATGGGCATGTGGAGAATACAAAAACTTTAACTGCAGCATATCTGGAAAGGAAATATCATCGACAAACATTGATTGTCCTGTTGCAAGAGAAAGTGCGTCAATTTTGCCTGTATTTGTACCTATATGTTTAAAATCTTTCATATTATTCATCTCCTTTTTTCAACATCTTCGCAGCTAACTTAACAGCTTCTATCTGCTGTACATAACCTGTGCATCTACAAAGATTTCCGTCAAGCATTTTTTTGATATCATCATCAGTAGGATCAGGATTGTTTTTAAGTAGGGCATAGGCAACAAGTATGGTGCCGGGAGTACAAAACCCGCACTGTACCGCTCCCTTTTCCACAAAAGCTTTCTGTAAAGGATGCGGATTTTGCAAAGTGCCTATTCCTTTTATCGTTGTAATTTCACTGCCATCCACTTTAGCTGCAAGCATTGTGCAACTTGTATAAGGCAATCCATCAATCAACACAGTACAGGCACCACAAGTTCCCATGTAACAATTCCCTTTTACTTCAAAATATCCATTTCTTCGCAAAACATCTAGAAGTACTTCGCCTGCGTTGATTTCAAATTCTTTTTTCTTCCCATTTATGGAATAACAAACCTTCATCTCACACCTCCAATAAAATCAAGAAGTATTTCTTTTGCATAGATACCTGCAAGATGTTGTCTGTATTCTTTGCTCAACCGCATATCTTTGGCAACATCAACATTGCTTTTTGTAAATGACTCAAAGTCTTTTGCAAGTACCTCGGTCAGCTTTTCCCCCCGCAAAAAAGCCTCACCTTGTTCAAAACGATAGGCAGGCCCAGGACGTGAACCTACTGAAATAGAAACATCCTTAATGACACCCTCTTCAATTTGTGCAAGTATTGCCATATTAAGTAAAGCTATATCTGTAGCATTTCTCACAAATCTTTTCAACCCGAATTGAAAAGAATCATCATATTTATTCAAATGCACTCCGACTACAATACAAGTCTCCATAAGGGTCTTCAAATCATTGCGATAAAAATCGTCAACAAAAAATCCTTCAATAAGTTCTCCGTCTGAAACCATAATTGTAGCTCTTAATGCATAAAGTGCAGGAATAATATCCGAGTAGAAGTGATGTCTTGCAATAGAGCCTCCTATTGTAATCTGGTTTCTAAGAAGTTCTGAAGCAATTTCAGCAAGTGCTATTTTCACATTGCCCTTTAAGTAATTCTGCATTACAGGAGCTTTTGCAATATCTGTAATTGTCGAAGTGGCACCGATCTTAATATTCTCCTCATCTTCCCTGATATAAGTTAAGCCAAGTTTATTTAAAAATATAAATTGTTCGATAATGGGATTAGGAAACACTGTGATATCCAGCCCTCCACCGACAAGGGCCGCTTTCCCATCGGATTTCTTGAGCATATCAATGGCTTCCTGAATAGAATTTGGAGTAAAGCAACTTTTAACATTTTTTAATTTCAGCATAGTTCCTCCCTTTTCCTTTTTTTAAATTCATATTACAATATTTTAAGGAAATAATCAAGGAGAAAAAGATGAAGATACTAGTCATTTCCGATGTACATGCAAATTTTGAAGCACTAAAATCAGTACTTCAACCCCCGCATGATATAGTATTATTTGCTGGCGATATTGTAGCTACTACTACAGAACAAGCAAAAATTAAGTGAATACCATACAATATAAATAAAACAGAAAAAGAAATCAAAGAGGCAGGACTTTCCGAAGCTTTAATAGGCATTCTAAAAGCCGAATAGAAACCTGCACAAAGAATTATTGCCTGTTAACTGTTCCTGCTCAATACTACAAAATCTTTCGCGCTTTTACAATTTTATCTATTAAGATTTAGGCTCACTAAGTTTAACTGCAGTTCCATAAGCCAAAAGTTCGGCAGCACTACCAATTACACTGGTAGTCACGAAACGTACATTAATAATAGCGTCAGCACCTAATTCCTTTGCCTGAGCCATCATCCGTGCAATAGCTACTGAACGAGCCTTTCCCATCATTTCCGTATACTCGATCAATTCACCACCAAGAACTAATCGAGCAATAGCTGAAAGGTCTCTTCCAATCCAGATAGCATAGATGGTATGTCCTTGAACCATACCTAAAACTTCTTTAATTTTTCGCCCAGGAATTTCGCTAGAACTCTGAAATAATATTTCCGCACGCAGCTCTTCATAAGAGAGCCCCTTTTCAAAAGCTTGTTCCTTTTTCTGCTCAATACTTAACGTTAATAAAACCAGCAAGATACCACCAAATAAACAATACATAGCAATTTTAAGCCACCATGGCAAAATAGGCTCATGATAAACATACCACGGTACACCAATAAAAATTGCAGTGAAAAGACCAACTACAAAAGCTAACGAACCAACCAATCTAATTGCTTTCATAACATCCTCCCCAAACACGTAAGATTTATTGAAACCTTTCTACTTATGCTTCATTTTCATTTTTATAAAACGAATACCTTGCAGTACAGTAAATAAAGCCAGGGCAAAAAAGGCTATTATCGCAATTATTTCAATAGCACCTTTTTGCTCAAGAGAGAGTAAATAAAGCGCCAGCGTAATAGAACCAATGATGGTAATTGCATATGAAATCGCAATTATAAAATTATAAAATGGCTTAAGCGTTTGTTTCATATCAAATTAATACCTCCTATATCTTGTTTGATTAAACAATGCATAACTGAATATCCTTATCGCTGTTGAATATATACTCCCTTTTAACAAAGTCAATATATTTTTAAACTCCTTTCCTCTTTATTGCTCATAGATTTAAAAATCTATACATCTGCACCTACCTCTAAAATTTTTATCGACTTCCAAGCTTTTCAGTCTACACTAAATAGTTTTCGAAGTCAATAAAGCTTCTCCTTAATTCCTAAGATAGACACAAAAATTAAATTAAGCCAGACTTCTATGTTGCTGCAAAACTATACCAATGATAATGAAAATTAATCCGATTATTGTTGAAAATAATATTGTTTCACCAACAAAAAAATGAATCGCTATTAAAGAGAGAAAGGGGACCAAATAGATAAAATTGCTAATTTTCGCAGTTGTTTTAGATAATTTTAATGCTTTCGACCATAGCACAAAAGTAATTCCCATTTCAAACAAACCAACATAGGTTGCTCCCAGAAGTCCTTTGATGTCGGGTATAGTTATTTTAGAAAAAAACAACAATACAATAAGTAAATAAATAAAGCCAAAGATAAAATTGAGCAACAACTTAGCAATATCATCACGCCTATCGCGTGTATTATAAATCCAGAATAAAGCCCAAATTACCGCACTACCCAAAGCCAGTAATGCGCCACCAAAATTGGTAAACCTGAACCCTAAAATATTTCCTTGTGTAGAAATCGTAAGAACACCGAGAAAACTGATACCAATAGCAAAAAAACTTTTAAGTCTTACCTTTTGCCCAAGCAAAGGGATTGATAATAAAACAAGCATTATTGGCCAGGTATAATTCAATGGCTGCGCTTCTTGCGCAGGAAGCAAAGAATAAGCCTTAAATAAAATAATGTAATACAAAAAAGGATTAAAAAATCCGAGCAATGCGGAATATAAATAATCTTTCTGTGAATAACTTTTAAGTAAATATAATTTATTTTGAATCAACAAAGTAGCAAAAAGAAACATTATTGAAACAATAGAAGCATAAAAAAGCAGTTGAAGAAAATCTAAATAATGCAACGAAATTTTAAAAGCAGAGGCAACAGTTGACCATAATAACACAGCAATTATTGTATTAGTATAAGCCTGCTTCTGCTTATCCATATCAAACAATAGCAATCTACTATGTGAGATTAGCAAACATTATATCCACAAATCGAAAACCTCTATCACAATACTTAATCAAACAATCTCAACAAGTTGAATATCAAAAAACAAATCTTTACCAGCTAAAAAATGATTGGCATCCAATGTTACAGTCAGTTCGGAAACATTGGTTACTCTGCCTATAAATTTCTGCCCATTGCTGCCGATTAGTTCCAATTGCTGGTCAATTGCAGGGTTTAACTTTTCAGGTATATCATCTTTTTTTATCTCGATGATTAGATCCTTATGATAAAGACCATAGGCCTCACTTGCGGGAATTTCAACACTTTTTGACTCGCCAATACTCATCCCTATCACCGCTTGCTCAAATCCGGGAATTACCATACCCTTTCCTATTGAAAATTGTAATGGCACTTTATTAATTGATGTATCAAATGTCGTACCATCCGCAAACTTCCCCGTGTAATGAACTTTAACAGTATCTCCAGTTTTTACTTGCGACATTAATTCCTCCTTTCATTCTATCTATCATTTAAAAAATATTAGACTTATTATACACGCATTATTAATAATCACCATAACCCTCTTCATACCAATATTGCATTGCTCCGCTACTTTTTACGGATTCTCTTGCAATTTTATAACTTGCAGATAATGTCTTTTTCAAATAAAAGTGGTTGTAATAAAGTAAAATCCAGAAGGTTGCTGCATCTATATAAGTTATTTCTCGTTGAGGCGCAATAAGAATATCTGGTTTTGCGTTTGCCCAAAAAGTCTCTGCAAAACCTTTTTTCCCTAAAGAACATGCTGAGATAAAACATATTCTATCTTTAAAACCACTTGTCTCGTCAAATTCATCTGGAGTTATAAGCCCATGTGGAGTTTCCAGATAACACTCTCCGTATTCATCACACTCCCCATGGCTAGAAATATGAATATATTTATATTTATTGTTCTTTAACCTTTCAATTAAATCATTTTTTGATTTTATTCTTTCAAGATCTACCTTATCCTCATATATTAATTGCATAAACTCGTCTAATATCACGCCCTCATTCCTAGCATCTTTTAGCGGAATACATTCCAAAATTAGCACTTTTTTGTTTAATGCCATGAAGCCACCTCCTCGCATAAAACAATCCTCAATCTATTCGTCAATTGAATTTTCTACTGGCAAATCAACATCTTCCTCTGGTTTTTCCAACCCAAGTGTACTGTCAAGCTGTCGTTTATAACGTTCGATATGATTGCTTCCTGTGCGGTAAGCTGATAAAGCTTTATCAATTTGCTTCCCAATCTCTTCATATTTTTTGTAAAATTGCTCAAAAGATTTACTAAGAGATGCAAGTCTGTCCTGTAATTGCTTTGCTCCCTTAACAACCTCCAAATTATGGATACCAATAACTATTACTTGCAAAAAAGCATAAAATGTATTGGGGCTAACGGGAATAACTTTGTTTTCCTGAGCGTATTCATATATCGTTGAGGGCTGATCTAAATAATTTTTCTGTGCTATTGTTTCATAATAAATTGCTTCAGAAGGAATAAACATAAGAGCAAAATCAGAAGTTCCTTTTTCTGGTTTCACATACTTATTTTTAATGCTTTTAATTTGTATTTTCACGGCATTCTCATAATTCTTCCAATGCACTGCTTTTTCTTCTTTAGTTTGTGCTTCAAGATACTTCAAATAATCATCTCTCGGAAATTTTGCATCAATAGGGATTATTATGTCCTTAATTTTGACAATAGCATCTACCTGCTCTCTGCCATCAATTAAGTATTGCCTTTCCCAGATGCCTTTCGGAAGAACTCTGTCAAGCATTTCTTCCAGTATAACCTCCCCATAATTGCCTCTAAGTTTAGGAGCTTGAAGAATATCCTTAAGAGATTGGCCTAATCTTTGTGCCTCTTCCTGTTGCTGAATAAGTTTATGCATAGTAGTACCCATATCCCTGATCGTATCAATTGTCTTTATAGTATGCTCCGAAATAAGGTTGTTTGAATTTGTTACCGCCTCCCGCGCCATACCCAGCTCTTTGTGGATGTCAGTTTGAAAAGTGAGAAATTGACTTTTAATCGATGAATCAAGCTTCGCCGGTAAATCAGTAGAACGGTTCCTCGCAAGCAGAATTAAAACTAAAATTATGAGTACCAGCAATGCTGCTAATATATATATTTCTAACCCCGATAAAACCATATCAGATAACACCTCCTCCCTTATGTTTACGCTTCAACCATTTTTCATTATATCCTATTTTGATTTTAAACCAATCACTCAAAAAATTATACCCAATCACAAATATATTTACAATTATTTTACCATTTTTTTCTTTAAAACATTTTATTTTCTACAAATAATCCCACAAAAATATTGTCTAAATCAAATTGTATAGTAGAATGAAAGGGGAGGTACAAAATATGAGTAGAATAATTAAAGCACCAAGAGGAACCACCTTGCACTGCAAGGGATGGGGACAAGAAGCAGCAATGAGAATGCTTATGAATAATCTCGACCCTGAGGTAGCAGAAGACCCGGAGCATCTAATTGTATACGGAGGATCAGGAAAAGCTGCAAGAAACTGGGAATCTTTTGATGCAATCGTTCAATCATTACAGGAGTTAGAAAACGACGAAACACTTGTTGTGCAGTCAGGCAAACCGGTAGCAATTTTCAGGACACATAATGACGCGCCAAGAGTCATTATTTCCAACTCTGTAATTGTCCCTCACTGGGCAAACTGGGATTATTTCCACAAGCTCGAAGATATGGGGCTCACAATGTACGGCCAAATGACTGCAGGAAGCTGGATCTATATTGGAACACAAGGAATCCTGCAAGGAGATTACGAAACATATGCAGCCGCTGCAAAAAAAGCCTTTGGAACCGATGATTTAAAAGGAAAATTTCTCCTTACAGCTGGACTAGGTGGAATGGGAGGAGCACAGCCACTTGCCGTGACAATGCTTCACGGAGTTGCATTAGTTGTCGAAGTCGACCCCCAGCGAATAAAAAGACGGCTTGAAACAAAATATCTGGACAAATGGACAGATAACCTCGATGAAGCATTAAAAATGGTAGAAGAAGCAAAGAACAAAAAAATACCGCTATCCATAGGTTTGCTTGGAAATGCTGCGGATATATTTCCAGAGCTTCTCAAGCGTGGTATAATGCCAGATATCGTCACAGACCAGACACCGGCACATGATCCGATGGCCTACATACCAAACGGTATGTCGCTCGAAGATGCACGAAAACTAAAAAAAGAAAATCCGGAAGAATACAAAAAACATTCACTTGATGCAATGGTACAACAGATTGAAGCAATGGTACAATACAAGAGAAAAGGAGTCACCACCTTTGTTTATGGCAATAATATAAGGGGACAAACCAAAGCGCATGGATATAAAGATGCCTTTGAAATCCCAGGGTACGTGCCAGAATATATAAGAGATCTTTTCTCTGAAGGGAAAGGGCCATTCCGCTGGGTTGCACTTTCAGGAGATCCGGAAGATATAAGGGTGACGGACGAAGTAGTTAAAAAAGAATTTTCATATGACAAGCATCTGGTAAACTGGATAGAGCTTGCTCAGAAAAAAGTGAAATTCCAGGGGCTTCCCTCACGAATTTGCTGGCTTGGGTATGGAGAAAGAGCAAAATTTGCTTTAATCATAAATGATCTCGTAAGACAAGGAAAAATTAAGGCACCAATTGTCATAGGAAGAGACCATCACGATACAGGTTCTGTTGCATCTCCCAACAGAGAAACAGAACAAATGAAAGATGGCTCAGAAGCAATTGGTGATTGGCCTGTATTAAATGCTATGTTAAATGTCGCTAACGGTGCAACCTGGGTATCATTCCATCACGGCGGAGGAGTAGGCATCGGTTACTCACTGCATGCTGGGATGGTTATTGTGGCTGATGGAACAGAAAATGCAGCAAAGAGGCTTGAACGGGTTCTCACTGCAGATCCCGGATTAGGTATAGTACGCCATGCTGATGCAGAATATGATATTGCAAAAAACTTTGCCAAGAAAAACAATATAAAAATGCCCATGCTAAAATAAGTAAAACTGAAATTAAAAAACAGTAAAAATCGTATACATAATAAGAGGCAAATAGAGGCACTAAATATTCAACCTTTTTGTTATATAAATAGGTTTTTACTTGACGAACCACTCTTATAGATTATAATTTGAGAAGAAGGAGATTTGAAAAGATGAACATAAAAAGAACAATTGTCATTGTCATAGACAGCGTAGGAGTGGGTGAAGCAGAAGATGCTGCTCAGTATGGTGACTGGGGAGCCAATACGCTTCTTCACACTTTGCAATACAACCCTGGATTAAAACTTCCTAACATGGAAAAACTTGGGTTGAGAGGACTTCTTTTGGGAGAAAAAGGAGATTATATTGCATCATACGGCAAAATGAAGGAGCAATCAAAAGGAAAAGACTCAATAAGTGGCCACTGGGAAATGATGGGAGTTACATTAAAAGAACCTTTTCCAACATACCCAAACGGCTTCCCGAATGAGCTAATAGAAAAATTTAAAAAACTCACAGGGGTCAAAGAAATCCTAGGCAACAAACCGGCATCAGGTACAGAGATTATTAAAGAATTCTACAAAGAACATGTTAGAACAAAGTACCCCATTGTCTACACATCAGCTGATTCTGTTTTCCAAATCGCCGCACACAAAGATGTGATTCCACTTGAGGAACTGTATAAAATGTGCGAAATTGCAAGGAAACAAGTACTTGTAAACAACCATGCCGTAGCACGCGTCATTGCAAGGCCATTTATAGGAGACTTAGAAAAAGGATTTATAAGAACATCGGAAAGAAAAGATTATTCATTAAAACCAACCGGCACAACCGCAATGGATTTATTAAAAGAAAGCGGCAAAGAAGTAGTAGGAATAGGCAAAATACATGATTTATTCGCAGGAATAGGCCTTACCAAAAGTATCCATACAGACAATAATGCAAATGGAATTGCAAAAACGATCGAATTTATAAAAAAGGATTTTAGCGGACTTCTCTACACAAATCTTGTAGAATTTGATTCGCATTGGGGCCATAGAAGAAACTATGTCGCATATGGAAAGGGCCTAAAAGATTTTGACAATGCCTTGCCTGATATTTTAAGCAACATGAAAGAAACAGATGTTTTATTCATTACAGCGGATCATGGGTGTGATCCAACGTTTAAAGGACACACAGACCACACAAGAGAATTCGTTCCCATTATAGCGTACGGACAAAAAATTAAAAAAAATTACAATCTTGGGTTAAGAAGCTCATTTTCCGATTTAGCAGATACAATCACAGAAATCTTTAGATTAAGACATCTAAATGGAAAAAGTTTTGCAAAAGAGATCATCATAGAATGAATCACTCCGCAATAGAAGGACCACTAACCCTGGAAATTAAAAGAGGATTTAACAATGATGCGGTAATGGGAGGGCTGGATAGTTTTATACTCAACAAAATAAACACACTATCCATCTCTAATGCGAAAAAAGAAAAAATAAAAAAACTCTTTGCTCGTTATAAAAATGCATCAAAAGAAGAGAGAGAAAATATCATACACGTCACTCTTTCTCTCTTAAAAGAAACAAAATCAAAGCCTAAACAGGAACAATTTATATCCATATCCGAATTACACACTCCCGTACAATATATGAAAGGCATAGGTCCACACCTTGCTTCAGTTCTAAAAAACCTTGGGATACGAGAAATAATAGATTTATTATACTATTTTCCCAAGGGATATCTTGATTTGCGGCATATCAACAAAATTGCTTACCTCAAATCAGGAGAAATTGCATTAATAAAAGGTAAAATAATAAAAACGTCCGAAAGAATGAGTAGAATAAAAATTTTTTCTGCTGTTGTCTCTGATGGCACGGGTTATATCACTGCAGTTTGGTTCAATCAATCTTACCTGAAAAATATACTAAAAGAAGGGACAGTTGTCATGTTGTCAGGCAAAGCACAATTTATGTACGGCAAATGGGAAATGCCTTCACCTAACTATGAAATTGTTCAAGCGGACAAGGAAACAGTACACTCAATGCGTATAATCCCCGTATATTCCTTAACCGAAGGAGTTTATCAAAAAACATTAAGAAATAAGATAAAAAAAACAGTCGACACATACGCGCCACTCATTTATGATTACCTGGACCAACAAATCATCAATAAGTTAAACCTTACTTCCCTGGATAAAGCGCTGTACAACATACATTTCCCTAAAAATTTTGAATCGTTAGAAAAATCAAAAGAAAGATTGATATTTGATGAACTATTTGAATTGCAAATACTTTTAGGACTGAGAAAAAAAGAAATTAAAAGTTCAAAAGGTATAATATTAAATGCAACACCCAAAGATATCAAAGCATTTCAAGAACTCCTCCCCTTTACCCTGACAAAAGCACAGCTCAAAACAATGAATGAAATTATAGAAGACTTTGCTTCTGAAAAACCAATGAATAGACTCCTGCACGGCGATGTAGGTTCGGGTAAAACAGTCGTGGCACTGTTTGCGCTGCTCATTGCAGTAAAAAATGGATATCAGGGAACAATAATGTCTCCGACAGAGGTTCTCACTCAGCAAACATTTAATGTCACAGAAAAAATTTTGAATAAAGCAAATGTAAAAATAGCACTGCTTACCTCCGGAACAAAGAAAAAGGAAAGAAAGGAAATACTTGAAAACATAAAAACAGGAAAGATAAATGTATTAATAGGAACACACGCCCTGATACAACACGATGTCGCGTTCAAAAATCTTGCAATATCAGTTGTAGACGAGCAGCACCGTTTCGGTGTGTTGCAAAGAAGTAACTTGAAAAGCAAAGCAATGCTTCCGCATACGCTTGTTATGAGCGCAACTCCAATTCCAAGGACTCTCGCGCTTACAATCTATGGCGACCTCGACATATCACAGATAAGAGAGATGCCTAAAGGAAGAAGGCCTGTATTAACAAAAGTATTTATAGAGAATAGCAGCGGAGCATACACTAAACTCGTGCAAGAGTTAAAAGCAGGAAGAAAAGGATATATTGTCTGCCCTCTAATAGAAGAGTCAGAAAAAAGTGAGCTGCAATCCGTGCAAGAAAAAGCAGAAAAATTGAAACAAACGTATCTAAAAGATTTTAACATTGGCATCTTGCATGGCGGATTGAGCTCTACTGAAAAGAATAAAATTATGAAAGCATTTAAATCAGGAGAAATATCCGTTTTAGTATCCACCACCGTCATAGAAGTAGGGATAGATGTACCTGATGCAACAGTAATGATTATAGAAGACGCTGATCATTTTGGACTGGCGACACTGCACCAATTAAGAGGTCGAGTAGGCCGAGGCGAAGCACAATCCTACTGCTTTTTGATAACACAGAACAATAAAGAACAGGCTCTTAACAGACTGCGTGTTTTAGAAAAAACATCAAACGGCTTTGAGGTTTCAGAAGAAGATTTGAAATTAAGAGGTCCCGGGGAACTGCTAGGACTAAAACAACACGGTCTACCCGAATTCAAAATCACTTCACTGCTAAGAGAAAAGGACATAAAGCTGTTAGAAATTGCAAGAGAACAAGCACAACTCACTATAGAAGGGAAAATTCAATGGGAAAAAGAAAAAAAGGAAGAACTGATAAAACTACTCAAAAATAAATTTAACGAGAGAGAAGAACTGATAGGTATAGCATAATGAGAATAATAACCGGGAAATTCAAAGGAAAAGCGCTCTTTTCGCCACCAAAGAATATAACGCTCAGGCCTACAAGCGACAAAGTGAAGGAGGCAGTATTTGACACAATAAGAGACACAGTAAAGAATAGTTTTTTCCTGGATCTTTTTGCTGGCTCCGGTGCCATGGGCCTTGAAGCATTAAGTGAAGGGGCTAAATTTGTTGTATTTATCGATAAAAACGGAGTGGCAATCCAAACATTGAAAAAAAATGTATATTTACTTTCCGCTCAAAACAATGTTTCAATTATGAAGAGAGATGTTCTTGTTGCACTCAAAAATTATCAAAAAATTGAGGAAAAAATAACAGAAAAATTTGATATCATATTCCTTGACCCACCGTTTCCATCTCTTCTAGCAGGAAAAGTAGTAGAAATGCTTTCAAATTTTCCACTACTGAAAAATGATTCCATTGTTATCGCAGAACACTCGACAAGCGAAAAACTGCCGCAAGAAATTGTAGGAAAAAACACCTTAGAAAAAATTAAAGAAAAAAAATACGGGAAAATTGCTGTAACATATTATAAAGTATTAGTCCGGGAATCTGATACTACCGAAAAATAATTTGTAATATGCTAAATCGCGTGACAACAGGCAAGAACTTTACGCAAGGTCTAAAATAGTATTACAAAGCTTATCCGCAATCCCTATAAACTCGTCTGTTCGTGGAGCATTGCTAAACTTTATACTGACAAATTGAGCGCGCAGTTCTTTCACTTCTTCATTTAATTTTTTAAGATGTGCGGCCTTTGTTTTATATGTCCCGTTAATTTGAGAAATAACAAGCTCGCTGTCCGATATCAAAGACGCCCTGTTTATATTTCTGTTCCTTGCTTCCCGTAGTGCTGAAATAATTGCCCTGTACTCTGCAATGTTATTTGTAGCACTGCCTATATATTCCGCAGAAAGAAAAATCACTTTGCCTTTCTCTGTAAAAATAAAAGCAAAAGCACTTTCTCCGGGATTCCCCCGTGATGCACCATCCGTATAAATCTTAATCATCTGCCATTGCCTCCTTAAACAATTCTGGAATCTCTCTTCCTATTCCTATGAGATGAATCTCTTCGAGTGTCGTCTCATTATTTTCAAGATACTGCTTAATAGTCTTATATATAAGTTGTGTTCCTCTTTTTTTCGGAAAACCAAATATTCCACAGCTTACAGCCGGTATACCTATGCTCTTTAATTTATATTTTGTCGCAAGTTTTAGTACAGAAAAAATTGCATTCCGAAGCTTTTCATCTTCATTTCCTTCACCCCAAACAGGGCCAGCAGTATGAATTATATATTTTGCTTTAAGGTTTCCACCACTTGTAATAACAGCCTCTCCCGTTTTAAGAGGGCCTTTCCTTTGAATAATACTGTCACTTTCCTCCTGTATAACAGGCCCTCCTCTACTTGCAATAGCGCCAGCAACACCACCGCCATGAGAAAGATACCTATTGGCGGCATTTACAATTGCATCAACTTCCTCTTCTGTAATATCTCCGCAAGCAACTTGTATTTTTACTCCCGTTATTTCTTTCTCATACAATATTTGCATAAGTCATCTTGAGTTTAAAAATTTTACAACCTCTCTCATAAATGCAGGTAAATCGGATGGAGTTCTCGATGTGATAAGGTTCCCGTCAACAACAACCTCTTCATCTACATATTTAGCCCCTGCATTTTTTAAATCATCTTTTATAGCAGAGACACCTGTCAAAGTTACACCGTTAACAATACGCGCTGAAATCAAAACCCATCCGGCATGGCAAATTGCAGCAACGAGTTTTTCTTCGTCAAACATTTCCTTCACAAATTGTAATATTTTTAAGTTTCTCCTTAACATATCAGGCGCATAGCCACCGGGAATAACAACACCACTGAAATTTTCCGAGTGAACTTCATCAATTGACATCTCGGCATCTAACACAAGCCCTACTTTGGAATGATAAGCCTTTTTCTCTGGACCTACAAGCACAGAATTAAAACCAGCTTCCTTTAATCTATAATAAGGATAAATCAACTCGGATTCATTAAAATTATCCTCGATAAGCACTGCTATTGTTTTCATAATACACCTCCTGTAAAATTATAACACAGAAACAAAAATTTTCTTTTAAGAAATAGTCCAAACTTCTGACCTAGCAGAGAGATATACGCCTAAGAGAATTAAAGCTCCCCCAATAAATTCTATAAAGATAGGCGTTTCGTGCAAAATAATCAATGCAAAAAATGTAGCAAAAACAGGCTCTCCGAGTATTGTAACAGCAACAAAGGGAGCAGAAAAATATTTTAATGCCCAATTAAATGCAGTATGTCCAATAATCTGAGGAATAAATGCTAAAAGAAAGAAATAAAGGTAGGTTTCCTTAGGATAATAAAAAAGATTCTGTCTGGTTAAAATTGAGCTTACAATAAGAATTGTTGCGGCAAAACTATACACAAAAAAGATATACGTAATAAGGTTAAATTTCTTTCGCACTTTTTTACCAATGATTAAATAAAAAGATACGGCAATTGCTCCCATAAGTGCAAGAAAATTACCGTAATTATTGCTTAATCCTATATTTTTTGCTGAAAGAGCAATAACCACTCCTCCTACAAATGCTATTATGATGCCTATAATCGTACCTTTTTTTGTGCTCTCCTTGAAAAGAAGAAATGAAAAACCAGCGACAAAAATAGGATTTGTTGTAACAAGCACAGTGGATGCAAGAACAATGGTATAAGAAAGTGAGCTTATCCATAGCACAAAATGAGCGGCAAGAAGACCCCCTAATAATGCAAAAGGTAAAACATCTTTTTTAAAATCTAAAGATCTTAACTTATCTCTTTCTAAAATAAAAAACAGAGGAGCAATGAAAATTGCACTAAGTCCCATTCTATAAGTTGCAATAACAAGTGGTGGTGCATTGCAGAGACGGATAAAAATAGCTGCAAGACCCACAGAGACCATACCAATAAAAATTATAAATACAGATCCAACCTTGCTCATAGCATATTATAGAAAGAATGGTAAAAATTTCTAATAATTTGATAGATTACGATCTTCTATTTAAAAATCTTAGATTGTTTACGCCTATTAACCTCAAATAAAAATAAGTTTAGAGTTCTATGTGTTTAAGCAAGGCTATTGATAGATAGACGATAGAAAATAAAAGTAATTCAGTTTTTAAATGCACGATATATTAAAAGAAATAATCTGTATTTAGTGAAATAATCAGCTGCAATGTTGGACTTTACGAAGAATAAGAAATTCTATCAAAAAATAATTCTAAAAATTCTTTGAAAAATATGGAACTTTTTTGCAAGTTTATGAGTCCTATTATATATGAGAAAACAAATTTTTGATGAGAAGAGTAAGAAAAAGAAATGCAGAAAAGGAAGTCATTGCGCTCTTCCCCTTTGTCTTTGCGAGGAGCGTAGCGACGAAGCAATCCCAGCCTTAACAAAACGACATTATTTTAAGAAAAACTTTATTTAAAGGAGGTGGTGCGATATGAATGTGCATAAGTTTGTCAATTTTAAAAATCCCTCTATAATTTATTGGAAATTAAACAAATGGATGAAAAAAAATTAATCAAGAGAGCCTTAACCGATAGAAACGCCTTTGGTGAAATTGTAGACCTATACTATAAAGAAGTATTCGGATACATCTATAAAAGAACATTCGACAGAGAGCTTTCAAAAGACCTTACTCAAGAAACTTTTTTGCGAGCATTGAAATACCTCAATTCATTCAAAAGCAAAACTCCTTTTATCTTTTACCTTTTGCGAATTGCAACAAACCTTATAAATGATCACTTCAAGAATGAGAAAAGGTTACGTGATATTAAGGATAAACATTTAAATTCCGTTTCTGCCAAAAGGGATGTACGGAATGATTCTTATGATTATTCATTTATGTTTGATTACCTGAAGAAGCTGCCCGAGATTCAACAAACTGCAATAGCACTGGTATATTTTGAGGATAAAAATATAAAGGAAGCGGCAATAATTATGGGAAAATCTTACGCTGTTACCAGAATAATACTCCAAAGTGCACTGAGCAATTTGAAAAAAGAAATAAAAAAAGATATTAAAAATTTTTAAAATCTTCGGTCTATATATATGGAAGGAGGAAATATGAGAAAAAAGAATAAAAAGGACATAGAAAAAATGGAGAATATGCTTAGAAGCATTAAACCACCAGAATTAGCTGACGAAGAAATAGAAAGTTATAAAGAGGATTTTAATAGAGTTTTATTGGAAAAATTCTCTGATGTTACTTTACAAAGAGATAGAAGACGTGTTTTAAGAGTGAAACTTGCTTATGGCCTGGCTATATTTGCTTTGGTTTTCACTTTATTTTCATTTATGTATGTGAAGCCATATTTAATTAGGGTAGCTACTGCAAGGATAATAAATGAGCAACTTAACCTTAATGTTGCACTCAAAGACGTTATAGTTAAAGATGGTGTTGGCATTGTAATTTACAATTATCAAGAGGTTGTGGTAAATACGTCAAGCGAGAAAACTGAGGTTTTTAAACCTATTGAATACGAGCCTTCCGATAAAGAGAGAGAGCAGGCAATTAAACTTGTAAGGAACAGTAAAGAAGCAAAATATTTTGTTGCAAAGGAAGGAGAAGCCCCACAGGATATTAGTAAAAACGATGTTGTATCCATTGAAGGTTTGATGTTTACCAATTCGGGCAAGAAATTGGTAGAGGTACACCTTGCATATACTCCTACAAATTATCTTCCCCGTTCACCGCTCCGTCAACTTCAAGATTCACAATCTCCTTTGATGGCAGCGAAATTTACCGTAGACATCGAAAAAGGAGAAATCCAGCCATAAGGACGTAATAATTATTATTACTGTTTTCTTTAAATACATATAATCATTCTCACGATTTGAAGACTTATCTATTGAAGTTTCCTGAAAAAAACTTTCTTCGAACATAACATTGATTTAACCTGATTTTTATAATGTATTGCCTAACAATTAAAAAAGATTTTTAAAAATTCTTTCAAAAAGTGTGGAAAATTTTCCGACTTATGGATCTATATACATGAGAGAAGAAATTTTTTTGATAGGAGTTACAAGATGAATGAAGAAA
>DBOM01000001.1 GCA_002299965.1 Caldiserica bacterium UBA646 | reverse complement strand
AGTTCGTGCCGTCAGTGGATTTAAAGACACCATCATTTGGCAATATCCCTGCATAAACAGTATTGTTTGAGTCAACAGCAAGAGAGTAAACATGTGCATTTGTCAGTCCGTTATTTGCCTCTGTCCAATTTATACCGTCGGTGGATTTAAACACACCGCCATATGTCCCTGCATAAATAGTATTGTTTGAGTCAACAGCAAGAGAGTTAATATATGTACTTGTCAGTCCGTTATTTATTGCTGTCCAGTTTGTACCGTCGGTGGATTTAAAAATGCCATCCCCCGTTCCTGCATAGATAGTATTGTTTGAGTCGACGACAAGAGACCAAACATCTGCACTTGTCAATCCATTGTTTATCGCTGTCCAGTTTATGCCGTCGGTGGATTTAAAAATGCCATTCCATGTTCCTGCATAAATAGTATTGTTTGAGTCAACAGCAAGAGAGAAAACAATTGTACTTGTCAGTCCGTTATTTATTGCTGTCCAGTTTGTGCCGTCGGTGGATTTAAATACAGTGCTACTTGTCCCTGCATAAACAGTATTATTTGAGTCAACGGCAAGAGAGCTAACATATGTATTTGTCAGCCCACTATTTATTTCTGTCCAGTTTGTACCGTCGGTGGATTTAAAAACACCACCACCCCTTGTCCCTGCATAAGCAGTATTGTTTGAGTCAACGGCAAGAGAGTTAACAATTGTACTTGGCAGCCCGTTGTTTATTTCTGTCCAGTTTGCACCATCAGTGGATTTAAAGACGCCGATATCTGTTCCTGCATAGATAGTATTGTTTGAATCAATGGCAAAAGACCAAACATATATCCTTGTCAGCCCGTTGTTTATTTCTGTCCAGTTTGTACCATCAGTGGATTTAAAGACACCGTCCCATGTCCCCGCATAGATAGTATTGTTTGAGTCAATGGCAAGAGAGAGAACAATTGTACTTGTTAGTCCATTGTTTATTGCTGTCCAGTTTGTGCCGTCGGTGGATTTAAAGACACCATCCCATGTTCCCGCATAGATAGTATTGTTTGAGTCAATGGCAAGAGCGTAAACATGTGTACCTGTCAGTCCACTATTTATTTCTGTCCAGTTTGCACCATCAGTGGATTTAAAGACACCGCCTCTTGTTCCTGCATAGACAGTATTGTTTGAGTCAACAGCAAGAGAGTGAACCGTTCTGCCATACAAACCATTATTTATCTCCTCCCAATGACAGGTAGAAGAATCTGCTTGAGTAATGTTTGTTTGAGAGAGAACAGAAGGTGAAACAGATAATACCATCATCGTAAAGATGATCAACCCAATCAAAACTTTTTTCATCTTATACCTCCTTCTTTTATATTTTATCCTTAACATAAATATTTCCAAATTTATTTTGGGAGGTTTGCAATAAGTTTTTTGTAATTTAATCCTGTTCTTAAGTTTTTTATATTCTTAAGTAAACTTTGTCTAAAGCTATTCTTTTCGGCTTAAAATATTTATTGCTAACGTAAGACGGATTGTTGTCGCGGCAGTCCCAGGGTAAAATGCGGAGATTGCCGCACATTCCTCCGGAATGCTCGCAATGACATATTGAGGGGACACATTTCCTCCAGACTCCTATTTAAAAACTAAAACATATAAAGCAAAAAAGATGTAAAAACAAAAAAGAGAAAAAATGGAGAAGGGTTACACTGGTGCCAGGCACCAGTGTAACCTATTTATTATTTTTCTTAAAACAATTGTTTGTTGTTAAGGATGAGATTGCTTTGTCGTTACACTCCGCGCAATGATGAAGGATGACAAGTCGGGGATTGCTTCGGGGTTCAAAGTGAGATTGCTTCGGCTTCCGCTGGAAGCCTCGCAACGACGATAAAGCTGTCGCTTCACGGCGATACCAAAACACCAAGGAAAAGAGCGCAAAGACGAGGAAAAAAGAGTGCAAAGACCCATAATGACGAGGGGAAAAGGGTTTATATGCGTGCAGTTATTCCTTTATAAGAAAGATGCCTAGTCAAGACAAATGATTTCTTAATATTTGAAAATAGATTATAATAAATCAGGCAAAAGCTAGAAAGATTAAAAACGCAAAGATGGGCATAGTTTTAAGAGGAGTATTTGTTATTTGAGAATTATAAAGTTATTTAGTGGAGGTAAAAATGTATTATCTTTTAAGAGAGTTCACATTTGATGCGGCGCATCGAATTGTGGATTATCAGGGAAAATGCGAAAAGTTGCATGGACACACATACCGCCTTAACGTAACGGTAGCGGGAAAGCTTGGAGCTAACGGAATGGTTGTTGATTTTGCTATTATCAAAAAGGTTGTTAATGAAATGATTATAGACAAATTAGACCATTGTTACCTTAATGATTTATTTCCAAATCCAACGACTGAAATTGTTGCACACTGGATTTATACAACGCTTTTACCAGCGTTTAAAAAATACGATTGCACCGTATACGAAATAAGTTTATCGGAAGGGGCGAATAATACGGTTACTTTTAGAGGAGATGGCGATGAAAGACATACAGAATGAGAAGGATACAAGGAATATCCCCCTAAACAAGGTGGGAGTCAACAGTATTATTTATCCGATACAGGTTTTAGATAAAGAAAACAAATATCAACATACTGTCGCAAGAATTAATATGTATGTGAATCTTCCCAAAGAATTCAGGGGGACACATATGAGCAGGTTTATCGAAGTGCTGGATGAGCATCAAAACAATATGAGCATTCATACTCTTGAACAAATTCTGGATGATATGAAAATTAAATTAGACGCTAATGCAGCGCATATTGAGGTAAGATTTCCATACTTTATTTTTAAAAAAGCGCCAATTTCAAAAATTAAGAGCTTTATGAATTATGACTGTGCGTTTATTGCGTCTAAAGAAAAAAAATTTGATTTTATGTTAGAAGTGAACACTCCTGTACACAATTTGTGTCCTTGTTCCAAAGAGATTAGTGATGTCAGCGCACATAATCAGAGGGGAATGGCAAAAGTGCAAATCAGGATGAATAAGCTGGTTTGGATTGAAGAGGTCGTCCAAATATCCGAGCAGTCAGCAAGTGCCCCGGTTTATTCGCTCCTGAAGAGAGAAGATGAAAAATATATTACAGAAACTGCTTATGCTCACCCACGATTTGTAGAGGATTTGGTTAGAAATATTTCAATTGAATTAGATCAAGACCAGCGTATTACATTTTATTCTGTGGAAGCGGTAAATTTTGAAAGCATACACAACCATAATGCATATGCATCTTACAAGAAAGATAAGCGATTGAATAAATAATTACATTGAAAAATTTTTAAAACCTGTTAAAATTTAAAAGAATAGTTTGGGGTGCCGAAAAGATTGTTTGAGTAGGCTGAGAGAAGTTTGGCTTCAACCCATTGAACCTGATGTAGGTAATCCTACCGGAGGGAAGCGTTATGAAAAGTGCATTACGTAGAGAAAATTTTAAGGGAGTTGAATTAAATAGAATATTAAAATTCTGTATACCTATCATTTTTCTGACCATATTTTTTTATCTGCCTCTTTTTAACATTACAAAGACTGCATTTTTCTCGGAATCAAATAAGTTTACATTTGATAATTTTTACACAATATTTACAAAGCCCTATACATTAAAAGTGTTATCCTTTACGTTCAAACAAGCTTTTATTAGCGCACTTTTCACATTGATTATAGGTTTTCCGGGCGCGTATATTATCTCTCATTACGATTTTAAAGGGAAAGGGTTTCTCGTTTCTCTTACGACTGTCCCTTTTGTGCTTCCTTCCGTTCTTGTTGCTCTTGGCTTTATTACCTTGTTTGGCACTAACGGGTTTGTCAATCAAATATTGATGGGAGTGTTTCATTTAAGCCATCCCATTTCGCTTTTGTATTCATTTACCGGAATTATATTAGTGCATGTTTTTTATAATTTCCCAATTGTAGTACGAATTATCGGAGCTGACTGGGAGGGAATATCCGAAGAATATAAATTCGCTGCGGAAAGTATGGGTGCTTCCCGACTTGCTGTTTTTACAAAAGTTATTGTTCCTTTGCTTCTTCCGGCAATTGTTGCAAGTTTTTCTCTTGTTTTTGTGTTTTGTTTCTTGAGTTTTGTCATCATTCTCACCATAGGCGGAGCTCGCTTTGCAACGATCGAGGTTTCAATATATACGTACTACAACATGTTTTCTGATTTTAAGATGGGCAGTGCACTTGCGTTGTTTCAGGGAGTATTTTCTTTGTTGTTTATGTATGTGTATCTCTGGAGCGGCAATTTAATAAAAAAAGGCACTTTAAAAAGAGGGATAGCTAAAAAGAAAAATATTGTTAAAAATAAAAAAACTTTGTCATTGTCTCTGACTTATCTTATTTTTGTCGTGATACTCATCATTGCACCAATCGCCGTGATATTTATTTCTGCTTTTCGCAATCCCTTAACCGGTGCGTTTACTTTATCGAATTTTGCAGGGCTTATGAGCAGCAAATATAATTATATTACCGGCGTTCTCCCTATCCATGTAATCGGAAATAGTCTTATATTTGCGTGCATAACAGTAATTTGTTCACTCGTATTTGCTTTACTTGTTGCATATGGGTTGCGAGGCAAGTTTGTCGGCAAGAATATTCTTCTTACTTTATTTATGCTGCCTCTTGCGATTTCGCCTATTACAATTGCCCTCTCTTACATCATTTCTTTTCAAGGGCACCCTGCTTTACTTAATAGCTGGATAATTATCCCGATAGCCCATACTCTTATTGCTCTGCCGTTTACAGTACGCGCTCTCCTTCCCATGATAGAAACAACGTCTGCTTCATATGTATTTGTCGCTGAAAGTTTGGGGATGAGTAGATTAAAAGCATTCTTCTTAGTGGATCTTAATTTGATTCGTCCTGCTTTGATAGCTGCTGCAGTATTTTCTTTTGCAATTTCGATGGGAGAATTTGGTGCTGCATATATGTTATATAAGCCATTCTTTACAACAATGCCTATTGCACTTTTCAGATTTCTTTCGGGAAGACACTTTGGAATAGCGTCGGCTATGGGTGCTTTACTCGCACTTGCCAGCTTAGTCGCATTTATTCTTATTGATAAACTAAAAAAAGAGGTACCGATGATATGAAAAAAATTGCTTTAATTGGGATTAAGAAGAGTTACCCGGGATTTTCTTTAAGTGTAGATTTTGATGTAGCGAACGGAGAGTTTATATCTATTTTAGGTCCATCTGGTTCCGGGAAAACTACAGTCTTGCATATTATTGCAGGTTTTATCCGTCAGGAGCATGGCAAAATTTTAAAGGATGGTATTGATATTTCCTTTTTACCAACCAGTAACAGGAATATAGGAGTAGTTTTTCAGGATTATGCACTTTTCCCTTACCTTTCTGTCTATTCCAATATAGCCTTTGGATTGAAAATAAAGCATTTTGAGAGCAAGAGAATAAAAGAAGCAGTGTTTAATATAGCAGAGCAATTTGGCATCACGCACATATTGAATAAATATCCGGATATGATATCTGGCGGAGAAAAGCAGCGTGTTGCTGTTGCTCGAGCAATGGTGGTTAAGCCTGATGTGCTTCTTATGGATGAACCTCTTTCATCGCTGGATGCAAAGATTAGAGAAAGATTGATGGAAGAATTAAAAGAGTTCCATCAAAGATTTAATACCACTATTATATACGTGACCCATGACCAGGCAGAAGCGATGTATCTTGCCGAGCGGATTGTACTAATGGATAATGGCAGCGTTGACCAGATTGACACACCTGTGAATTTGTATGAGCATCCGAAAACAGTGTTTGCGAGGGAGTTTATTGGCAAAATAAATCGATTAGTAGTTAACGGTGAAATAAAATATATACGGCCGGAAGAGATCGTTATGAGCCGCAGTGGAAAATTTGAAGGAACTGTCGAAGGAATTGTGTATTTGGACAGTGGGGTTGAAGTGTATGTTAAGATGCAGGATAACCGTATCCTCGTGCGAGAATTTTTGAGGAATGTAAAAGGGATAAAGCCTGGTGATGTGGTAAGATTTGATTTAGAAGGAGGTGATTAGATGGCAATTGCCGAGTTTAGCGTGTTACCTGTTGTACCCGAAGAACAGGTAAACGAGATTGTCGAAAAAGCAATACAGGTAGTGATTGATTCGGGTTTAAAGTATGAGGTGGAAGCAAATAGTACAACAGTTGAAGGCGATTTGGAACAATTACTTGATGTGATTAAACGGGCACATATAGTTGCAAGAGAACAGGGATCAGGGCGAGTTATTACAATTATTAAGATCGATGATAAAAAGGGCGGAATTACAATAAAAGAAAAAGTAAAGAAATTCAGAAAGGAGATGTAATTTATGAAAAGAATAATTGTTTTATTTCTTGTTATTTTATTGCTGTCAGTTGGATTAACCGGATGCAGACAGAAGGAAAGTGCAGAGGAGACACTCACTATTTATTCTTACGATAGTTTTGTCTCGTATGGATTACCCGACGCAACGAACAAATTATTTGAAGAAAAATATAACTGCAAAATAGAATATAGAACTTTTGGCGGTGTTGGGGCAACATTGAACAGGTTAATTCTGGAAAAGAATAATCCTCAGGCCGACCTATTTGTTGGGTTGAATATGAATAATCTGGCAAGGGCGCTAGAGGAAGAAATTTTTATTTCATACCGCCCTGAGAACTATGAAGTGATACCGGAAGAATACAGAATTGATAAAAATTGGAGAGTCACTCCTTTTGATGGCCCGAATTCACTTGCAATTATTTATGATTCGGAAGTGATAAAAAATCCTCCGAGAAGTTTCGAAGATTTACTCAAGCCGGAATACAAAGGAAAGTTGATATTAGAGGATCCTCGCTCCTCTTCTCCTGGTATGGGATTTTTACTCTGGACCATAGCAGTTTATGGCGAGGATCACTACCTGGATTATTGGGAGAAACTGGAACCAACTATTTTTCATATATATCCTGATTGGACTTCCGCTTTTGATACTGCTTTCGTTCAAAACAAAGAAGCTCCGATGGTACTGAGTTACGATGTTGATCCTGCATATTTCTATTATGAAGATGAAGTGACGCGATATAAGGCAGTGATTCCGGAAGAAGGTGGTTGGCTGCAATTAGAATTTGTAGGGATAGTAAATGACAGCAAACATCAAGAACTTGCCCAACAGTACATGGAGTTTATGCTTAGCAGGGAATTTCAAGAAAACCTTCCACTATACCAATGGGCATTCCCCATTGATACATCAATACAACTCCCTGAATGTTATGACTATGCAGTAAATGCAGATAAGTATATTACTCTCCCGTTAGAGGATATAGCAAATAAAAGCCAAATATGGCTGGAACAATGGATTGAAATGATCATTGGGGACTGAACGTTTTATTAATTTGATCGTATGTGTGAATTTAAGGAAAAGAGAACAACAGGAAGATGTTCTCTTTTCTGTTTGCATTTCTTGAAAATATTATTTTTATAGTTATGATATAATCGATATTAGTGTAGAGAAGGAGGATGTAATGAGTAGGATCATTTATTTGGATCATGCGGCGACTACCCCGGTTGATAAAAGAGTATTTGAAAAAATGAAACCATATTTTACAGAGTTATTTGCAAATCCGGCAACGCGGTGGACCTCTTCAATCAGCAAGAAAGTGGACGAAGCGGTAGAAGAGGCTCGAAAAAATGTTGCTGTTCTTATCAATGCACTACCTGAAGAAATTGTTTTTACATCCGGGGGCACAGAATCAGATAATGCAGCGCTAAAGGGTGTTGCATTTGCAAACAAGGACAAAGGAAACGAAATTATAACAACACCGACAGAGCATGAAGCGGTGTTAAAATCTGTAGAGAGTTTGCAAGATTTCGGTTTTGTCATTAAATATGTTCCGGTGGACCGCAAAGGTTTTGTTGATCCTGACGATGTGAAAAAGCTCATTACGTCAAAGACGATACTGGTTTCCGTGATACATGCAAACAATGAAATCGGCACTATCGAACCGGTTCGCGAGATAGGGGCAATATGTAAAGAAAGAAATGTCCTCTTTCACACCGATGCAGTACAAACTATTGCTCATCTTCCTGTTGATGTTGAGCAGATGAATATTGATCTGTTGAGCCTCTCCTCTCACAAATTTTACGGCCCAAAAGGTGTTGGTGCCTTGTATATACGGAAAGATGTTCCAATTGTGCCATATATGAATGGAGGTGGACAAGAACGAGGATTTCGTTCAGGGACTCTTAATACAACAGGAATTATCGGATTGGGAGAGGCAGCAAAATTAGGGAAAAAAGAACAGAAGCAAAGGGAAAATAGTATTGCGGAATTTAGAGATATTTTCCTGGCAAAGATATTGGAGGAAATTCCAGCTGTTTACTTAAACGGCCCGGAAGGCGACAGAAGACTTCCCGGCAATATTAGTATTATTATTCAGGGTATAAGAAATGAACCTCTTCTTGTTGCTCTTAACGAGAAGGGAATTATTGCAGGTGGTGGTTCTGCTTGTTCTGCCGGCAAAAAGAATCCTTCTCATGTGCTTCAGGCAATTGGCGTTCCCGAGGAAGATCTATTCAGCGTTATACGCATTACGATTGGAAAGGACAATAAAAAGGAAGACATTGATTTTATAGTGGAAAATATTAAGGAAACAACAAATCAATTGAGGGCTTTGAGTCCATTCTGGGAGGGATAGATGTATCCAGAGATTGTAAGAGAACATTTTACTCATCCTAAAAATGTAGGGAAAATCAAAAACCCCACCGTAACTGGCAGTTATTCGATGCCAAATTTGGCAAAGGCCATTTTCTATTTTCTCATAGAAGGAGGGGTTGTTAAAGACATTAAATATCAAATCGCAGGCTGTCCTTTTGCAATAGCAGTGTGCTCAATTCTGAGTGAATACGCAAAAGGGAAAAATGTGAAAGAGCTTAAAAATATTAAATTAGAAACGTTAGAGCAGTTTTTCGAGATTCCTGAGGAAAAGGAAGAGTGCATAAATTTGTCCTTAAAAGCTTTTCTTGACGGAGTTAAAAACGCATAATCGTTAAATAAAATATTACAAGTTGTGTGATATGTTTTATATTATAGCTTCTAAAATATTCAAAAATTTAAATTATTATATTTGTATCAATTCAATTTATCTAACGAACTTTCTGCATAAAATGAGGCGTTAAAGCATATTTTTCCCCTTTTGCAATAAATAACTTGAAAATATTATTTTTATAGTTATAATTTATCTAAAAAATAAAGGAGGCAAAATGAGTGAGTTTTTAGAAGGCAAGGAATTGTCATCCTCCAAAGAGTGTTTATATTGTTGAAAAGATACTTTCTGATTTTAAGAGCAGCAAAAGAGATTACGCAGATTTCCGGCTTGAAATAGATGGTAGATTTGTATATATTAAATATCATGCAGTGAGAAATGGAGAAGGAAAATATTTGGGTACGTTGGAGATTGCACGTGGTGTAATTGAGATGAGAAATCTTTGGAATGAAAAAAAGAATTTATTCAGAGGAGCAAGGAGGCTAATATGGTAAAAAAGCAAGAAATTATTGAGGCATTAAAAAATGTGTATGATCCGGAAATACCTGTAAGTGTTGTGGACTTGGGTTTAATTTATGATATTAAAGTAGACGAAGATAATGGAACTGTGTTTGTTAAAATGACACTTACGGCTCCCGGGTGTCCAATGGCGTCTTTTATAATGAGGGATGTAGAAATGGTTATTCAAGAGCTTGAAGGGGTAAAGGAAGTTAAAGTGGAGCTTACATATGATCCGCCATGGAGTCCTGATTTGATGAGCAGTGATGCAAAGAAAAACTTAGGGTACGAATAGGCAGGTAATTATGAGAGTTTATTTAGATAACGCAGCTTCTACAAAAATGGATAAACGGGTAATCGACGCGATGATTCCGTTTTTTCTGGAAAAATACGCTGTACCTTCTTCTCAGTTTACTCATACCTACGGGCTTGAGGTAAAGGATGCAGTTGATGAGGCAAGAGCATCTTTTGTTGAACGAATAGGAGGAAAGCATCCCGAAGAAATTATATTTACATCAGGTGGAACTGAAGCAAATAACCTTGCAGTAAAAGGAGTTGCCTATGCGAATATGGACAAAGGGAAGCACCTCATAACAACACAGGTAGAGCATAATTCTGTTCTCAATTCGTTTAGGCGGCTGGAAGAAGAAGGTTTTGAGGTATCATATCTTCCAGTGAATGAGAATGGTATTGTCGACATGGATGTACTAACGCGTTGCATAAAGAAGGAGACAGCGTTAATCTCAGTCCAGTATGGGAACCATGAGACAGGGACAGTCCAGGATATCCGGGAAATTGCAAAACTATCAAAAGAAAAGGGAATATTATTTCACACAGATGCTGCAATTGCCTGGCCATATTTACCAATAGATGCGTATAATTGGGGGATAGATCTTATTACATTGTCGCCTCATAAATTTTACGGTCCAAAGGGCATTGGAATACTGTTCGTTAAGAAAGGAACAAAGATTAAAAAAGTGTTGGATGGCGGATTTAATGAATTTAATTTACGGCCCGGGACAGAGAACACACCTGCGATTATCGGTGCTAAAAAAGCAGCAGAGATATTTAGCAAGGAAGATGTTGATAGAATTCTATTACTTAAAAAACGTTTGATTAGAGGAATAGAAACGACCATTAAGCATGTGGAGTATAACGGATCGAAAGAGCATTCCCTGCCACATATTGCTAATTTGACTTTTAAATACATTGAAGGCGAGGCTATTTCTCTTCGCTTAGATTTTGAAGGGATCGCTGTGATAACAGGGTCTGCTTGTTATAGTAAAAATTTACAGGCCAGTTACATACTTTTGGCAATGGGGAAGAACCATGAACAAGCTCATGGGTCAATTCGGTTTTCTCTGTCAAAGTATAATACGGAAGAAGAGATCGATTATACTATTCAGAAAACAGGAGAAGTAGTTAGCGACCTGAGGAAACTTAGCCCGTTAGGAAGGGAGGATGAAGAATAGTGCCAGTTCCGTATACAAAATTAGTAATTGAGCATTTTAAACATCCGCATAATGTTGGAGAGATTAAGAATGCGGATGTAAAAGTAACAGAGGGAAGTCCGGCGTGCGGGGATATGCTCACTCTCTATCTAAAAGTTGATCCAGAGACCCATGTAATAGAAGATATTAAATTTCAGTCATTTGGTTGCGCATCTAACATAGCGACTGGATCGATACTAACAGATATTGTAAAAGGCAAAAAAATTGAGGAAGCAGCAAAAATTACCTGGAAAGATGCTGTTAAGGCATTAGGAGGGTTACCAACTGTAAAGATTCATTGCTCGGTGCTTGCTGCAGATGCACTGCATTCTGCAGTAGAAATTTACATGGAGAAAACGGGGCTCGTAAAGGAAAAAAAACCAACGACAAAGGAAATTGTTATGTCGAAATTATCACATGTTGTCGATCCGTTGACGGGTATTGATGTTGTTCGGTCGGGCCTAATAAAAACTATTCACATTAAAGATGGTATTGTGACAGTAATTCTCGATTTGCCTAAAGAACATCAGTTTGCAAAAAATATAGAGGAAGAAATTTTGGAAAGATTGGAGCATTTGTGGGATGTTACGGCAGTAAAAGTAATTTTTGAAGGTTAAAATAGTGTACTATAAAATTGTTTTGAATGTTTAAAAAATGAGAGTAAAAGTTAAATTATATGGTGATTTTTTAAAGTATGGCCCCGAGGAAAGCTATATTACGCTTCCGGAAAATGCAACTGTAAAGACAATTATAGAGAAGTTGGGGATTAAGGAAATAAATTACATGATGGTATTAGTAAATACTAGGAGAAGCTGGATGACTGACGAGGTTAAAGATGGCGATACAGTGCATATCTTTTCTCCCGTTGGAGGGGGATAGTTTAGATATTTATATTTGACTATTCTGCTCCTTACAGAGATTAGAGAAGAAACGTTATTCTTTTGATAAAAAAAGAATTAATTAAAAGGAGGTGGCATATATATGACAAAGATAGAAGCAATGGAAGGTGATACATATGCATGTTGTAAGAGAACTACTTTCCGCAATAAGAGCAGATTTGGAAATGTTCATGCAAAACGATTTTTCCGTAAGATCGAAACGTGAAGTTATTCTTTTTTCTACATCATTTCGAGGGTTAGTATATTACCGAATATATCACAGTCTATACGAAAAAGGGCACAAATTTATCGCAATGTATCTTTATTACCGGGCAAAACGGAAGTACATAATGGATATTCATCCAGCGGCCAAAATTGAGTCAGGTATTATAATAGATCATGGCATGGGCGTAGTGATTGGTTCAACGGCTTTTGTTGGAAAAGGAACAATTCTTTACCACGGGGTAACACTTGGTTCTAAAAAAATAGAAAAAGGTAAAAGACATCCAACCGTGGGAAGAAACGTATTTGTAGGGAATCACGCATCTATTTTAGGTGATATAAAAGTAGGAGACCATGCCGTAATTGGGGCACATAGTGTGGTATTATCGAATGTGCCACCCTTTGCAACAGTAGCAGGAATTCCTGCAAGGATCGTAAAAATAGGAGGGGGAAATGGGTAAAACCATATTGGATAGTATCGGGAATACTCCGATAATTCAGCTTAAAAAAGACCCGGGAGTATTTTTGAAACTCGAGTTTTTAAATCCAATGGGCAGTGTAAAAGATAGAATTGCATTTTTTATGATCCGTGATGTCTTGCAGAAAAATCTTATAAAGGCAGGTAGCACAATTGTTGAACCCACTTCCGGGAATACAGGTATTGGACTGGCATTTGTCGGAAGATTTTATAATTTAAATGTTATTTTGACGATGCCGGATTCAATGAGCATTGAACGGCAAAAAATTATGAGAGCGCTGGGGGCAAAACTTTTCTTGACCGAAAAATCAGAAGGGATGAAGGGTGCAATAGAAAAAGCAAATAAGCTTGCTGAAGAAGGGGTTTTAATGCTAGATCAGTTTAAAAATCCAGCTAATGCCCTGGCACACGAGATGACTACTGCTCCAGAAATACTCAAGCAGATGAGTTATAGCTTAGATGCATTTGTTGCAGGAGTGGGCACTGGTGGAACAATTACTGGGGTGGGGAGAGTATTGAAAAAATTTAATAAAAATATTAAGGTCGTTGCAGTAGAACCTGTGCAATCGGCTGTCCTTTCCGGAGGAAAGCCACACCATCATATAATAGAAGGGATTGGTGCTGGTTTTATACCTGACTTACTTGATAGAAGCATACTAGATGAAATTGTCACAGTTGATCAGGAAGATGCAAGAGAAGAGGCGCGGAGGCTTGCTAGTGAAGAAGGAATTTTTGCAGGCCTATCAACTGGCGCAAATGTTTTGGCTGCAAAAATAATTTTGAAAAGATATAATCTTAAACGAGTTGTGACAATTGCACCGGACCGAGGCGAACGATATTTCTCTGAGGGATTATTTTAACTTTTTTTGAACGGTATTTATACAGTTTAAGAAGTTCGACTTCTGACAAATCACTGTAAACAGAAAGTAAAATTTTAAGTTAAATGAAAAGCGCTATAAGAGGGGTATTAGTTTAAAGGGATAAATTTGTATTAACTGCATCGTGGATAGATGTGCTATTCTTAAAGATTTTACGGGTATTATAAGAATTTAATTATTTGCTATTTTGAATTTTCTTTGTTAAAATGTAAGTTAATATAATTTAGATTGCTGGATTATTAAGACGGCAAAGAGAAGAAAATAAATAGAATGGTTAGAAAAATAGTGAAAAGGCAAGGGTAATACATGGGAATAGATCAAATATTTGCTAGTTCGAATTATTATTTTAATCCGCACGCCATTTCCATAATGTTTACTGCCGTTATTTTGTTCATATTTGGGATAGTTTCTTTATTTCTGGGTGTAAAGAGCAAGATGAATATCTCTTTCTCTATTGTTATTTTGAGTATTTTTATATGGGTTTCCGGAACATTTGTATTGCGTGTGACTCAAAATCCAGAGCTTGCCCTATTTTTTTATAAACGCTATACTTTTTTGGGCTTAGTTCTGATTCCTCCTGGTGCTTACTTGCTAATTTTGTCGTTTTTTAACTTATTAAAAAAGAAAAAGTGGCTGGTTTTGGCAAATTATATTATAATGCTTCTTTTTTATTTTATAGTAAATACGACAGATTTAATGTTTATTGGCGTGAGGAAACATTTCTGGGGATATTCTATTCAGTATGCCCATCTTGGGTCTTACTTTTTGGTTGTTTTTGCTCTTTTTTTATTGGTGCTTTTATATTATTATGTTCGAGCAAGCAAATCCGTTTTGATCAGCAAAACTCAAAAGAAACTGTTTTTATTCAGTTATTTAGTGGCTTGTGTTGCTCTGGTAGATGTTTTGCCTGCTGTTGGCTTTGAGGTCTATCCATTTGGATATATTCCTATTTTAATATTTGCAATAATTCAGTGGTATTCTATAGGGAAATACCGAGAATCTCTGCCATATTTAGCATTAAACAGTATCTCAGATGGTGTTATTGCTGTTAACCTTAACGGTAAGATTGTTCATATTAACTCTGTTGCTGAAAAACTGATGAATGTTCAATCCGATTCTATTCTTCGCAAGGATGTTTCAAAATATTTTTGTTCCGGTAGTTGCAAATTGGCGGACCAAGAACAATTCCAAATGCTGCTAAAACAAATCAAAGCTGATCCCAACCAGGTAATTAATGTACAAATTGATTATATAGAGCCTAAAAAGCTCATTAATCTTACTACAGTTCCGGTTGCAAATAGATTAGGTGAAGTGATTGGAGTTATGTTTACGCTGAATGATATTACCGAGTATGAACAGTTAAAAGACGATGTAGAAGAGTACCAGAAGTTTCTTGAAGATATGATAAAGAAACGAACCAAACAATTGGAAGATACTAACGAACAACTGAAGCAAGACATTGTTAAGCGTAAACAGCTCGAAAAAGAACTTCTTGTCCAGAAAAAATATTTTCAGGAACTGTTTGAGAATAGCGCGCTGGCTATTGCACAACTGGATACTGATAACAAAATCGTTGCTATTAATAAAGGTTTTACGACATTATTTCAATGGTTAAACGATGAAGCAGTTGATAAAGGACTTATAGAATTAGTCGTACCTGAATCGTTGAGTAGTGAGGGCGAGTTTTTCTTTTCGGAAGGAATGAAGGGTAAAAAACCTAAAAAAGAATCAGTAAGGAAACGCAAAGACGGCAG
>DBOM01000066.1 GCA_002299965.1 Caldiserica bacterium UBA646 | reverse complement strand
ACCATTGCAAGTATTGCTCCGGTTTTTGTGTCTAAAGCGGTAAGAGCAGCTTGTGGTTGAATAGCATCTTTCGAATTTCTTGTGTCTTTTGGAAAAATGCCATCATCCTCTGCTTTTGTAAGAACTTTATTAATTGCCTCACTTCCGGCAAGCTGTAATTTCGGTTGAATTGTAGTATATATTTTTAATCCGCCTGAGTAGAGCATTGTTTCTCCAAATTTCTTTGCTACTTCTTCTTTTACATAATCAATAACATACCCCATATTATCGTTTACTCTTTTTTCTTCTACATAATGCAATTCAAATTCTTCTGCTTCTTTTAATTCTTCTTCTGTGATATAGCCATTTTTTAACATTTTTTGAAGTACAATCTTTTGTGCTTCTTTTGCTGCTTCCATGTTAACAAATGGATTGCCTCCAGAAGGTGATTTTAGTACTCCTGCAAGCATTGCAGATTCAGCCAGGTTTAATTCGATTGCATGTTTGCCAAAATATGTTTCAGCTGCTGCTTCAATTCCATTTGCTCCTGCACCGAAATACACTTCATTTAGGTACATTTCTAATATTTGGTCCTTTGTGAATTTCTTTTCAAGCTCAATTGCAAGCAGAGCTTCTTTAATCTTTCTTTCCGATGTTTGCTCCATTGTTAGAAACAAACTCCTTGCAAGCTGCTGGGTGATCGTGCTTCCTCCTTCGACTATCATTTTGTATTTTAAGTTTGTCCAGAACGCCCTTGCTATGCCTCTGTAGTCTAACGCACCGTGCTGATAAAATCTTTCGTCTTCTTCAGCAATAACAGCTTTTTTTGCAATATCAGAAATTTTGTCCAGTGGTGTGTAAATCCTATTTTCAAAAGCATAAACATTTGTTATAAGTTCTCCTTCGTAGTCAAAAATTTGAGATGACTGCTCCGGATTGTACGTTAATCTTGATATGTTGGGCAGATCCTTTGCACACTTGTTTATGTATGTAACAGCAAAAATGCCTCCGGCAAGTGTTATCACCACAATAAGTAAAAGAATGATTTTGAATGTAGTTTTAATGATAGATTTTTTCTTTTTTTTGCTCATATATGCTCCTTTTCTCCTATCCTGCTGAGGAACCTCCTCCTCCACCGCCGCCAAAACCGCCACCTCCGGAGAATCCGCCACCTCCACCGGAAGAAGATTTTGAGGAGGTAAATACTGTTGCAGAACTATTTAACAATGAATTAAGACCATGCGATATCGAATCAAGGGAAAACCCTTTCATGCTATTTGTAATATTATTGCTTGTGCCACCAAACCCTTTTGCAGAAGAGAGTCCTCCTGTATTTGAATAACCATATCCAGCTCTATTATAAGGAATATACCAGATTGGTGCAGGGGTATTTGCTCTTGAAAATTCTTTTATCCAATGTTTATCTATACCAAACACAACCGCGAATGGAAGGTATTGTGAGAAAAGATTCTGTGCTTCTTCTGCTTTTTTATATTTAACGAGGCCTTCAAGATATTTTTTGAAGGCAAGCCATTTCATTCGCTCTTTTGCTCCCTTCATCGATTTTCTTGGCATGGCAGGTGCGAAAAATAGTACAATAATACCTCCGGGAATGAGAGGCCATGCAAGGAATCTTATGCCAAGTGAAGTCCCGATCGCCGTGAGAACGATCAACCCAAGTGTTATCATAAATATGGCTATACCAATGTATTTTCCTTTCACTTTTGCAGGGCTACCGCCTTCATAAAATTCATTTGTTACAAGTTCCTGGTTGATTTTGCTATATATTTTAGGAAGATATTTCGAAAATTCATATTTCAACTCAGATAAGTGGATGGAGTTTAACCCTCCAAATATATATCTCATCAACGTTTGTTCATAGGCATTAAGAGTGGAGGTATCTTTATCTGTACGTCTATAGATATAATCATTTTTACCAAAAACCTTATTTATTTCTTCAATTTTTATGTATTCCCTATCTGCAAGGTCTAATATAGTTGCAATTACTTCTTTTAGTGTCGCTCCTTGTTTTAGTAGTGCACCTACAACAGCAGGTGGAAGATCTGATGGTGGATCTTTTATGTATTCTGCGTATTGAGGCAAAACGATATCTTTCCCCTTTTTGTACCAGGTGAGGAATATCCATACTACAATGATGATAAAAAGTAAAAAACCGAGTAAAGTTTTTAAGCCTGCTATTTTTGCTTCTCTTGTAGCAGCTTCTGCTTGCTGTTGCGCTTTATCTCTCGCACTTCCCGGGTAGATTTGTATTCCTTCCGGTTCTTCCACCAGGCCTCTTGGAAATGCAATATAGAACTCTATAAATTCTCCGGGTGCAAGTTCTGAACCTGTTAATATAATTTCATTTCCATTTACTATGGTTACGTTTCCACTGCCCGTTGGTAGTCCTGCTCCCCAGGCTTTTATTTCTTCTTTTTGTGCACCGTGAGGGATATGAACCGTAACAATTGCTTTATCAATCGATACTTCATTCTTTGAGGGTATGGCGATGTAGTTGAACGAGGCATCATCTTCATAGAATGCAACAGCGCCTAATTTGGTAGCCCCTAATATTTGGTATTTTATCACAAAGTGTTTTACTGTATTTTTTGCCTCGTAGTTTAATTTTATATAAAAGCTGTTATGCTCTGTTCTTACGCTGAATGTTTCTGGTGTTCCGCTGCTGCTCTTTTCGTAGGGGATAAGCGTTCCATTAATGTTCTCAAAAACTTCCACATCCGTAATATTTTGAATCTGATTAAGATCAATCCATCTTTCGAGCCAGTGGTAAGCTGTCCCGCTGTCGTGCGAACCAAAATAAATTGACAGGTTTTCTACAACATTTATTGTGCCATCTTTGTTCAGGGTTATTTCATCGTTCCATTCTTTGTAGTGGTAAGATGCAAAAGCATTTTCCATAGGCATAATAAACGAGATTATAAGTAAAGCAAAGGTTAAGATGATAATGTATTTTTTATTTTTTTTCATTTTTCTTTTTCTTAAAAATAAATAAAAAGAGTAACCCAATAAACCCTTCTAAAAAAAGCAGGAAACGATATCCTGAAGAAAGGTTTTCTTCTTTTGCAATTATATTACTTATAATACCGCAGATAAACCATACGGCAATGATAATCCAGAGATACATTTATTCTTTTTTCTCTTCTTCTTTTGCAATTTTGTATCCGCAGTAAGAACAGAATAACGAGTCGACAGGAATTTGTTTATGGCAGTTGGAGCATTCAATTGTTTTAGGTGTATCTGCAGCAAGTTTGTATCCACATTTGGGACAGAATTTTGAATCTGCTGGAATGATAGCATCACAGTCGGGACATTTAATCATTAGTTGCTCTTTTTCTTTTTCGGCACTCATTGCTTGCTGCATCATTCCGGGAATGATCATTCCCATGCCCATGCCCATGCCAAGGCCAGCTCCAGCTGCAGCTGTTCCCCCTGGAGTAGGATTTTTTGCTGCTTCTTCAATTGCTTTAGCTGCTTTAAACTGCAGATACTGGTTCATATTTCCAATTGCATTCATTCCCGTCTTTTCATCAATAACTTTTTGGACTTCTTCGGGAACCGTAACGGATGAGACATAAAAATCGACAAGTTCTATTCCGTACTTATTAAAATCAGTTGCAATGCGTGATTTTGCAGCTCCACTCAGTTCATCATATATTTGTGGCAAGTCAAAGATAGAAGTGAGAGATTCACCTAATGTATCTGTAAACCGCGAGAGAATGACAGATCTGTAGAATTCCTGGAGTTGCCCGGTTGTGTATATGTCTTGTGTTCCGACAATTGTATTCGTAAATAGATACGGGTCAACAATTCTTGCGCTGAAAATTCCAAATGCGCGGAGTCTCACTACTTCGAGTTCTTTGTCTCTAAAAAGAATTGGCTGACTTGTTCCCCATTTTAAGTTGGGAAATACTTTTCTATCAACAAAGATAACTTCGGATTGGAATGGGCTTTTAAATCCGTATGGCAGCGAAAGAAGTCTCGTAATGATGGGCAAGTTTTGCGTGGAGAGTATATGCCTTCCTGGTCCGAAGACATCCATTGCTTTTCCATCTCTGAAAAAGATTGCACTTTCTGTTTCTCTTATAATGAGTTGTGCGCCCATTTTTATATCGGCAGATCCCTGTTCTGGAATTCTGTGTATAATTTCTGTGCCGGTTTTATCAAACCATTGAATAATTTCTAAAAACATTATCTACCTCCTTATTTTATACCTGAAAGGATTTCGAGTCTTTCGTTCAAGAGAGTTTTGAAATCCTTAAGGTTATTTTTCATATTGCTTATAATTTCTTTTACTGTTTTTGTCTCGTCTGCTACAATTTTTTCTGATTTCTCTATAAGCGATAGGAGTGAAGCATCAACTGCATAAAGTCTATCAAGTATTTTCGTATCAGCTTTTATGGAGCCAAAAAATCCTGAGTAACCATGTGGTGCATACTCTATCTTA
Organism: Caldiserica bacterium UBA646; assembly: GCA_002299965.1. GTDB lineage: Bacteria > Caldisericota > Caldisericia > Caldisericales > Caldisericaceae > UBA646. The sequence continues at coordinate 7,859 of DBOM01000066.1, read as the reverse complement.
TCGACAATGAATTGGAAATTTTTAATCAATTCATTCAGTTCTTCCAGTGCATCAAATTCTTTTTCTTTAAGTAACGCATTTCCTTTAGATAGCAATTCATCTTTCGTTTTTCTTAGCCTGTCTGCAAGGTATTGGCGTAGCAATTTATCTGCAGTTCTTCTTTTTTCTCTTTCAAAATAACCTGCAAATCCTGGAATTTTCTCGATAATCTTTTGATACTGATTCTCCATTTCATTAATTTTTTTATTTAAATCTTCCATTTTTCTCCCTCCTTATCTTTTTATTATACAATAAGAAGTCTCAGATTCAAAACTTGATTGTTATTCTTCGATTTTTCCTTTGATGTAATATTTAGCTTTTGCTCGTACTTTTATAACGCCTTTTTTATCTCTGATATCCCCAATTGCTTTGACGATTTTGTGCTGAGCGCTTTCGAGCCATGCTCTTACTTGCAGTTCTTCTCCTACAAATGATGGATTTATATATCTTGTGCTCATTTCTACAGTATATGCCATATACCCTTCAAGGTACTTTATATTACCCATTGCGTCATCCAGAATAGCAGCAAGGATTCCTCCATGAACGATGCCAGGATATCCTTCATATTCTTTTTCTATCACAAATTTTGCAAGAGTCATATTTTCAATTCGCTCAAATGTCATATGTAAACCTTTTGAGTTGGTTTTGCTGCACACAAAACAGTAATTTGCTTTTTTCATTTTGTAAGCCTTTCTATTGGGGCATATCTTAAATCCAATTTCTTTTTACCTATTTTTATAAAATCAATTACTGCATAAGGTATTTCAGGGTTATCGAGATGTACTTCAAGGACTTTTCCAACCCCCCAGATTCTGTGCAGTACTTTTTCCCCTTCTCTAAGTTTTGTTTCTTTATGCTCTTCTTTTACTTCTGAAACTGTTTCTTTTGGTATCTCCGAAAGAAAACGTGATGGCGCTACTGGAGATTGTGTCCCATACTTGTTTCTTCTATATGCATAAGTTAAGTACAATTTTTCTTTGGCCCTTGTTATTCCTACGTAGCAAAGCCTTCGTTCTTCTTCTATTGTGTGGTCGAATTCCATTGATCGGTAGTGCGGTAAGTATCCTTCTTCCATACCTACCAAAAATACTACGGGAAATTCAAGGCCTTTTGCACTATGTAAAGTCATCAGCATCACACGATTATCTCCCTGTGCATTATCGATATCTGTGATGAGTGAAAGATGGGCCAGAAAGGCTGGAAGGGAATCATCCTCTGAGGTTTCTGAGAATTCTTTTATTACACTGATAAACTCCTTTACGTTTTCTATCTTATTTTCTCCTTCTATCCCTTTTTTTAGCAAATATGGAAGGTAACCTGTTCTTGATAGAATTTCTTCTACGAGTTGTCTTAAAGGTAATTTATTGCTATCTTTTTTTAAGTCTTCCATCAATTGATAAAACTCTCTGAGTTTCTTTATTGTGGGAGATAATTCTTCATTTTCTATTATATAATGTACGGCCTTGTATAACGTGCTACCTTGCTCGTTTTTGACTTTTTCTATTTTGTTCATTGTTGCTTCGCCGATTTTTCTGTGAGGTACATTAATTATTCTTCGGAGGTTTATATCGTCATACGGATTGTTTAGAACAGCGAGATATGCAATTATATCTTTTATTTCTTCTCTTCCGTAGAACCTTACGCCGCCGATAATTTGATACGGAATGCCTTCTTCTAAAAGACGCTCTTCAAATAATCTTGATTGGGAATTCATCCGGTACAGTATTGCAAAGTCGCTAAATTGTTTTTCTTCATCCTTGTGGAGGTCTTTAATTTTTTTAATGACAAACCTTGCTTCATCTATTCCGTTTGCCGCTTCGTAAAAACTTACTGCATCTGGTACCTTTTTTTTGGTGTAAAGTTTTTTTTCGCTCCTTTTCCTATTATGTGCGATAAGTTCGTTTGCAACATTTAATATTTCTTGCGGTGAGCGATAATTTCTTTCTAACTTTATTGTTTTTACGTCAGGAAAATTTGCTTGAAATGATAGTATAAATTCAGTGTTTGCGCCCCTGAATGAATAGATACTTTGGTCATCATCTCCTACTGCTATAATTTTTTTATGTTTTTCTGCAAGAATTTTTAATAGTTCGTATTGCGATCTATTTATGTCTTGATATTCATCGACGAGAATGTATTTAAATTTGTCTTTATAATAATATGCAACGTCTTCATGATTTTTAAGTAGTTTCACCGTGAGCATAATAAGGTCGTCAAAGTCTAATGCATTGCTTTCTTTGAGAATTTTTTCGTATTCTTTATAAACTGATGAAACTGTTTTTTCTATGTATTCTTTTGCATTTTCTTTAAACTCTTTACTGTCCATAAGCCTTCTTTTTGCAGTTGAAATATATTGACCTATTGTTTTCGCTTTAAAATATTCTGTGCTTATATCCAATTGCTGCATTGCTTTTTTTATTACGCGGGTAGAATCATCCTGGTCAAGGATCGTGAAATTCTTATCGTATCCAAGAAGATGAATTTCTTTTCGCAATATTCTTGCACACATAGAGTGAAATGTGCCTATCCAAAGACCTTTGATGTGTTCTCCTATGAGACTCTCCACTCTTTCTTTCATTTCATTTGCTGCCTTGTTTGTGAAAGTTACTGCGAGAATGTGTGATGAAGGAACTAAGAGGGATTCTATGAGGTATGCGATTTTGTAGGTGATTACTTTGGTTTTCCCTGAACCTGCTCCCGCAAATATGAGTAGCGAGCTGTCATTAAAGAGAACAGCTTCTCTTTGTTTGCTGTTTAGATCCTTTAAGAAGTTTTTCAAAGTTAAATAATTCCAGGTGCTAATGACAGCAAGTATTTGCTAATTAAAGGAAACAATAAAGCCATGTAAATTATAAGCAACATAAAAATTACTATAATCGGAGTGAAGTAGATACCGATAGATAATCCTGTGTTTATTTCATATGTTTCTTTTATTGCTGTTATATACATATATATACTCCATACAATAAAAATTAGTTCGATGTATATTGGCAAACTATAACTAAAGATAGCAAGAGTTGTAAGATTAAGCACTTTGTATACAAGCATGGGTATGGCAGCAAAGCTCCATGCAATAAATAACGTAATACCGGCTCCCTTTTTTACAAAGAACTGAGCAATTAAATCGTAAATTGCGGTTGAAATAAAAGTGGTTAAGTACGGGGTAATGAGCCCAAAAACAAAAAAGAACATGGAGGAAAAGTATCCACTAATAAGGTCGTTTAAGTTCTTTGAAAACTCTCCAATGTATGGAGCTATTGCACTGTCAGATATTTGTGGAAGCAGATTAAGATTGTTTTTGCTCGTAATGTAGCCAGTAACTATTGAGACTAAGCCGTAGATAAGGAGAAATATTAATGCAGCATATAATGGTCTTTTTTCTCTTATGCGCTTAAATGCTTCTTTTGGGTGTGTTATTGTTAACCAGATTAATTCAAACATTGTATTCATCTATCTACCTCCTATGGTATCATAATATATTCGAGTTTTACAGGTTTAAGATTGTTAAGTAAATTAAGTTCGGGAATATTGCTTTTAAAATTTAATAAGGATAAGATACTTTGTTTTTTTTCATGGATAATAATAATTGGCGTTCCCTGAATATTCAAATCTTTTTTAATGATTTCAATTGTATACTGTAAATCTCCAAGATCGTCTACAAGGCCTAACCTTTTGGCCTGTATCCCGGTGTATATTTGTCCCTGGGCTATATTTTTAAGATCGTCCAAAGGAATATTTCTTGCTTTGAAAACTATATCAAAGAATTGAGTGTATGTTTCATCAATAATTTCTTGTAGCATTTTTTGTTCTTCCTCTGTAATATCTCTTGTAGGCGAACCTATATCTTTATATGTACCACTTTTTATTACAGTTTCTTTTAATCCAATTTTTTCCAGTAATCCTTGATAGTTTATAAGTCTCATAATCACACCAATGCTTCCCGTTAAAGTTGTTGGCATGGCAATGATTTTATCTCCGGCGCATGCGATGTAATACCCACCAGATGCTGCTTCACTTCTCATCGATATATATACTTTTTTTCCTGTTTCTTTTTTGAACTGCTGTATATTATTGTAGATTTCTTGTGTTGGCTCTACTGCACCTCCAGGGCTATCTATTTGGATGATTAATGCTTTAGATGCGTCTGATTTTGCCTCATTAAGCAACTCTTTTATATTATCTGGCGATATCCCTTGTTCGCCAAGGGTGCTTGTCCCTATTGTCCCTTCAATTTTAATGAGCGAGATATTATCGCCTGTTCGCACAGGATTAGTGAAGGCAGAAGGAGTAGGGGTATTGCTTTTAAATATTGAAAATAATACCACAAAAATTATTAGTATAAAAATGATAATGCCGAATATTTTATTTTTCTCCATTTTTCCTCCTCTCGATTTATTGTTTTATTTGCGCAATTCCAACTGAAGGTGATTAATATAATCTGGTTTTTTCTGCCTTTTTTGCGGGAAATCCAATAAATTTGGTTTTATTTGCAGAAAGCGGTGGAATACTATTTGTTTTTATCGGCATCTTTTATCATAATTTCTGCTGTCGAGAGTAATTGTTCCATTGCTTTGTGCAAATCTCCGTGTATTGTGCAGCCTGATGCTGCCGCATGTCCGCCTCCATTGAATAAAACTGCAATATCTTGCACATTGATATTTTTACGTTTGCTTCTTAGGCTTACTCTTATTACTTTATCGTCAACTTCTTTAAAAAGAATAGCGACATCTGCATCTTTATATTTTCTAACCAGGTTTATAATGCCCTCTGCATCTTCTTCTGATGCATTTAGAGATTTCATATCAGAATAAGTGATATATGAAAAGACTATTTTATTTCTTAAACTCATCCGCCTAAGTGCAATGCCGATAAGCTTGAGATGCGCTAATGTTTCCTCTTCAAAGATCTTTTTTGCCACAGATGAAGGGTCTGCACCATATTTAACGAGTTTTGTTGCAGTTAAAAAAGCGCTTTTTGTTGTATTGGCGTAGTGAAATGAACCTGTATCTGTAAGAAGGCCTACATAAAGAGCATTACTTATGTCTGAATTAATTGGAAGTTGTGCGTCCTCTATGAGTTTTAATATAATACATGTGGTAGAGGGGGCATCCTTGTCTGCATAGTTATAGGTTGCAAAATAATCATTCGTTACGTGGTGATCAATATTTATTGTCACATCAAAAGATTTAAAATGTGCACTGAGCTGGTCTATTCTTCCTATATCTGATGAATCTAATAGTATGCCGACATCGTTATGGTTTAAACGGGTCGCATTAATTAAATCGTAATCCTTAAGGAACGCGTATCCCTTTGGTAGTGGCTCAGGTAGAAAATAAGAAACTTCTTTGCCAAGGAGTTTTAATGACATACCGAGGCCGAGTAGAGAACCGAATGCATCGCCATCAGCGTTTGCATGACTGAATAGTGCAAAACTGTTATATTTTTTTAGCACATTGCCGATTTCAAGTAGTTGGTGGTTTTTCATTGTTTTGTTCTTCCTTGTTTTGTAGTTCTTCTTTAACCTTGTTGAGTATATTGATCACTTTCTCTCCCTTTTGTATTGAGAGGTCAAAATGGAACGAAATAAGCGGGACGTGTCTCATAGATTTTAATCTATGGGCGATATCCTTTTGTATTCTTTTTGCGGCATGCGAGAGAGTATCTAAAATTTCCTGGTTTTTATCTTCTTTGTTGATTGCAGTGAAATAAATTTTTGCATAACGAAGATCGTTAGAGAGATCGACATATGTAATCGTAATGCCTCTCAATCTTGAGTCATCCAATTCAAGTAAATATTTTGAAACTTCTCTTTTTATTGCCGATTCTATTCGGGCTTGTCTTAGTTTGCTCATACGTTAAAAGTGTATGCCATTTCTAAAAATAAGCAAGAGACCAATGCAAATAAGAAGTAGCCCGGATATAATTTCAATGGTATGAAAATATTTTTTGATTCTTTTAAACAAGAAAAAGAATTTATTAATGGCGATTGCTGTGAGAATAAATGGAATACCCAATCCGAGCGAATAAAACGAGAGCAGGATAATTCCTTTGCCCATAGTGGCATATGTGCTTGTTTCTGCGAGTATTGCTCCCAGGATAGGACCAACACATGGTGTCCAGCCAAATGCAAAGGCGAATCCCATTAAATATGCTCCTATCAGGGAAGTTTTTTTGCTTTTTATTTGCATTTTTTTCTCGTAATTTAAGAATTTTAACTTAATGATACCAATAATGTGCAAACCGAATAAAATGATAATACTACCTGCAATAATGTGGAACGTCCTCATATTTGTTGCTAACAGTTTACCAAGAGTGGTGGCAGATGCGCCAAGAGCAATGAAAACTGTTGAAAAACCTAAAACAAATAAAATTGCACTGATTGTAATTCTTTTTGTTGACGCAGTTCCGGATTGCATTTCCTGTAGCGATACTCCTGATATGTAAGAAATATATGCAGGGATAAGTGGCAGGACACATGGCGAAACAAAAGATAAAATCCCGGCAAGCAGTGCTATCGCAATAGAAACATTAGTCATATATGGGCCTCCAATTTTTTCATTATTGTATAGGTTAATACTTTACTTTTCAAGTAAGATTATAGGGAAAATATTAAAAAAATCAATGGAAAAAGATATTTAGCCTTTATTTCTTTTAGGATGTATCAAAAAAATTAATATAATAAATTATATTAATGAAACCTTTTTACTGAGTAAAGGATATAATTTATAGGAGTGGAAGATGGAAGATAAGTTAAAAATGCTTGTTCTACAAATTAAGGATGGAAATAAAGATGCTTTTACTGAGTTTTATCGATTAACTGTCAGGTATGTTTATAGTATTGTTTATGCTTATCTTTTATCAAACGAAGATACAGAGGATGTTGTTCAGAATACATATCTTAAGCTTTATGTAGTTAGAAAAAGAATAAATCCTGAGAAATCCATTCTGGCATATATGAAAAGAATTGCAATAAATTATGCATTTAAGCAGATGCGACAGAAAAAAGAAATAGTAAGGGAAAAAACTTTCTTTTCCGACGATGAGGGAACTAAAGAGTTGGTACAAGAAGCGCTTAAAAAGTTAGATGAGAAAGATCGTATTGTGCTGGCGCTTCATTATTTGGGCAATGCATCTGTTAAAGAAATTAGCGTACTTGTCAACGAAAAAGAGGGAAGTGTCAAGTCGAGGCTTTTTAGGGCAAGGAAAAAATTAAAGGAGGTGATTAACAATGAAACAATCTGACGATAAATTAAAAGATGTTTTTAATAATTTTAAGAACGGACTCAAATTAAACGAAAACATGGAAGGGAGGTTGTTGGGAATGATTGAAAAGAAGGAAAGATCGACTCATCAGAGGAAACTTTTATTGGGGCTTGTTAGCGTGGCTATTGCAGCTTTTCTTGTGATTAGTTCGGTTGCACCTGTTTTTGGCAAGAATGGCACACTCCCACAGGTTATTGCGGGATTTAATTTAGAGCGCTCGGCAAATTCTTTCAGTGGTTCTCTTAGTACTGAGGGCCGGATAATTGAGGAGTTAGAAGATGAAGACCTTTCTCCTGCCGACAGCATCATTATTGTTGCATTACTTAAAGAATCTGAAGTGCCAGTTAACGAAATTATTGAGATGAGAAATGAAAAAATGGGATGGGGAAAAATTTTGTCTGAGCTCAATATCTCTGTAAATAGCATAGAAAATACACTGAAACAAGCTCAAAATGTTGCTGGCGAAGGGGACGGTAATGGTGAAGAGGAAGAGAATAGGGAAGAGAATCAAAATCAGTTGAAATTTGTTGTTATAAAAGGGATTTTAAGTGCAATAG
>DBOM01000040.1 GCA_002299965.1 Caldiserica bacterium UBA646 | reverse complement strand
TAAATTTTTTAATGTTTCTATCCCGTTTTTGTCTTCCTCTAATCTGCTTGTTATTATAGGTGCTGTCTTTGTTTATTTTTTTGCTGAAACGCTTATATTGTTTGGATTGCTCTCTATCCTCAATAACGTTACATTTTTCAACTTTTGGATTGAAAATGTAAAAACTATGTGGGTGGAAATTTTTACTCTTATTCCACTCGGAATAATGATTATGTATTTTTTTCAAGTAAATCCGTGGATGAATTTATTTCTACTTCCGACTTTTATTACTATTTATTATGCTTCAATGAGAAGAGTGCAGCTTGAAAAAGAAACTATAAATGCTTTGTTGACATTTGCAAAGGCTGTTGATGACAGGATTCCCGATACAATGAAACATTCTATCCGTGTTGCAAACTGGACAAAAGAGCTGTGTGAAAGATTAAATCTATCCGAAGAACAGAGCTATTTTATTACTATTGCCGCCCAATTACACGATATTGGCAAACTTATTATACCGGATTCTATCCTTTTGAAACCTGCTTCCTTAACAGATGCAGAATTCAATAAAATAAAGCAGCATCCCTTAAAAGGCGATGAGATTTTAAATCATTTTTCTCGTTTTGAAGATGGTGCAAAAATTATAAGACATCACCATGAATATTTTAATGGCAAAGGCTACCCTGATGGGTTGCAAGGCGAATCAATCCCTCTGGGGGCACGTATAATTAGCGTGGCAGATGCTTTTGATGCAATGATAAGTCCGCGGCCTTATAAAAATAAATTGATAACAGTTGAAGAGGCATTGAATAAAATTAGAAAAGAAGAAGGTAAGCAATTTGATCCTATTGTTGCTGAAGTTTTCTGCCAGATGGTACGGGAAAAGGTAGTAGAAGAAGAAAAAGAACATGTTGAAGGGGAAAATTTTTTCCCGGTCATAAATGATTGAGATAGTTGTACTTGCCTTCGTATTTGTCATCGCTCTTGTAGTAAATAAGGGAGTCAGCGGTATAAAAAACAAAGAAGTCAAAGCAGTTTATTTAATTTTTATTGGTTTTTTAATACAGCTTCTTATTTTTAACGAGAAATTTAGTAATTCTCTTTTTAGCTCCGCAACTCCTATATTTTATGTTGTTTCCCTATTTGTATTGCTCACTTTTTTACTTTTAAATTTGCATTACAAGGGAATACTGGTTGCTTCGGTGGGGTTTTCATTAAATCTTTTGGTGATACTTGGCAATAAGGGTTTTATGCCCCAGGATTTATCAAAATTAGAACTTGTAGGAGCACATGCAAAAATAGCACTTCTGCGGCAGTACGGGACTTTTTATAATGCAACGATAATGTCAGAAAAAACACATCTGAATTTTCTTGGAGATAACATTACCGCACAATTTCTAAATCCTTTTGTTGGGGTCTATAGTATTGGCGATATTATTATTTTGTTAGGATTGTGTGTTTTTATTTTTGAATTTTTTAAAAAACCAGTTTCTTCCAAATTATCTTAAAATTCTCCCATCACTCAAATTGCTTAAATCGGCATATTTGTTAAAATAATCAGGGAGGCATATATGCGGTTATCTGGCGAAGAAAAAGAAAGATACAGTAGACAAATTTTAATTGATAAAATAGGCGAAGAAGGACAAGAAAAGCTTAAACATTCTTCAGCGTTAATTATTGGCGCAGGAGGACTGGGGAACCCTGCATCGATGTATCTTGCTGCGGCAGGTTTAGGAAAAATAGGACTTGTTGATGCTGATGTGGTGTCTGTTTCAAATTTAGGGCGGCAGGTTCTTTATACAACTAATGATGTTGGAAAGAAAAAAGTATTTTTAACGCAAGAGAGATTGAATAAGCTAAATCCCAATGTAAAGATTGAAGTCTATGGAGAAAGACTTTCGAGCTTAAATGCCTCTGAGATTTTTCTGGAATATGATGCAGTTGTGGATGCTACGGATAATTTTGAAACGCGCTATCTTATAAATCGCACAGCTATCAAGACGAGTAAACCCTTATTTATAGGTGCAGTCGGTCGGTTTACAGGCCAGGTTATGAGCATATTGCCAGGTAAAACTGCATGTTATAATTGTGTTTTCCCGGAAAAAAGCCCTGAAATCGTTCATTCTATGACGGATAATAACCGTTCAATGGGCATATTGGGTTCGCTTGCTGGCACTATAGGCAGTATTGTTTCAACAGAGGTTATAAAATTCTTTGTAGGCATTGGTAGCAAGTATTTTAATAAATTACTTATCTATGATGCTCTGGACAATAATTTTTCTACTCTAAGCATAGAAAGGGATCCTCGCTGTAAAATATGTGGCGATGAATAACTTTTTATGAGCAATGCAGCAGTGATAAATTTATTTAATTAAAGCAGTTTATATAATAATCAATTGCGATTATTTTTGGTCACCCGAATTACCTTATTCGGCATAAAGTATGGGCTATAGGCTTTCATTAAAACTATTCCGTTGGTTACTTGCCTTGAAAAAACTGCGTAAATTTGTATAATATAATAGTGTTAAAGAAGGGGGTGCTGGGGTTCGACGGATAAACAAGACATGTCGGCGCAGGCAGAGGACGGTGGTTGGCCTCTTAAAACATCCACCAAAAAGATAAACGCTGATTACAATTACGCATTAGCTGCTTAATTAAGCGGTTAACGTTTTAGGTAGCTTTCGCCTGTAGGGCTCTTAAAACGTAGGAATACAGGTCCTGTGACAAAGGTTTGTCTAAGCCAATGTTTACAGTGTAACAATTTAGACTATGCTTTCGAGCTCTGTTACTTGAGCGAGAAAGATGAAAACAAAAAGTAACTAAGCCTGTAGCCTGGCGACATGGTGTGTTTATTCGGACGCGGGTTCAACTCCCGCCACCTCCACCATAAGGGGTGGAGACCATGAAAAAACTTTTTTTTAGAAAAGTTTATCGTCTTGTACTTATAGTAGTTGTTGTCATCTATTACTATTGGCCCACAAAGTATGTCATATTGTCTGTTTTCTTAGCTTTTATTTTTGCTCTTTCTCTGGACATTATTCGTCTTGTTTCGCCTAAAGCAAATGAAGTGGTGCGACGTATTTTTAAGCCATTTGCACGTTTTATGCGATTCATTGCAAAAAAAGAAGAGTTAAGAGATTTATCAGGGACTACGTATTCATTAATGGGGTGTACGATTATTGTAATTTTTTTCCCGAAACATATTGGTATTCCCGCGATATTGTTTAATGTTTTTGGAGATATGGCAGCAACGGTTGTCGGGAAAAGCATCGGTCGCATTAAGATCTTTCATGACAAAACTCTTGAGGGGTCTGTTGCTTGTTTTATTGCGATGTTGTTTGTTGCACTATGGGCACAATGGAAATTGCAATTACCATTTTTAGTGGGACTTTCCGGCGCTTTGGCTGGCACATTTATTGAGCTTGTTACTCTCAAAATAAACGACAATCTTTCGATTCCCATTCTTAGCGGGGTGGTGATGTGGTTTCTATATTAGAATTTTCTTATATTTTTATTTCTTATCTTGTTGGCTCTTTTTCTCCTGCCACTGTATTTGTTCGAATTGTGAAAAGGCGTGATGTAAGAGAATTAGGCGATAGAAACCCCGGGACATTTAATGCATTTAAAGTTTTGGGACAAAAGTGGGGGATAGCCGTTGGTATTATCGACGTGGGAAAAGGTTTTATTTTAACGCTTCTCCCATTTATTTTTAAGATGCCGCATTCCCAGGATACAGCCATTCTTGCGGGCATTGCCGTGGTGCTGGGACACTCTTTTCCTGTATATTATAAATTTAGAGGTGGTATGGGTATTGCGCCAATAATAGGCGTGTTGAGTGTTATTTGCTGGAGAGAAATGCGTTGGGTATTGATAATATGGCTTGTTTTAGTGATTTTGATAGTTTTAATGAAAAAAAAGGAGAAGAGAGGGATTGCGCAATTTATTGCATTTTTGTTTCTCATTCCCCTTGAATTGTTTTACCTTGAAAATATCCATGTAATTATAGGTTCATCTGTGCTGCTGGGATACCTCTATTTGAGGAGATATATTATTAAAAAAACTGTCTTCTAAACAATTTTTTCAATTTTTCGATGCTCTCTTAAACTTTTTTCTTCTTCTTTTAGCGAGGGGGATAATCCCTTAAAGTCCATTATTGGCAGGACAAACATAATTCCTGCGCCAGGTTCTTTAAAATTGGATAATTCTTCTTTTACAACGCGTTCTGCATCTCTTAACGTTTTTTCCTCTTTAATTACAGTAAAAATGGTTTTATTTTCGGGGCGTTTTCCTTTTCCACCGGACAAAATTTCCTGGAGTGTGCCAAATATGGGAATTTCAGATTCGAGGGTCCTTCCCATTCCAACTGAATCAATAATTGTTGCTCCTCGTACATCTACTTCGACAAATCGTTCGAGGATACTCTCTATCTTTTCTGTTTTATTTAATACTATTACCAGTAGATACGCCATGACAGACTCCTCCTTTTTTAATATTTTACGTTATTTAATGAAATTTACAAGTTCTTTAATATTTTCAAGTATTTTGTAAGGTTTTAGTTCTTCGATTTTTTCTATCGGAGTTACATTAGATGGAATGATAAAGCATTTCACATTGGCGTTTTTTGATATGAGTATATCGTTCAGACTGTCGCCGACAAATATTGTTTTTTTGGCTGTAACTTTCATCTTTTTTATTGTGTATAACAATGGATATGGGTGGGGTTTGCTTTTGCTAAAACTTTCTTTTCCATAAATTGCCGAGAAATATCTATCCATTTCAAATTTTTTTAGTATTTTATCAATGAATTCTTTATATTTATTTGACAGAATGACCATTTTTTTTGTTTTAAACTTTTCAAGAACATCTGGCACTCCTTCCACAAGTTTTGTGTAATCTGCACAGTGTGAAGAATGATATTCTATAAAGTCGTTAAGCACGGTATCGTGTAGGTGTTTGTTATTTTTGCCCAGAATTCTTTTTACAAGCAGGGATGTTCCATCTCCGGTAGAACTCCAAACTTTTGTTCTGCTTGCAGGAGGTAGGCCTGCTTTATTCAAAGCAAAGTTCATTGCCTTTGTTATATCTTCGCTTGTGTCAAAAAGTGTTCCATCAAAATCAAATACAATTAAATCTATTGTCATTCTCACCTTGAATAAATATACGTGCATTTTGATTTTCTGTCAATAAATGTATAATTTTATGAAGGAGGGGTTTGAATGAAAAAATTTATTGTCTCAGTGCTAACTTTGACAATTATTCTATCTTTTTTCACTGTAAAAATGGCAGGCAGTGCTGAGGAGAAAATTTCGCCATCCTTGATGCATTCATCAGAAGAAAAGGTATCAATTATTGTGGAATTAACAGATGCACCAGTAGTTGTCTATAAGAAAACTTTAAAGTTTAGGCTTCTTACTATTTTTATTGATGATAGCGCAGAAAGACACGCAACGGAGTTAGAGTTAAAGCAAAATGAGTTAATAAAGTATATGGAAAGGTTTAACGCAGAAGTCAAGTTTAATTATGAGTATCTTTTTAATGGTTTCTCGTGCACGGTAGACAGGAAGTATATGATGGATATTGCGGAGAATCAAAACGTCAAAAGAATTTTTGAAGATAAAGAAGCCTATCTTGAAAGAACCTATGCTACCAAGGTGATAAAATCAGATGTTGTTAACAGGATGACTGATAGCAGAGGGGAATATATTACAGGGAAAGGCGTTGTAGTAGGTATTGTCGATACAGGGGTGGATTATAGAAATACAGAATTGGGCGGGGGAGGGTTTCCTAATGCAAAGATAATAGGCGGGTATGACTTTGCAGATATGGATAGCAACCCTATGGACGCTGATGGGCATGGTACGCATGTAGCGGGAATTATTGGCGGATCTAATTATGGTGTTGCACCTGATGTAAAAATTCGTGCTTATAAAGTGTTTACTGGAAGTACAGAAACAACTTCAATTTCAACGATAATTAAAGGGGTAGAACAGGCTGCTAAAGACAAATGTGATGTTATAAATATATCTATTGGTACAATAGGAGGTGCAGGAGGGGGAGGAGATCCGGAATCAATTGCAGTGGAGAATGCTACAGCAGATGGGATAGTAGTTGTGGCTGCTGCAGGAAATTATGGCAGTAGGTCAGATTTGGTTCCATTTCCTATGAGTGCACCGGCATCTAATGGGAGTGTCATTGGTGTAGGAGCAAGCAGTGATGCAATGAATGGCGTCATTGCTTTTTGGGGCAAGGATATTATAGGCATATACCCGGAGGGTTCTCCTTTTTTTACTGATGGAAACTATAATATAGTTTATTGTGGGTATGGCCTGGAAAGTGATTTTTCGGGGAAGAATCTCACAGGAAAGATTGCATTGGTATCGAGAGGAATGATCTATTTTGGAGATAAGGATATCAATGCAAAAAAGGCAGGAGCTAAGGGAATAATCGTTTTTAATAATGTAAGTGGCTTGCCTGATGTCGAGTTGCAATCTCAATCTAACCCTAAAGAAACTGATTTTATACCGTTTTTATTTATTTCATATACGGATGGATTGTACATTAAACAACGAATAACGGATTCTACTACGATAAAATTAAATAATAAATATGGGTTAGGCAAAATAGCCTCCTTTTCGGCTAATGGCCCTACGATAGATTTTTACCTGAAGCCAGATTTGGTTGCCCCAGGTGTTGATATAACTTCGACAGTTTTAAATAATAATAAATCACTTTCTAGCGGGACATCTATGGCAGCTCCTTTTGTTTCGGGGAGTGTCGCATTGATAAAAC
>DBOM01000024.1:5892-6157 GCA_002299965.1 Caldiserica bacterium UBA646 | reverse complement strand
GACTCACTGATAATTTAAGATTCTTACTCTCCTGTACTTTGCACCCCGTAAGTAAAGTAATCAAAATACATACTCCTACTAAAACTGATAAAGCTTTTTTCATGATTCCTCCTTTGCAATTGGCAGGCATAACCGTTTCCAATTATACCCTCTCGGCATAGGGGCATGGGATTACCGTTAGCCCGTTATGCTCGGATTAATTCCATTGTAAAAAAATTAATAAAAATGTCAAATACACATAAACTGTTCACCTGGTGCCAGGCAC
>DBOM01000024.1:4631-5524 GCA_002299965.1 Caldiserica bacterium UBA646 | reverse complement strand
CTTTGTAAAATGACAGAATACGTATAAAATGAGTTGGAGGTAAAAATGGAAAAAACAAGCGGAGAATTAAAAATGGAATGGGCATTGCAAAATATGCCTATCATAAAAAGTATTGAAAAAAGATTCATCAAAGAAAAACCATTCAAAGGAGTAAACATCGCAATAGCACTGCACCTCGAAGCAAAAACTGCAAACCTTGCACATCTCTTCTATAAAGGCGGCGCAAACGTCGCTATCACGGGCTCAAACCCCCTTACAACACAGGACGACGTAGCAGAAGCACTTGCCAAAAAACATATAAAAGTATTTGCAAAATATGGTGTAACAGAAAAAGAATACTGGGACAATTACAACAAAGTAGCCGACATTAAGCCAAACATCATTATTGACGACGGAGGAGATTTTGTTGCTCTCGTCCACACAAAAAGAAAAGAACTTCTCAAAGATGTGTGGGGCGCCTGCGAAGAAACAACAACAGGCGTGATAAGGGACAAGGCACTTGCAAATGAAGGAAAGCTCAAATTTCCTGTAATCGCCGTCAACAACGGCCAGTGCAAATACCTCTTTGACAACCGCTACGGCACAGGCCAATCTTCCTGGGATGGCATCATCCGCACAACAAATATCACAGTAGCAGGGAAAAATGTAGTTATCGCGGGATACGGCTGGGTAGGAAAAGGTGTCGCAATGCGCGCAAAAGGACTGGGAGGAAGAGTATTTATCACAGAAGTAGACCCGGTCAAAGCAGTAGAAGCATATATGGACGGATTTACCGTACTCCCTATGAAAGAAGCAGCACAAATAGGCGATATATTCGTCACAACCACAGGCAACACAAATGTCATTGACTTACGCCACTTTGCGCTACTAAAAGACGGAGCAATCCTTTCAAA
>DBOM01000024.1:2925-4227 GCA_002299965.1 Caldiserica bacterium UBA646 | reverse complement strand
GAGTACACATTGCCAAACAAAAAAAGGATCTATGTACTTGGCGAAGGAAGGCTTGTGAATCTCGCCTGCGCAGATGGACACCCGATAGAGATAATGGATTTGTCGTTTGCTCTTCAGGCACTTTCAGCGGAATATTTGATGAAAAATAGAAAAAAACTTGGCAAAAAAGTGTACGACGTCCCGGAAGAAATCGATATTAAAACCGCAGAAACGATGCTGCAATCCTATGGCATAAATATCGATAAGCTTACAAAAAAACAGATAGATTATTTAACAAAATCGCACTAAAAGGGGGAGGAAGCTATGTCATTTATAATAACGGTTTACGTGCCTTCGGGCATCGTTATGGCATCGGATAGCAGACAGAGCGTTACAATCCAGAAAAAAGATAACATCACAGAAAAAAATTACCCGGTTGTCCAGACCATAAGCTCAGATTTTGTCTATAAAACACACCTAATGCCAAATCAACAGGTAGGAATAAGCATATTTGGCGAATCCATACTCGGGAAAATTACCGCCGAATCACACCTTAAAACATTTGAAGAAGAAAACTTAACAGAACAAGACAATGCAGAAACAATTGCACAAAAACTTTTAGATTTTTTCAAAAAAAAATTCCCGGAAGCAAACACATCTTTCCATATTGCAGGATATAGAAAAAAGGACAAAATAAGTATTCCATATGTATATCACTGCAATATCAAGCGCAACGAACTAAAACGGCTTAACATCACCGCCGACCAAAAAACAGTGCTTTACGGCACAAGCTGGGGAGGAGAAGGAGACGTTATTGCAGAAATACTTCAACCCGCATGGATGAAAATAGCCGACGGATCCCTTAAGCAAATATCCAAGCCACCTATCATCTGGGATGCAATGCCGCTGCAAGATGCAATTGATTTTTCAATATTTGCAGTAAAAACAACAATTGACACAATCCGTTTTCAGGCACGGCCAAAAACAGTTGGCGGACCAATAGACGTGCTGATTCTCGCCCCTGAAGGAACGCAGTGGATAAAGAAAAAAGAACTACACGGTTAAAAACTAACAACTTATTGCCTACTTATGCCTGGCATAAGTAGGCAAAATAAACTAAGAGAAGGAGAATGCAATGAGCGGGACAATCTTAGTGGGTGCTCAATGGGGCGACGAAGGCAAAGGAAAAATTATCGATTACCTTGCACAAAATGCAGACATCGTTGTACGCTTTAACGGCGGAGGAAACGCAGGACACACGATACTGTACAAAGGAAAAGAAATGAAAATGCACTACATCCCTTCCGGAGTATTTAATAAAAA
>DBOM01000024.1:0-2601 GCA_002299965.1 Caldiserica bacterium UBA646 | reverse complement strand
GGAAACGGTGTCGTAATAAACCCCGAGGAACTGTTAGAAGAAATAGCAGCAGTAAAAAAAGTCGGCATAACACCATTACTTCAAATCAGCAAAAGAGCGCAGGTAATCCTGCCACATCACATCGAAATTGACAGAGTAAACGGGAAAGCAATCGGCACAACAGGAAAGGGAATAGGGCCAGCATACATGGGCAAAATGGAACGAACAAACATCCGGATGGGAGAGCTTGTAAAGGACAGCGCAAAAAAAGACATAACAGACATACTTAAAAAAAAGAAAAAAGAATTTATCACAAAAGGAATCGTAACTGAAAAAGAATTTGACAAATTTTGCGCGCTGGCGTTGGCAAAATATGCAACATACGGCAAAAAACTAAAACAATATATCGAAGATACCGTATACATCGTTAACGATGCTTTAAGAAGCGGTAAAAATGTCCTTTTTGAAGGAGCGCAGGGCGTAATGCTTGATATAGATTTTGGAACATACCCGTTTGTCACTTCATCCAATACAATTGCACAAGGGGCACTTACGGGCTCAGGAGCAAATCCATTTTATATCAAAAGGGTCATAGGGGTAAGCAAAGCATACACAACGCGTGTGGGAGAAGGGCCATTCCCCACAGAAATGAAAGGAAAGAATGGAGACATTCTTAGAAATGCAGGAAACGAATTTGGCGCAACCACAGGAAGGCCGAGACGCATCGGATATCTGGACCTCTTTGCACTGAAATATGCAGTGGATATAAGCAGCATAACGGAAATCGCATTAACGAAAATTGACGTGTTATCCACTCTGAACAAAGTGAAAGTTGCTACCGGCTACAAAATAGATGGAAAAACCGTTAAAACATTCCCAGCAAGTGCAAAAGATCTTGCAAATGCAGTGCCCATATACAAAATTGTTACAACCCCCATCGAAGCCCTTTCGAAGAAAGAGTGGAGAGCACTGAAAGGCAAAACAAAAAAAGAATTGCCTGTCGGCATCAAAAACTATATCAAACTGATAGAAAAATTTTTAGCAGTGCCCGTAACAATACTTTCATTTGGGCCGGGAAGAGAGGATACAATCACCTGTCAACTACCCCGCCCTAAAGGGCGAGGCTTGCGCGGGCAAGCGTCTAGTTGATCAGGGGGCGTAAAAGAAAGAATATGCAAGAAAATACGCAGCAGTTGGGAAGAAGCATCATACCCTTGAGTGCAGTTCCAGCTCAAGGCACTGTGGTCGAAGAGTTAAAAGCTCCGAGGGGTAGGAGCGGTGCTCTCGACGTAAAAACTCTTTCCAACAATCCCGAGGAACAAAAAAAACACTCTGGCAAGAGTGTGCAGGACTTGCGAGTCCCTGTATTAAACATGCGTGGTGAGCCGCTGATGCCAACGACGCCGCGAAAAGCGAGGAAGTTGTTAGAAGCAGGCAAAGCAAAGGTAGTTGGGTATAATCTATTTACAATACAGTTATTATATCCAACCGGTGAAGCAAAACAGGAAATAGTCTTAGGTGTAGATAGTGGTTACAAGTACATTGGATACAGTGCGATAACTGCGATAAGAGAGTTAATCGCAGGCGAGTTAGAACTGAGAACAGACATAAAGCGGCTGTTGGAGAAGAGAAGAGAATACCGCAGAACACGCAGAGCGAGGTTGTGGTATAGAAAGCCAAGATTCGATAACCGCGGAGGAAGAGAAGAAGGCTGGTTAGCACCTTCTTTGGAGCACAAGCTACAGAGCCATATCAAACTGATAGAGCGACTAAAAAAGATATTACCGATTTCAAAGGTGATAGTAGAGGTAGCGAGCTTTGATACGCAGAAGATGCAGAAGCCCGAAATATCCGGTATAGAATATCAACAAGGCGAATTACAGGGCTATGCCGTAAGAGAATATCTGCTAGAGAAGTGGCAGCGTAAATGTGCTTATTGTGGTAAAAAGGATGTCCCGCTGGAAGTGGAGCATATTATCCCGAAATCAAGAGGTGGAAGTGATAGAGTATCCAACCTAACATTATCATGTCAGGAGTGCAACCAGAAAAAAAGTAATCAGACTGCGGCGGAGTTCGGGTATCCGAATATCCAGAAGCAGGCAAGGCAATCGTTGAAAGCGACTGCGTTTATGAACGTTATCCGGTGGAAGCTGGTGAATCTACTGAACTGCAACTGGACTTACGGCAGCATAACAAAATACTGGAGAACGAAACTTGAACTGGAGAAGTCGCATGCGAACGATGCGTTTGTTATTGCAGGCGGAAAAAGTCAAAAAAGAATAGGATATATCTACAAAGGTAAGCAGGTAAGGAGGCAGAATCGGAGTTTATACAAAGCGAATTTACTAAAAGGCGGAAGAAGAAAAAGGAACACGATAAAAGAAGTAGAAGGATTCAGGAGGTTTGATAAGGTGTTATACGGAAAGGTGAAATGTTTCATATTCGCATTGAGAAGCCGGGGGTATTTCGATTTACGAGACATAGAAGGAAATAAGATTGGCGGCGATGTCAGTCATAAGAAATTAAGGTTGATAGAACATGCACGTGGGATGATACAGGAGGTGAGAAGTGCAATTCCTCTCTGGACTGAAGTCCAGAGTCCCCTTGCACAATTCTGATGGA
>DBOM01000083.1 GCA_002299965.1 Caldiserica bacterium UBA646 | reverse complement strand
TCCAGCAATTTCTCGTGAATGTCTATAATCTTATTCCGAATGCTCGCTATCGGAACTCTCATATTTCAATCCTTCCTTGCCTT
The DNA here is from genome assembly GCA_002299965.1 of Caldiserica bacterium UBA646. Lineage (GTDB taxonomy): Bacteria > Caldisericota > Caldisericia > Caldisericales > Caldisericaceae > UBA646. The sequence continues at coordinate 6,810 of DBOM01000083.1, read as the reverse complement.
CTTCTAGCACAGATTGCGCTTTGTGTAAAATTGTCTGGGTCTTTGATAAAAGTTTAAAAACATAATCCTCGGCATCTTTCTGCATTTTTTCTGCTTTCGTTCGCGCTTCGTCCAGTATTTTCGCTTTCTCTTTTTTCGCTTCTTCCAGAACATCTGAATCTTGAATAATTTCATCACGCCTCGCCATTGCGCTTTCAAGAATTCTATCTCTCTCCTCATTTGCTTGAGCTAAAATTACATTTTTCCTTTTGGAAACAAGATATGCTTCTTTTACTTCTTCTGGAAGTAGTTCGCGAATGTGATCAATTTTAGAAATAAACGCACCTTTATCTACAGCGACCAATTTGGAAAGCGGTATCGTCTTTCCTGATTGTAGCATTTGTTTTAATAACTCAATCTCTTTAAATACAGAGTCCTCTTCCATTGTTTGCTGGCCTCCTTTTAAGCCTTTTTCCCACACAAGGTGGAACAAACTTAGAAACATCACCACCTAAAAGTGCAATTTCTCTCACTAAGCTTGAACTTAAAAACACAAACTCACTGCTGCTCATCATTAACACAGTTTCTAAATCAGGATAAAGCTTTTTGTTGATAAGAGCCATTTGAAACTCATACTCAAAATCAGACATAGTACGCAACCCTCTCAGGACAACTTTAATATTATTTTCTTTTAAGCAAGTCGTTAAGAGACCCTCAAGCGGCATTACAGAAACATTATTAAATTCCTTCGCAAGACACTGTGCCATTTCAATTCGTTCCTCAAACGTAAACAACGGATGTTTCTCGTTACTCTTTGCAACAAAAATAACAAGCCCATCAAATAAATTCGCTCCACGCCTTATTATATCCAGGTGCCCATTTGTGATCGGGTCAAATGTACCCGGATACGCTACAATCTTTTTCATATTTTTAGTATATATTTTTATACAGATGTTGCAAATCTTTTAAAAAAATAATAGAATATACACATGAAAAAGATACTCACAGGAATATTAATAGGATTACTTATCGTGATAAATTTTGGTTGTAGCACCAATGCAGAGATCAAAATAGTTAAAGTCCCCAACATCATTGGTTTTAAATTGGATGATGCTGAAAAAGAACTGACAAATCGCGGATTAATATTAGAAATAACTGATTCAGAATTCAATGACACAATACCACTTGACCATATTATTTCTCAAACACCAGAAAATGGTGAGGAAGTAAAGGAAGGAACAATAGTAAAAGCAGTGATAAGTAATGGTTCACTAAACATCACAGTGCCCGATCTTACAGGGAAAAACCTTGAGGAAGCAATATCTATACTAAAAAGTATAGGCCTAACAATTGGTGAGATTACAGACAAAGAAGATAATTCCCCCGTAGGGACAATACTTTCGCAACACCCAGCTGCAGGGAGCATATTACCGCCATATGGCCGCATAAAAATAGTTGCAAGCATTGGCACGTTTGTCATAGTCCCCAATGTTATCGGAATGGATGTTGAAGACGCAACAAAACTCCTTCTTAATGCAGGTTTTCAGATTGAAATAATTGAAGAAACAGATATTGCAAAAGGAACAAAAGGAATGGTTCTTTACCAATATCCTATGCCAGGATTAAAGGTTAGCCATGGCGCAGAAATAAGGCTAAAAATATCAAAATGAAATTCACCGTCGCACCTTCGATTTTGGCAGCTGATTTCGCATGCCTTACAAAAGAGATAGAAAAAATTCATAAAATACCAAACAGCCAAGTGCATTTAGATATTATGGATGGACACTTTGTGCCAAATATTTCAATCGGCCCATGCATCGTAAAAAACTTGCGCAAAACTACTAACCTCCCATTTGATGCCCACCTTATGATTGATAATCCTGAAAATTTTTTCTCCCAGTTCAAAGACGCTGGTGCAAATTATATCACATTCCATATCGAGCAAACCCGCGACCCTATACCATTAATTAATAAAATAAAAGAACTTGGCATAAAACCAGGAATAGCCATTAAGCCATCGACAAACCTCGATGAAATAGAATACTTGCTCCCACAAATAGATGTGCTTCTTATAATGAGTGTTGAGCCTGGGTTTTCGGGTCAAAAATTTATAAATTCCTCACTAAAAAAAATAGAAAAGGCTCAGAGAATAAAAGAATCAAAAAGATTAAACTTTCAAATCTCAGTAGATGGCGGAATAAATGACAAAACAGCAGAAGCAGTGATAAAGGCAGGGGCAGACATACTTGTAATGGGTAATTATTTTTTTAAAAACCCTTTTGAATTAGTAAAATCTGAAATTGAGAAACTCAGGGAAAAATAAAAGACTGCTACAAGTATAGCAGCCTTAGCCTTAATCTAACTAATTACTAGAAATATATTTCTCTATTTTTGTTAGAATGGTTCTTTTTGGCACAGCTCCAATTATTTTATCAACAATCGCTCCATCAACAAAAATGGCAAGTGTAGGAATGCTCATAATCCCGTATTGCACAGCAAGATTTTGATTTTCATCAACATTGATCCTAACAATTTTAAGCCTTCCTTCATTTTCTTTTGCAAGTTCCATTATTACCGGCTCAATCATTTTGCAGGGTGCACACCAATCTGCCCAAAAATCTACAAGAACCGGTATTTTGGAATCAAGTACTTCCTGTTTGAAATTAATTTCATTAACTTCCATACAAATATCCTCCTATTCTTCTAAAAGTTTATCAATTTCACTTGTGATAAGTTCTTCCAAATCTGGAATATTACCAATTTTCATAGAAGCAATATTTCCGTCCTTATCTACAAGAAAAAATCTCGGAATACTCGTCACGCCATATAGCGACGCAACATTGCCGTTAGCATCACTGATAACAAAATACGTCATCCCATTTTCTTTTATGAATTCCGCCACTGCTTTTCTCCTAGATGCTGCATCCATATTAATTCCAATTACAACAACACCCCTATCCTTATACTTATTATGTATTGCCTCAACATGAGGAATTGTTGAGCGACAGGGGACACACCGGATTGCCCAAAAATCAAGTAAAACGACTTTTCCTTTAAGGTTCGAAAGATGCACAATTTCTCCCTCTAAGGTCTGCCAAGAAAAATCCGGAGCTACCTCTCTCCCTTGAGTAACACCTTCTTGAACACCCTTGCTCCCAGTACAACCGGCAAAGATAGGAATAATAAACAAAAGTACAATAACTGCAAATAAAATTCTTCTTCTCATAATGTCTCCTCACTAAATTATGGGACGATTATAACAAAAAAAGCAGAGTTGTCAAGTAATAATATTTACTTAAATTTTCTGTCAAGATCTTTTGTAATATCTACTACTAAAGCGAATTTTGTTCCTTTTTTTTTCTTTGCCTATTCACAACTAAACATCATCTTCGCTGCTTCAACTCAAATCTCTCTTTATTACTCAAAATATATTGGATTTCTTCTTTTTTAGAATGAACCATTCCCGTTATTCTTAATCGTAAAAGCTCGTCAAAAATTTCTTTGTATTGTGGTCCTGGTTTTAACCCCAATTTTAATAGATCTCGCCCTTTTACGCCAATCTTAATATTTGACAAAGTTTCAAGATAATTAATTAGCAGAGCGCGCTCGTCAGAAGAAGCCCAGGATAAATACGAAACAATAAAAGCTTTATCAATATTTCGTAAAATGAAAAACATGTCTATCTTGTTAATCGTCTTCGCTGTACTGTGTAATTTGCGAAATGCATTTTCTGCTGCAATCACTTTTTCGCCCAGTCGTTTAGAAAAAGAAAAGTATTGGAGGATATCCCTTTTTTCAACATCACTCTTTCCAAAAACAAGCAAGAAAAAGTAAACCTTTGCTTGATCAGCATGAAAATATTTAACCCATTTTTTTGCCTGAAGTATTGCTTCTTTTCTACGAGCACTAAGTCTTTTAATTCTAAAAAGATCCTTAAGTATCCCTCTTTTTTCCATTTTTAATATAGCAAGCGGTGCATCGGAGGAAGAAAAAAGTTCAAACAATTCGTCGAGAATTCTTCTTGATTTCTTAAATCGAAGTACATTAAGACCTACTGTCTTTACCAACAGCTGTTCTGTATCATCAGACAGATGAAAATTAAATTTGATTTCGTATTTTATGGCTCGAAGAATCCTTGATGGATCCTCCAAAAAAGACAATGAATGAAGCACCCTTATCTCCCTTTTCCTTAAATCCGAAAAGCCACCAAAGAAATCATGCAAATTACCAAACTGGTCTGGCAAAAGATCTATGGCCAGTGTATTGATTGTAAAATCCCTTCTTCCCAAATCTTCCCTTATCGACGCACGCTCTATGACAGGGAGAAGGGAATGAGACTTATAATATTCCCGCCGTGCAGTCACAAAATCAAAAGTATAATCCTTATATGTGCAAGTAGATGTCTGAAATTCCGGGTACAATAAAACATCTCCGCCAATTTCTTCCTGCAACCGCTTTCCAAACAGTATAGCATCTTTACTTACAACAAAATCCAGATCAAGGCTTTTCTTATTCAATAAAATATCTCTAACCGCTCCCCCCACGAGATAAATTTTCTGGTTCGACTCAAGGGCAATAGCCCCCATTTTTTGCAACAAGTTAAAAATATCTGGTGGAAATTTCTTTTTTAATAATGAAGTAATTTCCTCTTTTTTGGGAAGAAATGCTGCATTTGCGATAAATGAAGATTCGTTTATGTATTCTTTCGTGTAAAATGCTTTTAAAAGATCGCTCCTTGAAATAATCCCAATAATTTTTCCTTTTTTTGTAACAAGAACGCGTCCCACATTTGTTAAAACCATCGCCTCTTCTATCTCTCTAAGGCCCGTGTCTGGAGAAACTTCCACTAGATTAGATAAAAGATACTGTTTTACAGGACGATCTCGATTTTCAATAAGCATAATTTTTTCAATGTCCCGTTTTGATATAATTCCTATAATCTTGTTATTCTCCTCAACAGGAAGTCCTGAAAACCCAAACCGCACCATTATTTTCAAAGCTTCCTTTATGCCAATTTTTGCCGAGACAGTTTTCACCGGAAAGCTCATAATGTGCTCTGCCTTTAATACAGGAAAGTATATTTTCTCAATGTTTTCTAATATTTGCTTTTTTATTTCCAGAGTATCTCCATTCTTAACAAACACAGATGCTGCAGTCGGATGGCCACCTCCTCCAAGAGGAAGCAATACTTTTTTTAAATCATACTGCGGACTGCTACTCCTTCCAACGATAAATATGCCATCCGTTGAAGACACTAAAACAAACAAAAAATCAGAATCTACTATTTCTCTCATTCGATGTGCTATAAGCGATATGCCAGGTGTATAAGCCGACATTTTCCCGGATGCAATAGCAATCCTTGCCCCCTTAATATTGCACTCTTCAATATTGTCGAGTAATTCTTTGTATAAATTAATCTGATCCTCGCCAAGAGCCGGGGAAAGAAAATGGTTTACCACTTTCATATTTACCCCAAAAGAAGCAAGATATTTCATAGCAGCAAAATCAGCAGCAGAAGTTGAAGGAAACATAAATGAACCGGTATCTTCATAAATGCCGAGCGCAATAAATGTTGCCTCAAATGTAGTAAGTGGAATTCTTTTCTTTTCAAGAAGCTCTACAAGAAGAGTGGTATTAGCCCCATAGTTTTTAGAAATAGTTTTTGCTTTTTTTATATCGCGTACGGAATGAGGATGATGATCAAAAATAATAACCTCTACTCCTTTTTTTCTGACAAATTCTTTGCCGTCGCCAATACGGTTAAAAATCTTTGTATCAACTACTATAACTCGCTCTATACTATCCTTTATTTTATCAGGAAGTTCTTTAACCTTTATCAACCTTAACATATCTCCAAAAAAATGTGCCAATTTTTGCGTGCTTACATCAAGCGATCCTGGATGTATAAGAAAAGAGCCGGGATATAATTTCTCGGCTGTATACATCGAACTTATTGCATCAAAATCAGAGCCTGAATGAGTCAGGATGACTGTAGTTTTACTCATCAGAGAGTTTTTTAATTTCTTCTTTTGAAACACGGTAATAAAAAAGTGGGAGTGGTTTTACCTGCTCTTTTTTAAGTTCAACACAGTTCAAAAAATCTTTAGCCGCTTTATCTCCCTTTTCAACATTACTGGCAAGAATCAACGCAATTTCTTCATCCTCTTGTATAAAATCTCCAACCTTTTTCGGAAAAAGAATTCCAACAGCAAGATCAATCTTTTCGCCTTTTTTTGTCCTTCCCGCCCCGAGAGAAACAGCAAGTCTACCAATAACTTCTGCTTTAACAGCAGATATATACCCACTTTCTCTGGCTAAAACAGGTATTTTAAACCGTGCCTGAGGAAGAAGCGAAAAATCTTCAATAATATTCGCATTGCCTCCCTGGGCTTCAATTATTGTCTTAAATTTTCTCAAACCTGCGCCATTATGCATTGCTTCTTGTATCTTCTGCTGACCTTCGATTTCATTTTGCACTTTTCCACCAAGTCTAAGCATCTCTCCGCCAAGCATTTCGATTACCCTGACAAGCCGCTTTCCGCCATTGCCTTTTAGCACTTCGATTGCTTCTTCAACTTCAATAGAATTCCCAATTGCATCACCAAGTGGCTGATTCATATCAGTAATATAAGCAACTGTTTCTCGCTTCGCCAAAGTGCCAATATCAACCATAATTTTTGCAAGTCTTTTTGCATCTTCCAAATTTTTTACAAAAGCACCATCTCCGACTTTTACATCTAAAAGTACGGCATCGGAACCAGCTGCTATCTTTTTACTCATAATACTTGCGGCTATGAGTGGAATGCTATCAACCGTGCCTGTTACATCTCT
>DBOM01000042.1 GCA_002299965.1 Caldiserica bacterium UBA646 | reverse complement strand
AAACCGGAGAATGAAGATAGCGTACTGGTACTGCTACAGTCAAAACTTTGACGCCTTTTTTTGTGGTTTGTATTCTGTACGAATCAGTACCTCCTGCAATGACTTGTTTGAATTGATATGGAATCTTATTTTGTTTTGCAGTTGAGATAAGCTTGCTGCGCAATTCATTATCGGTAATTACACCCCTGTCTTTTACCGTGATAACAGGACCGTGGCCCAATTTACTGCATTTCAAATGATCCGGTACTTCTGGTAAATCGTTAGAGATGGTTCCTTCAATAGTTATTGCAACATCGGGAGTGTATTGATGGGCTCCTACAGCTGCTCCTCTCAGACCTATTTCTTCCTGTGTAGAAAAAAGTGCGATAATGGGGACATTATAGTTTTTTTTGAAAAGATCAACAATAATAGCACATCCAAGCCTGTCATCAAGGGCCTTTCCAACAAATTTATTCTCGGTAATTTCTTCAAATTTTGTATCGAATGCTACAAAACTACCTCTTGGTGCCATACTTTCTGCTTCTTCCATATCTTTTGCGCCTATATCGATGTAGAGTTCGGTAGATTTTACGCTCTTTTTCCGTTCATCCACTTCTTGCAAATGAATTGCCTTTGCCCCAATAACACCTTTAATTTCTTTTTCTCCGATAAGTACTCTTTTCCCTAGCAACACACGATCATCTATTCCACCTACTTTTTTAAACTGCAGAAATCCATCTTTATTAATGTAATCAATGATTAATCCTACCTCGTCCATATGGGCATTCAACATTATTTTTGCCCCCTTCTTTTCCATTCCCTTCAGGGCAACAAGATTTCCTAATGGATCAGTCACTATCTTTTCAGCATATTCCTTTATTTCATTTTTCAGTATTTCTCTGACTTTTCTTTCATCTCCTGAAACACCGGGAGTATTGCTAAGTTTTTCGATAAGTTCAATGCTCTCCATAAAGTGCCTCCAAAAATAGATCATCAATTTCTTCGATAAATAATGAAAGTAGATTCACTGTTTTATCTACATCTGTCGGATCAATTACTTCAATTGGAGTATGCATATAGCGTAAAGGAATACCTATGATTCCTACAGGTACACCCCTTCCAACGAGTTGAATTTCTGTAGCATCAGTACCGCTAAGGATGCCTATCTCTTGTTGTAAGGATATGTTAAATTTATTTGCAACTGCAAAAAGTTTTTTGTTAATGATGCGGTCAGAAGAAGGTCCTATAAAAATAACGGGTCCTTTACCCATTTTGCATGTTTTTCTCTCGGAATCATTCGGGGAGAATCCAAAAGTTGTATCAATTGCAATAGCGAAATCTGGTTTCAACGCATAAGTAGAAGTGATTGCGCCCAGTCCTGTAATCTCCTCTTGCGATGAAAAGTGCCCTATAATATCAATCAAAGGCAATTTTCTCTTTAAACTCTTTAGAACTTCTATAATAGTATAAACACCAATTCTGTCATCAAGAGATTTATTTGAAATGAGCTTGTTAAGCGAACTAAACCCAGGCATAAACGTAATACTGCTTCCAATTGGTATCAATTTTTCGACTCTTTCCTTGTCCATACCGCAATCAACAAAAAGTTTATCAACCGGAACAGCTTTTTTAGTCTCTTCTTCTGATTCAAGGTGAAATGGTTTTAGGCCAACAACTCCTTTAAATTCTTGCTCTCCATGAACGCACACGATGGATCCTGGCAATACTTTTAAATCAATACTCTTTGTATGAACACGAAGGAATCCTTCTTCGGTGATTCCTGTTACAAATAGAGCCACTTCGTCTAAATGTGCATCTAGCATAAGACTGTACTTGCCCGGTTTACCCTTTTTTAATGCATAAATAGATCCATTTTTAAGGGTTTTGATTTCATCGACATAATTCGATAGTTCTTTAGTTATCAGGGAATGTAATGCTGATTCCTCTGATGTTGCAGCATGCGCATTTGTTAATTCTTCAATTAATTTTCGATTCATAACACCTCCCATAATTTGATTGAAAAATCGTACTGTGCCTGAAATTGGTGAGACGGTTGATACTTAGAGCACGAAGTATATTTTTGATTTAATATCATATAATTTTTGTGATTTATCCGTGACATAATTTGAAATATTGCATCCTTGTTGAGTGTAGAATAAACAGAGATATTTGCCATCATATGTTATGAAGCAAGAACTTTATTGTTAACTTGCTGTTGTTCATTTTATCCATTTCGTATCCTTTTTTGTCATTTTCTTATTTTAACGAAATAGGACAAAAAATTCAAATTTATAAAACTCTTGCAGGGTTAGCGTTTTGTTAAATGAAAAAACTACAAACATAAATAATATATCTGCGAAGAGTGCTGTTTGACTTAATTAAAAATTTTTTATTTTGTAATTTTGTCCAAATCAACAATTATTCAGTATTTGAATTTTTCAGAAAAAAAGTTCTAATTCTCTTTTGGCATCTTGCTTAGAGGAAGCCGCATGTACTAGATTCTCAGTAAGATATGGAGAGAAGTCGCCTCGTATTGAACCTGCTTTCCTTTTTTCAGGATAAGTTTCTCCTATCACAATCCTGCAGTTCATTATTGCTTCTTCTCCCTGTATTTTCATTAATACTACTGGTCCAGAAATTGTATACTCAATAAGCATGTCAAAAAAATCTTTTCCTTTATGCATTTCATATAGTTTTTCTGCTTTACCTTGGTCAAGGTGTTCCATTCTAATGTCGACAATTGTCATCAATTTCTGTTCTAATCGCTTGACGACTTCGCCGATTAAATTTCGTCTAACTCCATCTGGCTTGATCATTACAAACGTTTCTTCTATCATTACTCCTCTCCAAGTTCATCTAAGTAGATTTCTTTTTCTTCTGGATTATATCCGATGAGCTCGGCATATCGACCTAAATTTATAACTGCTTTTAGCATATTTTTTGCTTCTGTCTCTCTCATTTCTTGTTGTAAGACAACAAGAAGTTCGTTTTTATCGATTGTTTTATCAGGCATATTCAGAAGCAACTCAATAAGCTCTTTAAATATGGGAAGCTTTTTTAAGCTTTTTTTGAATATAAGCTTTCTTTTATTCTCATCTCCCTCTAAAAGTGATTTACCCAAATTGGTTAGAATTAAATCTCCTTCTTCAATTTTAACAAATTCCAAAAATTCTGCCGCCTTTATAATCGGGAGGAGGTCGTCAATTTCAAGATTTAAATCAGATGCCAATGCATACACATCTGTTCTTCCACCCTCTTCGTCCAAATAATCAAGCATTCCAAATATTTCTCCTACATCTACAGCAGGCAATGGTGATACGTCATCCATAAGTGTTTCCCTGTCGGGATTCACCTCCTTTTTATATTTTATAAATTATAACCTTTAGTAACAACAGTCGAATATAGTTTATCATAAAGTTTTATGAATTCAACACTATCGCGGTCTCTTGGTCGTGGCAGTGCAATTGGTACATCACTGATGATTTTGCCGGGGTGGGTAGAGAGTACAATGACTCTGTCAGCTAAATAGATAGCCTCTTCTATATTATGTGTAACCATGAGGATAGATTTCAAAGAAAGCTCCCCAGAACCCCATAGCCTCAATATCTCCTCTCTTAAGTTTTGGGCAGTAAATGCATCCAATGAAGAAAAGGGTTCATCCATAAGGAGAAGTTCGGGTTCCATTACCAATGCTCTTGCAATACCCACTCTTTGTTTCATTCCTCCAGAAAGCTCTCTTGGGTATGCTTCTTCAAAACCTTCCAGTCCCACAAGATCGATGTATTTAAAAGCTTTTCGTAATCGTTCCTTCAGAGGAAATCCTCTTGCTTCTAATCCAAGTGTTATGTTTTCCGTAACATCTAACCAGGGAAGCAATCCAAAAGTCTGAAAAATAATGCTTACGTTGGTATTAATTTCTTTTACTGGTTCCTCTTTAAAAAGTACCTTCCCGGAGCTTGGGGTTACCAATCCGGCAATAATTCGAAGGAGCGTACTTTTTCCACAACCGGAAGGGCCCACAAGTGCAACAAATTCTTCATTATTGACAACAAAATTAATATCATCAAGAACCACTAATTCTTTATTTTTGAGTGGGAAGATTTGTTTGATTTTTTTTAGCTCTACCAGTGCCATTATACCTCCATTGTGAATCTACCAGAAATTTTAGCATAAAGTGGACGATAAACAAAATGATTAATTGAGAAGATTGTGAAAACCATAATTAGTAGGGCAATAATAAATATTCCTTTCTTGTCTTCGTTCAATGAAGTATTGAGAATACTACCAATACCTGGGACGGAATATATTTTTCCATTAAGACTAATGTACTCGGCAATAATTAAAGCATTCCATCCCCCACCCCATGCTGTAATCGTTCCGGTCATAAGAGAAGGTAGCGATGCGGGAAAAAGCAATCTCTTGAATTTCAAAAACTTTGTTGGCTTAAATGAATCTACAACTTCTTTGACATCACTTGGGATTGCTTTCAATCCACCGAATATGTTAAATAATAGATACCATTGCATGCCAGTGAGGATAAGGATGATCGCAGTAATATTCAAGCCGTTAGGGATTTGAATAAAATAATAAAGAAACAGTGGAAATATTGCTACCGCGGGAATTGAGGCAAATATTTGGATAAACGGGGAAATAATTTTTGCACCACGAGGGTGGTAGAACATAGTAATTGCCATCGGAAGAGTCCAGATAAGTGATATAAGATATGCAATTAGAAGGCGGGTAAAAGAGAATAAAAGTCCCTTAAGAGTTGCAACAAGATCAAAAAAGGTAATTTCGTTTATGATGCTGGGAACGCCCTTAGCAAGAAGATAAACTAAGTAACTCACTGCCGTAATAATTCCGATTACCATTATTTTAGACAACGCGGCAATGCATTTATGAACAATTTTGTTTTGTATGATTTTTAAAATCTGTGAAAAATTATTTTCCGCTCTTCCAGTGAGTGGTTTTAGTTTTCGAAGGATATTACCTACAATTTTCCAAAATGTCCTAACGATTTCCAGTACTTCGCTTGCTTCTTCTTCGCCGGGTGATAAATCATATCGGAATCGGCGTGACCACTGCGAAAGCGGTTTCCAGATAAAGAGGTCAATAAAAATAATTATTAACACAAGAACAAGGATGCCGAGTAGTGTTAACGAAATTTTTGACTGAGTTGCGGTTTCCATTATGAAGCTTCCAAGCCCAGGGAGCCGATACGAGGCCCTCCCTACTGCAAATATTTCACATGCTACGAGAAAATACCAACCATTCGTCCAGCTCATTATGCTGTTATAAATAAGCTTTGGAATAATTGCGGGAAAGAGAAGTCTTCGTATTCGTAGCCGTCCTTGCGGATCAAAAAAATTGTAAGGTTCTGCAATGTTTTTTGGTATGGTCGAGAGACTTTCATAAATGCCAAATGCAATGTTCCATACTTGAGAAGTAAAAATTAAAAAAATTGCGGCAATTTCTACTCCAATGGATTTACTTGGAATGACAGCAATAAAAAAGAAAATAGCAGCGGGGAAGAAAGCAAGTATTGGTACTGACTGGAAAATATCCAGGATTGGCAGCATGATTCGGGCTCGCCTTTCACTTGTTGCAGCGGCGAAGCCGTACAATACCGAAAATAAGAGCGCAAGCAGATACGCACAGGTCATTCGGAATAACGAACGCAAAGCATATGAAGGAAGCTGTCTTACGGAGAGAGTAGAAACAAAACTAGTGACAGAAATTTCTTTTCTATAAAATATATACGCAAGGGCAATAAGAGCAACAAGAAGGAATAGTTCTAAAAAGATGTTTTCAGTTTTTGTTTTTTCCGTGCTCATGATAAATGTTAGATGTTAAAAAACAGGAGGTTCTTCGTGCTCTTTTTCATCATTTTCTCTTGAGAGCTCAAAAATTACTGTATTATCTGGATCAGGGCAAGAAATATAAGCTTTATCAGGATTTTTTTCCCATGGCAAAGTCCCACCATATCGCAGCGGGGTGATAAATGGCCATAAAGTTACAAAGGCCCAGCCACAAAAATTAATAGGCACAGGTTGCCCATTAGTGTCGATATCAAAAGTATCTCCTGCTTTTAGGCCTGCGGGACATTTTCCAGAGCCCCTAATTTCAATAATTTTTATTTTTATCTTATACATTTTTGCCATTATATTATTTCACCTTAATGAATTTTAGCACAAAGCCAATTTGTTTCCAAGTAGATATTTTATTGAATTTTTGCTATAATAAAAAAATTGTATGAGAGGAGTCGAGATGGGTCGACAAAAAAACAACAAGTCTT
>DBOM01000048.1 GCA_002299965.1 Caldiserica bacterium UBA646 | reverse complement strand
AAATTTTCATATAGATTTTTATATGAGGCAATTCGAAAACTTGACAAGAGAGAGAGTATATATAATATAGGTGAAAGGAGGTAGGCAATACGTATGTAGTAAGCTAAAAAACCTGAGCGAATAAAGAATTTACCGAAATCAGAACTTGTTAAATCCAGCTGCATTATGTTATCAGTGTTGCAACGTAATACAGATTGTGAAGTATTTTTAGGGAGAAGTAAGATATTTTTAAAAGCTTATTAAAAATTTAAAGAAAGAAGAAACATTATGAAAAAAATGATTAAGGTTTTAATAGTGGCATCATTAATAGCAACCCTGGTGTTTGTAAGCACAAGTATGCTTGTTAATCAGGCTTATGCAGGTGATACGCAAACAAGTCATTTTGGTATCACAAGCGTAAATGGTGTAGAAATGTATAGAGACATACACGGTTCTTTATTGCCTATTTGGACTGACAAGAGCGGTAAAAAATATGTTGAACTGGTTATAAACGGAACAAAGGAATCAGGAGCAGGCGTACTGATAAGGGTAGAGGATATGATTAAAGTTGATAAAGGTCTTAATAAAATTCAGCCTAAATCCGGGTCATTTCCTGAAGTTGTTTGGATTAGTAGTCCCGTAAAATGGAACCAGGCATATGAATATTATGGTGGTTATCATTCTGGAGAATGGGCAAGCAGATTTTTAGGAAACAGTACAAAATATACAATTGGCGACTCTGGTTGTTTTCTAACTTCTTCGGCAATGGTACTCGCTACTTATGGGCTCAAAATTGGTAACTATCTGGTAGATCCACCTAATTTAAATACGTGGATGAAGAATCATGGAGGATTTGATGGAGCACTTCTTAAATTTTATGTATTAGGTAGCTTTCCCGGTATTTCCCATACGTATACGATTGCAGGCAATAATTCTTCATATTCTAATGCCTACATGGCTATATATAACAGACACGAACCCGTTATTGTATTTAAATATAGTGAAGACCATTACCATTTTTGTGCTTTTATCCAAACTGATGGAGTAAAGGAACACGTGAAAATAAATAAAATTGTAAACCCATATAATTCCAATGTAGCCAATATTGAAGGGATAGAGCAAACTGTTGAACAAAGCAATCTTCCGTGGTGGAATGCTGTAGACCCACAATTTTTTGTTGCAGTCCCTTCCAATTAGAGTTGGCACATGAGTAGAATAAAGTATCTATTAATATTATTGTTTATTTTAATCACATTTTTCTCTGGATGTTCTACTACCTCTTCCGAACAGCCGACTTACTATGGATATTTTGCCAATGCACAAAGGACAAAATGCTGGAATGTTCAAGGAATCAGAGAATTACCTAAAAAGATGTGGTCATACGAGGATAGAACAGTGTCTCCTGGGGGTGCAGCGGACTTCTTCGGCGGCAATGCACCAACTGTTGTAGATAACATTGCCTATATCGGGGGAAATGGGGTAACTGCACTTGACATAAAAACAGGTAAGTTAATCTGGTACTCCGTTCCCCAAGAATGTCCGGGCATAGAATCTTCTCCTGTATACTTTGACGGAATGCTGTTCGCAGTGGGAGGCTATGTTGCAGAAGATGGAAATCTTGTACAAAAACTTCTTGCTATTGATGCAAAAGATGGAAAATTACTCTGGAAGAGTAGCGCAATAGGATTAAGTGGGACATCCTATTCAGATGAAAACCCGATTATTGTAAAAGGCAAGGTTTATCTCGGCGTCCTTGACCTTCCGCGCACACCAAATAAGAATATAGAAAGACATATCAGGGTATGGGATGCAAAAACAGGGAAAGTAGTAAACGAAATAGTGCTTGACCCCAAAATGGACGTATTCTTTGACACTCTTGCAACAGATGGAACATATCTATATGGCTCGCTAATGACAGGATATTTTTCGTATTCGATTTTTTGCTACAATGTAGAGAAAAATAAAGTTGAGTGGACCTTCCCGATTGCAGATAATAACCGCAGGAATTATAGATGGTCGCGGTTAGCTATAAGCAATAATACAATAATAGTAGGGTATTTATGTATACCAAAGGATCTTAATACTCCCAATGAGCTTACCGTTATTAAAGCATATGATATTAAAACCCATAAATTACTCTGGAGGAAAGAAACGTGCTGTATATCTCCCACTGATGGGGAAGGATTTCATATGAAAGACAACCCAAAAATAAGATTTCAGTATTTTCAGAGTCCACATTTTGCAGTAAAGAGCGACAGGCTATATCTAACCCTTGGTGATGGAAGAATGGTCTGTGCGGATGTAAGAACAGGAAAAGAAATATACGTGCGGCGATACGACGAATTCCAAAAAGTAAGCGAAGGGTATTTCTTCGATAAGGAACATACGATCAGAGATTATCCAGAAATTGACTTCTATGCAACGAATAATGTATTATATGTAACCTCTGAAACCCATTTGCACCATCAGAAGGAAGGATCCGGATGCATTATTGCTTTGGATTCAGAAACAGGGAAGACACTGTGGGAAAAGAGCACAAATGTCCAGGGCGGAATGATTGTTGCAGTTATTCCCACTAAATTTGGAATAGTTGTTACCTGGACTACAAATGAATGGGCTCCGGTTAGTAAACCTGTAACGACAGAATTATGGAGTCAATAAGATAACAAAAATCTATTCGTTCGTGTTGCCTCATCTAATTTTCTATACGAAATTCATTTGGTTGTTTCATATTTTTGAAAATAACTCTTTAAATTTTGTTAAATGCTTTCAATAATAATGAAAGGGGGGCAGAAGCCTCCTTATTAAAAACCACAACTTACCTATCAATTAGAAGGGCTTTTTGGGAATCTTCTTTATATAGGCATATGCAAGTACACCAGACACAAGTAAAGGCATCTCAAAGTATGGGAAGGCTATTACGAACATGTTGATTAAGCCTTCAAATAATAATAAAGGTGAAAGCAACACTATACCACCTGATGTAATTAGATAAAAGAAGAATAGAGATACAATTGGAATAAAAATAATCCTTACATCTTTTACACCTGGAAAAAACTTATTTGTCAATAACAGAGAAGGGACTATCGAGAAGACAAAAAGAGTAATGGGAAGTATGTACACTGATGTTATCCCTTTAAGGATAAGGAGCATTAGTAAGTAATCAGAAGGAAGGGCGATTAATACACCAAAAAGGAAGAGAAATATAAGTGCTCTAAACTTTGATTCCTCAATAAGACTTTTTGTTTCTCTTTTTAAAAATAAGAACGGGAGTGTAGAGAGAACTACTATAAGAATTTGAGGTAGAGACGGTATAATTTGAAAACGAGTGAATGATTTTGTTAAATAATTGAGTCGGTATTGAAGCTGAGAGAGGATGTATGGCTGCAAGAAGTTATGTGTCAAGAATGGATTTTGAAGCGAATCAGGAGAAATATACGTGAGGAGGAAAATCGTCCCTCCTGGCCAAGCCATTCCTCTACTACCGATAAAAAGTAGAATAAACCTTGAGAATATATAAAAGAGGGGAGTTAGATAAAGTGTGGGACTTAAAATAAAGATGGATAAAATGGATGCAATAAGGAGGAATAGATAATTGAAATAAGGGTGCACACCCCTTACAGCATATAAAAGGAATGTATAAAGAAGCGTTACAGAAATACCATAAAGAATACCGTTTGGTATGTTTTTAATGATTGTTTTCATTAGGTTATTCTCTACCTCTCCCCTCTACCTCTCCCGTTGTTATGTTTATGTCGTAATAATCCCTTGTATGACCTATAAAAACACGCCAATAGAGGACACTACCCCTGTGTAACAAATAAGTACCATATACCTCATCTTTAGATATGCTTTTTACAATTTCTTCTACCTTCTCCTTTCTTATGCCATTTTCTGGAAAGATGAAAGGTAAAGGCTCATCTTCAAAAAATACATAAGTTTTTTCAGTACCTGGATACCTAACTGTAATGAAAATCTGCCACTCCACTCTTGGGCGATCACTATACACCTCCTTGACAATGAAGGGCTTGACGTCGGTTAAATTCAAAAAGAGCACGGGAGAGAGAAGAGAGTTAGGAAGAAAATAACTACCCCACATCCCAAAGAGAAAGAGTGTGAACACTACTAAGATAATATTTTTTTGAGTTTTAAGTGAAAAATTCACATATATTAGCCCCCTGGGTATACATAAACGTTGTCAATAAAAGAAGTAATAGGGTCATTTCCCAGGAATGGGTTATCCCAATTTATCATAGCATATCCATGATGCCAACCGTC
>DBOM01000018.1 GCA_002299965.1 Caldiserica bacterium UBA646 | reverse complement strand
CAGCTACGTTCCCGTATGGCAATGGTTTTACAGCATGTTTTCATTTTCAAAGGGACCGTCAGGGACAATATTACTCTGGGCGATCATGATATAACAGAGGAGCAACTTGTTGCAGCCGCAAAGAAAATTGGAGTACACGATTTCATTATGAAATTTGCTAACGGTTATGATACAGAGCTTTCAACAGAAGGTGGAAATATCTCTCAAGGAGAGCGGCAACTTATATCCTTTACTCGCGCACTTGTGTACAATCCACGCATTTTGCTGTTGGATGAAGCTACGGCATCTATTGATACTGCTACGGAAGAGCTTATCGAGAGAGGAATTAAGGAAATAATGGAAGGTAGAACCTCCATCGTCATTGCGCATAGATTGTCTACTATCATAAATTCTGACAGGATATATGTGATTAATAGAGGGAGAGTAGCGGAACAAGGCACACATCAAGAATTAATGAAACAAAAAGGTTTATATTTTGAACTGTATACCACGCAATTTGAGAAAGTTTAGGATATTTTTGTTCATTTGTTTTAAATGAAAGTGAGGGCTAAATGATTTTAGGAGCGCATGTTTCGATTGCAGGTGGAGTTTCAAACGCACCACTGCGTGCAAAACAGATTGGATGTGACACAATGCAGATCTTTTCGAAAAACCAAATGCAGTGGCGCATTCCACCCCTGGACAAAAGAGAGGTTGAAAAATTTCACAGCAATATTGAAGCAACAAAAATTATTCCCGGAACTGTGCATTCTTCGTATCTTGTAAACCTTGCAAGTCCCGATGATGCAACACATCAAAAATCAATATTAGATTTGTCAAAAGAATTAGAACGAGCTGAAGTCCTTGGTATTCCATATGTTGTTTTTCATCCTGGTGCTCATAAGGGGAAGGGCGAAAAATATGCGCTGGATAAAATTGTTGATAGTATCGATAAGATTTTTGGGCTAAGCCAGGCTAAAACGACAATGCTTCTTCTTGAAACGACGGCAGGAGAGGGAACAAATATTGGATACAAATTTGAACATCTTGCATATATCATACAGCATTCAGGCATTCCAAAAAGAATTGGCATCTGCGTTGATACCTGCCACATATTTGCTGCAGGTTATGATATAAGAGATAGAAGTGCTTATAACGAAACAATAAACGCAATTGAAGAGATTATCGGATTAAATCGATTAAAAGCAATACACCTTAATGATTCTGAAAGAAGATTGGCCTCGCGTGTCGACCGACATGCAGAAATAGGAGCTGGAGAAATTGGGTTAAAGGCCTTTGAGTTTTTTGTAAACGATGAACGTCTGAAAGAAACATTGGGAATTTTAGAGGTGCCTGGGGATGAATCAGGATACAAAAAAAATCTTCAAATACTGAGAAGTTTGATAAAATAATTATTTGTGTGCTCTAACGGCATTTTAATCTACTCTACTTTTTACAATATCGCAGTAAGGGGTTATGCGAATGCGTGCAGGCTAATTTCCGGTATTGGGTAGTTTCTTTTCCCTTATTCTATTTTTCTCATCAACAAATATTATGGTGGGCGTGAAGCTTTCTAGCTCTTTTTCATCCACCATTGCATAGGATACTATTATAATAAGATCACCTGTTTCTCCTTTTCTTGCTGCAGCACCGTTTAATTCTATACAACCAGAGCCTTTTTCTCCATACAGCACATATGTAGAGAAACGCTCACCATTAAAAACATTGTATATGTCAACTTTTTCAAATTCTTTCAGGTTTGCCTGTTCTGCAAGATCCCTATCTATTGAGATACTTCCCTCGTAGTTTAAATCTCTTCTTGTAATGCGCGCCCGATGTATTTTTGATTTAAGCATTATTCTTTGCATCTATAATCACCTCTATATTGTCAATAAGTCTTACCTTTCCAAAATATACAGCAACTGCGATGAGTATATTTCTATCCACATAGTGAAGGTCTTTAAGCGTGTACAGATCTACAATTGATACATAATCAATTTTTTTCAACGTTTTTTTACTCCCAATCATGTTTTTCATTGTCTGGATGATTTTGCTGCTGTTCCTTTCTCCATTTAAGATTATTTCTTTTCCCTTTTCTAAGGATTGATGAAGGATTATTGTGTCCCTTCTTTCCTTTTCTGTGAGATGTTTATTTCTTGAACTCATTGCAACCCCATCTTTTTCACGTACAATTGGACAGGGTACAATTTTTACATCAAAATTCAAATCTCTACACATCTTTTCGATTACTCTAAACTGCTGATAGTCCTTTTTTCCAAAGTATGCCCTATCGGGATTTACAATTTTGAAGAGTTTTAAAACAATGGTTGTTACACCTCTAAAATGTGTTGGTCGAGACCTTCCGCAGAGGTTTTTTGTAAGTTCTGTGACTTCTACATAGGTTTGGTAGTCTACCGGATATATTTCATTTATTGTGGGAATAAATATTGCTGCAACTCCTTCTTTCTTGAGTTTTGCAGAATCCCCTTTTTCATCACGTGGGTATTGATCCAGGTCTTCTGTTGGTGCAAACTGCGTAGGATTTACAAAAATACTTGTAACTACCGTGTTGTTTTCCTCTTTTGCTTTTCTTACAAGTGAGAGATGCCCTTCGTGCAGATATCCCATTGTTGGCACAAAACCTATTGGCTTTCCACTTTCTTTTATTTTTTTAGAGAATTCTTTCATTTCTTCTACTGTTCTTATAATTTTCACACTATTCTTCCTTCTTCTTTGCGTGGAAAACATGTTCTTCAGATGGGAATTTTTGCGTTTCTATGTCTTCTATATATTCGCGTACAGCGCTTTTAATTTCTTCATATAGATCTCTGTATTTTTTCACAAAGTGCGGGGTAAACATAGGATCCATTCCTAGCATATCAGTTATTACAAGAATCTGTCCGTCACAGAATCTGCCTGCCCCAATCCCTATTGTAGGAACTGAAACCGATTCTGTAATCTCTTTTCCAACTTCTTCTGGCATCCCTTCAAGTACGATACTAAAAACACCTGCTTCTTCCAGTGCTTTTGCATCAGTTATCAGTCGTTCCTTTTTCTTTTCCGTTTTTCCTTGTATTTTGTATCCTCCAAATAGATTTACGGATTGAGGAGTGAGTCCAATGTGTCCCATCACAGGGATACCGTATGAAACAAGTTTTTCTATAAGAGGAGCAACCTTTTCTCCACCCTCGAGTTTTATTGCTTCTGCCCCTTCTTTTAAGAACAATCCTGCATTTCTTATTGCATCCTCTTGAGATGTTTGATATGAGAGGAAGGGCATATCCCCAACAACAAGTGCTCTTTTTACTCCTCTTTTTACAATTCTTGTGTGATACAACATCTCTTCCATTTTAACAGGTATTGTTGAACTCAGTCCCTGGATGGTTGTACCTACAGAATCTCCCACAAGGATAATATCAATTCCTGCTTCATCCAGTATTCTTGCAGTGAGGAAATCATATGCTGTAAGAGCAGTTATTATTTTTTTTCCTTTAAAGTGTTTTACCTTTGGAACGGTAATTTTATCCATCGTTTAATACCTTCTTCATTTCCTCAATTTTTTCTTTATCCAATTTTCTTTCTTCCGCTATCTTTAGTGTAGCAAAAGCGAGACTTTTGTAAATATTTTTCAGTAAGGGATCGTTGATATTTTTCAGATGAAGTTGTATAGTTTTTATATCTCCCCTGAGAATCGGTCCCGTAAGTGCCTGAGCGCTCCCCTCTTCTTTTATATTATTCAAAACTCCTTGAAGCAGTGAAAGAAGCGCATTCTTTGCTTCTATTTCGCTAAACCCAATGGAGCAAAGGAGATTTTCTGAAAGGTTAAAGAGTGTCACGGTATAATTTGCTGTAATTGTTGCAGCAAGATGATATATTGGTTTATCTGCTGTTTTAATCCTGATGGGTGTTCCATTAATTTTTTGTATGATTTTTTCTATTTCATTTACGGCAGTTTCATCTCCCTCTACCGCAAAGAGCGTTCCTGAGAGTGTTTTTACAGAAAGCAAAGGGTCTGCAAATGGTTTAAGCGGATGTACCGAGCATGTTCTTGCATTGAGAAACTCCAGAATTGAAGAAGGGAATGCACCACTTAAGTGAGCAACTATTTTCTCCTTGCTTACTACATTTTTGATGTTCTTTGCCACATTCTCTATCTCTGAATCTGGAACTGAGAGAAAAATTACATCACTTTGTTCTGCACATCGCTGTATTGATGTAGAGATACCCCCAGAAATTGCTGCTGCTTTTTCTGCGCTCTGTATGCTTCTACTTGCAATAAAAACATTGAAGCCTGCTTTTTTAAATGCAATTGCAAGTGTAGTTCCTACTTTTCCTGCCCCAATAATTCCTATATTCATGCATCCAGTATAAAGAGATTAAAAAAAAATGAAATAGTACGATATGAAGCATTTTTACTGGAGTTATTCTCTCGGCAGTTTACAGAAGTATGATCTGCCTCTTAGGTTGGGGAGGTAAGGCGAAACAAACATTAGTGTTTGAAAAAATTTTGTAAAATACTATAATTTTTCGGAGGAAAATGTGATTAAAGAAAATGTTCAAAAAATCTTTAAGGAAATACCAGAAGATGTATTGCTTGTCGCAGCTGTCAAATCGCGTTCTATTAATGAAATCAAAGAAGCAGTTGATGCCGGTGTAAAAATTATAGGGGAAAATTATCTGCAGGAGACGGAAAAATTGTTTCCATATATTGAACATATCGTTAAATGGCATTATATTGGCTCTATTCAAAAAAAGAAGATAAAAAAAATTGTTAAAATTTTTGATATGATAGAAACAGTCGACTCTGTTGATGTTCTTCGAGAGATTGATGAGCGGGCAAAAGGCGTAGATAAAATAATGCCTGTTCTTATTGAAGTAAACAGCGGCAGAGAAGAACAGAAAAGTGGTGTATACCCGGAACAGGTCGAGCGTCTGGTTAATGCAGCTGCTCCGTTTAAAAATGTGTTAATCCAGGGGCTCATGACAATGGGGCCATTTGCAGACGACCCAGAAAAATTGCGTCCTTATTTTAAGCTCACAAAAGAGCTTTTTGACTTTCTCAAGGCGCGTGAAACGAAAAATGTGCAAATGAAATATCTATCGATGGGGATGTCGGATTCATATAAGATAGCAATACAGGAAGGAGCAAATATTGTACGTATTGGCACATTGATCTTTGGACCAAGACATGATAGATAAAAGCTCAGCTTTAGTGAATGTCATAAAATATGTTTATTTTCGGAGTTTTGTAGCAAGTTGACCGCAGGCAGCAGAAATATCTGGCCCCTTTGATTTTCTCAGTGTAGCCCGTATCCCATTTTCTTGCAGAAACCTAAGAAACATAATCTCTTTTTTTGATACTTTAAATTTAACGTGTGGGACTGGATTGTATCGAATCAGATTTACTTTTACGAATTTAAGCTTTTTCAAAAAATCGACTAAGCTTTTTACATCACTGATGGTATCATTTACTTCCTTTAATAATAGATATTCAATCGTGATTGTATTGCCGGTCTTGCGAGTATAGTAGTTAATGGCCTTTCTTAATTCTGTAAGAGTGTGATCTTTTAGTCCTGGCATCAAAAAATCTCTTTTGCTTTGTTCGCCTGCATGTAAGGAGATTGCGAGGCGGACAGACGATATCTGATCTGTGAGTTGATAAATTTTCCCGGGAATGCCAGAGGTGGAAACTACTATTTTTCTTTTTCCCAGTGCTCTCCCATTTCCATCAGAAATAATTTCGATTGCTTTTTTGACATTGTCATAATTGAGAAGTGGCTCTCCCATACCCATAAATACAACGTTGTTTATTTTAGTTATTTTATCGATCTGCATAAATTGCTCAATGATTTCTCCACTCGTCATGTTTCTTAGTAGCCCCATTTGACCCGTGGCACAAAACTTGCATCCTAGTGGGCACCCTATTGATGAGGAGATACATAAAGTGTTTCTCATCTTTCCATATTGATTACTTTCGTGCATAAAAACAGTTTCTACAAGGCTTTTATCGGATAATTGGAATAAGTATTTTATGCTTCCATCTTTGGATTCATATTTTGAAATGATTTTAAATGAATAGATATAAAAGGTGTTTGACAGCGTTTTTCTTAAAGATTTTGGCAGAGTTGTAATATCATGGAAATTTTCCTTTTTTTCTTTGTATACTGCATGAAACAGCTCATTAGCGCGGTATTCAGGTTCATTGATTGAAAGAAAGTATTGTTTTAGCTCATCTAAATTCAAATCTTTTATATCTTTTTTCAATTTTTATCCTTATCAAACTCTACTTTTTCTCCAATTTTACGTTCATTTCCTTTTAAAAGCCTTTTAATGTTTTCGCGGTGTGAAATTTTGACGAGTAATACAATTATTAAACTAGACAAGATAATCGTTTTGTCGGCGTGGAACAGGATGAGAAATATAGGAAAGAAGCAGACAGAAACAATCGAAGCCAGTGAAACATATCGTGTCAGGAATATTATAAGGAAAAATACGCCTCCGGACAATAATCCAGTGTAGACCGATATGGCACCGATGACGCCATATGCAGTTGCTACTCCCTTTCCTCCTTTAAAGTGAGGCATAAAAAGAGAATAATCATGCCCTATTATAGCCATAATCCCTAAGGTTATTGCGAGGGAAGGAGATTTCAAAAAATATTTTCCTATGATCACTGCCAAAAAACCTTTTGCAAAATCTAATAGAAACACGGCAACAGCCGCTTTATTCCCTACTACCCGCTGTACATTTGTCATTCCAATGTTTTTGCTGCCGTACTTAGTGATATCAATGCGGTAAAATTTTTTACATATAATATACCCATTAGGTATAGAACCAAGCAAGTAAGCAATTATGCTTAATAACACTATTTTTGCCATCTTATTTACATCCTTTCTCCTTGCTTATTATAATTTTATATAAAATTCTGTCAATTCTCATTGCCTATTGTCTGTTATTTACTTCGTCTAATATGGGCTTGCTCGAATTTTAAAATACAGCAAATATACGGGTAAACACTTGACATGAATTGCAAAATTGCTATTATTAAACATCATATTTTAAACAAGGAGGATTTTATGAAAAAACAACCACCAGAACGAGTATCACAGAATGAAATTATCTTTAAGGTTGAAGAATTAGAACCTTTATTAAGTCCACCACCAATGGATTTAAAACCATGGACTCCAATGTATCTTGAGCTAAAAAACGGGGCAAAATTGGTGATACGGCAGATGAAAAAAGAAGAAGTTCCTGCTCTCCTGCCATTTATTAAAAAGTTCATGGATGTGGATCATGATTTTTATGACATTGTAGGCGCGAGAGTGTATGCAGAGATTTTGGGTTGGTATCGTAACAGACTAAAAGATCCATACGTGTTTGTTGGCATAGTTGACGGAGAACTTGCTGCAATAGCAAATGGAAGAATTATGGACGAAGATATTAATATAAGTCTTCATACAATGGCATTTAAAAGAGGCGTAAAAGCAGGTGCTGCTATGTACTATGCAAAATGCTACTATGCTTTTGAGGTCCTTGAACAAAATGAATTCTGGGCAACATATGAAAGTTATAATGGATTTAAGAGATGGGGAATTGGAATGGCACAGCCATCTTACCCGTGGCCGGAATATCAGCATGAATTAGGTGGCGCAAAAGTATTTTATGTAACAAAGAAATACTGGGACACTTCGATTAAAAAATATCTTGAAGATTATCTCGGCACTACATTTAAATCACCAGTGCCTGAAGATCTCTTAAGGTCCGCTGAAAATTTTAAGATTCCTTCTGAGCCCAACGTATAAAAGTGTTGTTGAACTACAGACCAAGAATTAATTCTTGGTCTGTTTATTTTTAGGGAGGCAAAAGTGGTAATAGCAACGCAGGTACAAATTGTTTCGGTAGGGAGCAGTGTTCCTTTGTGTGACACTGTTTTTACTGTTCATTCAACGTTTGAACGGGTTGCCAATCTTTTATATTTTGGTGGTATTATATCCGTTGTGACGGAAGATATTGGTGGAGGGCCTAACAATATCGTTATAAAGGGATTTAATTTTTTAAATCTGAAAGAAGCACAGATTATCAATGATGAACTCATCTTGAATGATACAAAAATATTTTTACCCAGAGCCTCTAAGTATGATTCTACGGTCAAGCTTGATGCTTCAAAGAAAACAACTTTTTTGTCTGGGTTACAAATTTTTGAAAGAGTTTTAATAAAACACGCACATCCATTGAGTAGTGTATTTTTATTGGATGACAGGCGAAAAAGTTTCTTTATTACTCCGTTTGAAAAGAATTTAAGAAATCAACTTGATGTAGGAACCACCGAGATATTAAACGGCAAACTATCTTCTGTAAGTAAACTGAAGGGGATAGGTCTTGGTTTTACTCCTCAAGGCGACGACCTCATTAGCGGCATGCTCCTTGCTATATATGTATATCAGCTTTTGACAGGTTATTCTACTGCTCACATACGCGAGGAAATATATCGTCTTGCAAGGAGTAAAAATGTTATTTCCGATACATTTTTGTATTTTTCCGCTAAGGGAGAATTTTTCGAACGGTTTAAAAATCTTATTCATGCATTTTTTCAAGATAAGGAATCAGTTATTAATGCTACTATGCAATTACTTGCCATTGGAGAAACATCTGGCGCAGATATTGGGACAGGATTTATCCTGGCGAGCAAAGAGGTATTTAAAAAATCTACAAATGGAGGTGTATTAATATGGCAGTAAAAGGGATTCTTAAAGAAGGGGAATATTATGATTCTGTTACGCTTATGCTTGTTGCAAGGGACGTGTTAGCGCTGGAAGGGGTAGAAGATGCTGCTGTTGTAATGGGAACCGAGCAAAATAAATCAATTCTTGAGACATCCGGGATTCTTCTCGATATGTTTAAGAATGCAATAGATTCAGATTTGTTGATAGCAGTTAAAGCAAAGGATGAGGCAACATGTGATGCAGCAATTCAGAAAGCAAAGGAACTTCTTACATCAAGGCATTCAAAAATGCAGGAAACTGGCGAGTATATGCCAAAAAGTCTTGAAGGTGCTGTGGATTTTCTGCCTGATGCAAATATGGTTATTATTTCGCTGGCGGGGAAATATGCAGGCGATGAAGCCATGAAAGCTCTTAAGAAAGGCCTGCACGTAATGCTGTTCTCAGACAATGTAACAATTGAAACAGAAATTGAGTTAAAACAATACGGAAAAGAGCATGGTCTTTTAGTTATGGGTCCTGATTGCGGTACTGCAATTATCAATGGAGCTCCACTATGTTTTGCAAATGTGGTTAATCGTGGAGACATTGGTATAGTTGCTGCTTCTGGTACTGGACTTCAGGAAGTAAGTGCTGTCATTTCGAACGAGGGAGCTGGAATATCTCAAGCCATAGGAACTGGCGGAAGAGATGTTAAAAAAGATGTCGGCGGGATTATGTTCATTGAAGGAATTAAAGCACTGGAAGAAGACCCTGAAACAAAATACATAGCACTCGTTTCTAAGCCACCTCACCCTGAAGTATTAAAAAAAGTGGCATCTCTTATTAAGACAGAGATAAAAAAACCTGTTGTTGGAATTTTTCTTGGTGGCGACCCAAAAGTAGTTGAGGAAGCAGGAGCGATTCCAGCAAACACTCTTGAAGAAGCTGGTCTTATAGCATCCTCTCTTTCTAAAGGAAAATCAATGGATGAATTTAAACAATTGTTAGAGGAAAGGGAGAAGGAGCTTTTAAATCTTGCTGAAAAAGAATCAAAAAATAAAACAGCTACCCAAAAGTTCGTAAGAGGTCTTTATACCGGAGGAACACTTTGTGACGAGGCAATGCTTATATCTCGTACAATTATAGGGGAAGTTTACGGCAATGCCCCGCTTAATCCACAATTCAAGCTGGAGGATTCATGGCGCAGCAAAGAGAACACATTTGTTGATTTAGGAGAGGATGAATTTACAGTTGGACGTCCTCATCCTATGATTGATTTTACCTTGCGTAACAAGAAAATTCTTGAGGAGGCAAATGATAAAGAAGTCGCAGTGATACTCCTCGATGTTGTGTTAGGATATGGTTCTAATATGAAGCCAGGTGATGAATTAAATCCAATTATTAAACAAGCGAAAAAGAGTGCAGAAGCAGATGGTAGAAATATTACATTCGTGTGCACTATTACAGGAACAGATAAAGATCCCCAGGGAAGAGGAAAAGTAAAACAGCAACTTGAGGATGCTGGGGCGCTTATTATGCCATCTAATGCTGCTGCATCAAAACTTGCCTCATATATTGTCAAAAACATTGGAGGTGTGAAATGAGGAAAATTTCAGATCTTTTTAAGCAGGAATTACAAGTAATTAATATTGGCCTTGTTTCTTTTAAAGAAAGTTTAGAAGATGTAGGAGTCAAAGTTATTCAGGTTGACTGGAGACCGTCTGCAGCTACAGATGATGAAACGAGAGATGCCCTTCAGAAGTTATTAGGCTCAAAATAAAATAATAAAAGGAGAGAAAAAAAATGAACAAAGAAGAATTTATCAAATTATTAGCCGAAGCAAAAATGTATGATTTAACACAGCCTCTTAGCATTCATACTCCACCGTGGCCAAGTTATATGCCGCTTGGTATACAGTATTTTAAAAGAATAGCAGGTGCACATATGGGGAAAGGTGCAAATGGGCAGATTATTACTTCGAGCAACCATGTAGGTACACATATGGATGGTGAAATCCATTTCTTTAGTTCTGGTCGCCCAATTGGTAAAGTGCCTCTTAATGAATGGGTAGGACCTGGAGTAGTAGTAGATATTTCGGACGAGGTAGGAGATTATGATTTATATACCCCAGAAATGCTGATGAAAAAAGCTGATATCAGAAAAGGCGATATTCTTATTATCAATACCGGATATCATCGTTATGCATGGGATCAACCGGCATCTGATGAGGTGCGTTATATGGTTAAACATCCCGGGCCAAGTCCTGAATTTGCAGATTGGGCATTGGATATGAAATTTAAATGGATTGGCGTTGATTGTGGCAGCGCAGATCATCCTATGAATACTATTTTGAAAGATTGGCATCCTGGACTATTTAAGGAAGCAGAAAAAAAGTTAAAAGAAAAATATGGAAAGAGCTGGGAAGAAATGTTCCCATCAGAAATTTACTACCAGATCATGCACTTAAAACTTTTTCCAAAGCGTTTGGTTCACGCAGAGAATCTTGGTGGGGAAATTGATGAATTGAATAATAAGAGAGCATATTTAGGTGCATTCATTGTAAAAGGAATTGAGATGTCTTCTGCCTGGTGCAGAATTGTTGGGTGGGAAGCATCAGAATAAAAATAACTAATTGCATTAACGGTTCAATCCTAAAAGGGCGCAAATATTTGCGCCCTTTTTTATTTTATCATTTGCTTACTTGAGCTATATTGTAGTGATAACACTGTGTCAAAGGCTAAATATTGTTAATTTAATAATTTTATTCTTGCGATAAGCCGCTGAAATAAAAAAATAGGGTTCACTACATTTAACAATATGTCTAGCGAGCCCTATTTTTAGGATGAATATTCTGTTATCTTGCAAGCAAAGTAATCATTATTCCTGCTGCAACTATTGCTCCGATTGCCCCGGCGATATTTGGACCCATTGCATGCATAAGCAAAAAATTGCCAGGATTTTCTTCCTGCCCTACTCTTTGAGAAATCCTTGCTGCCATTGGTACGGCAGATACTCCAGCGGATCCAATGAGGGGATTGACCTTGCCCTTCGTGAAATAATACAAAAGTTTGGCAAAGAGTAAACCCCCTATCGTACTTGTAACAAAAGCAACGATTCCAAGACCAATAATAATAAGAGTTCCTTTTGTTAAAAATTTATCTGCCTGCATTGTGGCACCGATAGCAGTTGCAATAAGAATTACGAGAACGTCCATAAATTGATTGCTAACTGTTTTTGCAAGCCTATCAGTAACTCCACTTTCTCTGAGAAGATTACCCAACATAAACATTCCAATTAACAAAGAAGCTTCTGGAATAATCATGGCAATTATGATCGATATAAAAATAGGAAAAAGAATTTTTTCAATTCTGGAAACAGGTCGTAGCTGTTCCATTACAACGCTTCTTTCCTTTTTTGTAGTGAGCAATCGCATAATTGGAGGTTGAATGATTGGAATGAGTGCCATATACATATACGCTGCGACAGCAATTGGACCTAACAGGTGAGGAGCAAGTTTAATTGTAGTATATATTGTTGCTGGCCCAGTAGCTCCTCCAATGATTCCTATTGCTCCTGCTTCCATGAGGCTAAAATTTAGCATGCTTGCGATAAAAAATGTGATAAAAATTCCAATTTGTGCTGAAGCCCCTATCAATAAAGTTATTGGATTTGCAATCAAAGGACCAAAATCTGTAAGAGCGCCGACACCTAAGAATATTAAAACTGGTATAATTTCCGTTTGTATTAAATAAGTGTTTATTAATTCAAAGAATCCTCCTTTTTCCAGTAAAGCAGCACCCAAGGGAAGATTTGATAATATACAACCAAAACCGATTGGAAGGAGAAGAAGTGGCTCTGCCTTTTTAAAAATTGCAAGGTAAATTAAGAATAATCCTACCCCGATCATTAGTACTTCTCCCCAGGTAATACTGTAAAATCCACTTTGTCTAAATAAGTTTAGGACAAGACTTTGCATATTTTTCCTCTATCTTTCTAATTCAATCAATTTTTGGCTCGTTATAACATAATCACCTGAATTTATAAAAATTTCTTTAATCTTTCCGTTTTCTGATGCAAAAATTTCATTTTCCATTTTCATTGCCTCTATTACAAGTAGCAGGTCGCCTCGTTTTACTGCGTCTCCTTTTTTAACATTCACGGAGAGTATTTTTCCTGGAAGCGGCGCTGTTACGATACCTGCTCCATTTTTGGAAACATCTGTTGTTTTTATCGATATTGGTTCTGTTTTAATTGTGTTAGTAGAAATATCAGTATTTTCTTCTTCGTGGGTTTTTTTTGCTTGAGTTTCGACAACTTTAGATTTTTCAATTTTGCTATCTTCCTTATTTATTTGAGTGATAACTCGTTGCGGTCCAATTTCATTAATTTCGACTTCAAATGTTTCTCCATCCACTGTAACTTTAAATTTTTTACCCATTTTTCCACCTCTTTATCTTTAATTTTTCATATGATTTATTTTTGGAGAATTTTCTTTTAGTTACCTTTGTTTTGCAAGTTTGATTTAAATATTGATATAGTGCTGTACTTATTGCTGCAATTTTTCTCTTATCTATTTTACTCTTTATTCCCTTCAGGGGGACAGATACAAACTGTGCCTGTTCTTTTTTGTAAAATATAAATGTAAATAAGACGAGTAAACCATACAGTGCTCCAAGTACGACAAATACCCCTATTTGCCCTATGATACTAAATAAAACTGCTTCACCGATTAGATCAATTTTCATGTCTAACTTGCTTCTTATTAAAGAGGAATGTTCCCGTGTTTTTTCTGAACAGGCTCTTCACTCTTTGTTCTCAGGAATTCAAGTGCTTTGGCAACTACAATTCTGGTATCTTTCGGATCTATTATATCGTCAACATATCCTCTTTCGGCTGCTTTAAAAGGATTTGCAAATTGATCTTTATATTCTTTAATTTTTTCCTGTCTTACTGCTTCCGGATTTTCAGCATTTTTAATTTCTTTTCTAAATATTATATTAGCGGCACCAGCAGCTCCCATTACTGCTATTTCTGCTTGTGGATAGGCAAAAACCATATCTGCTCCGAGATGTCTTGCACACATAGCTATATATGCACCTCCAAATGCTTTTCGCATTATAACTGTAACCTTTGGAACTGTGGCTTCAGAGAATGCATACAAAACTTTTGCACCATGTCGTATTATGCCTCGATGTTCTTGATCTGTTCCCGGTAAAAATCCTGGGGTATCCACAAATGTTACAAACGGAATATTAAAAGCATCGCAGAATCTTACAAATCGTGCAATTTTATCTGAAGCATTAATGTCAAGGACGCCTGCCATATATTCGGCTTGGTTGGCTACTATTCCTACTGCTCTGCCGCCAATACGTGCAAAGCCTACTACTACATTTTTTGCAAATAATGATTGAACTTCCAAAAAATCTCCGTTATCTACGACTTTATTGATTACATCTCTAACATCGTAGCTTTTTGATGGATCAATTGGTACTATGTTCCTGAGATCTAACTCTTCTCTTTCAACAGGGTCACCGGTATCTACAATCTCCGGTTCTTGCAAATAATTATCAGGCAGGAATGACAAAAGTTTCTTGAGCGTTTCTATTGCATCTTTATCATCTTTTGCAAGGAAGTGTGCTACCCCACTTTTTGTATTGTGCACCAGTCCGCCACCAAGTTCTTCATGGCCTACTTGTTCTCCTGTTACTGCTTTTACGACTTCCGGGCCTGTAATATAGGTAGTAGCCTTTTCTGTCATTATGATAAAATCCATGATTGCTGGTGAATATACTGCACCACCAGCTGTTGGGCCCATCATAATTGTAATTTGTGGAATTACTCCAGATGTTTTCACATTTCTTCTGAATATTTCTCCGTATCCGTACAAAGAATCTATGCCTTCCTGTATTCTTGCACCGCCTGAATCATTCATACCTATGATTGGTATACCTAATTTCATGGCAAGATCCTGCATTTTTGTGGTTTTAAGAGCATACATTTCTCCAAGCGATCCTCCGATTACAGTAAAATCCTGGGCAAATAGTGCAATTCTTCGTCCATTTACATACCCTGTGCCAGTCACAACACCGTCTGCTGGGATACTCTTTTTGTCTAAACCAAAGTAGGTAGAACGCGTTTTGACAAAGAGATCAAACTCTTGGAAAGTACCTGGATCAACTAATAACTCAATTCTTTCTCTTGCTGTAAGTTTTCCTCTTGCGTGTTGTTTCTCTATTGCTTTTTCTCCCCCTCCCTTTTTGAGAGTGGCTTTTTTTTCTTCCAAGTTAATGATTAACTCATTTTTCTTCATGCTAGTCTCCTTTATTATTGAAGTTACAAAAGATATTAAACTATATCAAAAATATAGCTTCAGTCAAGTAGAAATTACACAAACATTTAGAAATTTAACACAGTTCCTTGAACAATTTTTTCTATTCCACTCATCGTTTCTATAATGAGTTCTCCTAAGTTAGTGACTCCTAACACCTTTCCCTGAATGACGCTTTCGCTTTTTACAGTAATGTTTTTATTTATAAAAATAAGATGATCTTCATATTCATTTCTAAATGGAGCAAATCCATTTTCGCTGAATGCCGGAAGAAGCATTTCTTCTTCTTTTTTTATTTCTTCAAATATTTTTGTCCTTTTTATATTTCCCAATTCTTTTAAACTAATTGCATACTTCCTGGCTTCATCGGGAATATCATTCTCAACATTTATACCTATGCCTACAAATGCAATATTACGAGATGTTTTTGTAAGTATTCCTGCAATCTTTTTATCGTTTAGATACAGATCATTTGGCCATTTCACTTTAATTTCCGAGTCATATTTTTTAAGAACTCGCAGAATAGGTATCGATATAAAAAGGGATAAACCTAAAATTCTTTCAGTGTAAAATACTTCTGTGAACCATAATCCTCCCTCCTGCGAAAGCCATTTCCTGTTTCTCTGTCCATATCCGGATATTTGTGATTCAGCTAAAACAATAAATGGTGGTTCCAACATTGAGAGCAGTCGTTTTGCAACAGTCATCGTGCTACCGGTTTTTTTTAGATAAATAATAGTTTTAAACATCAGAGCGTTGCAATGAGTGCAAATATAGTTTTGTTCTAAACCCTGTTTGTTCGACTCTGATTTTCAAATTCATTATTATCATATTATTACCTTCTTTTTCAGAGGTTACTCCTTCATTTTTTATAGAATATATTCTCTTTAATACAAAAAAATAATAGCAATCTTCAAGATTTTGTCAAACACAAACAGCGAAATTCAAATATGTTTCTTAGCTTAAGATATTATATTGAACAAACTTTTTGAGGTCAAACGATGTAGCAATGGAATATTAATATATTATATCTTCGATAGTAGTTTGAGTTGTACTGCTTTGACTAAATTGTCAAATTCTGTATTATATTAATATGATTACAGTGGCAATTATTGTAACAAGTGATACGAGAAGCAAGGGAATAAAGAGGGATGAAACGGTTCCTATATTAAGCAAGTTTTTTGCAAGTCAGGGTTGGGAACTTATAGATGCTTGTGTAGTTCCTGACGAATATGAAAAAATCAGGGATAAGATAATTTATTATGCAGATCAGCTGCGAGTAGATTTAATTTTAACGAGTGGCGGAACTGGTTTTTCAAAAAGAGATATTACTCCAGAGGCGACTCGAGCTGTTATAGAAAAAGAGACCCCAGGATTTTCAGAAATAATTAGATTGGAATCATTTAAATTAACAAAAAAAGCCATTTTATCGAGAGCTATCGCCGGAATTCGGAGTAACACTCTCATAATAAATCTCCCAGGAAATCCACAAGGAGCAATAGATTCGTTAAATATCATTAAAGAAGCTATCCCTCATGGTATAGATATTATTCAAGGAAAAGGCGAGCAACATACTAAAAAGAATAAGTACATTGATGGCAAAAAGGACGAACAAATATAAAATATATTTCTATTTATTTTAATTCAGACAGATGTCACAAAGAGTACACATAAGTAGTGCGAAAGAGAGTTCGATCAGATGTAGATATCTCTTTTAGATTTAAGAGCCTTCGCAAGAAATGCTGCGCCAATAGCGCCTGCATCATTTTTTAGCACAGAGCGCACGATTTTAATGTCTTTAAGAGATGATGGCAGGGCATAATTTTTTGTCACCTTTATTGTATTTTTCAGAATGAGTCCGGATTCAACTACTCCACCTCCGAGGATGATTATTTCCGGGTTTAGTATGTTTATGATGTTTCCACATATTTTTCCTAAATAATGTGAAGCCTGGTCATAAGCTATAAGAGCCAGCTTATCTCCGTGTTTTGCAAATTGCGCTATCTTTTTTGCTGTAATTTTGCAACCCATCATTTCTGTTTTTACTCCTTTTGTTATCTCGTTAGTTACGTACCGCTCAATTCCTTTTCCTGAAGCAACTGTTTCCAGGCAGCCTCTTTTTCCACAGTTACATACAAGACCATTTTCTTGAACTGTTAAATGGCCTATCTCGCCTGCAAGTCCATTTTTCCCGGTGTAAATTCTACTCGCAATTAGAATCGCACCTCCTATACCGGTGCCCACAGAAATAAAGACTACATTTTGCTTATTTTGCGCTGCTCCTAAATAAGCCTCTCCTAAAAGCGCAGTGTTGACATCATTTTCGAGAAAGGCGGGGACACTTAATTTTTTTGAAAGGTGCTCTATGATAGGAAAATCTTTTATTTTTCCAATATTTGGAAGGAAGATAATTTGTCCAGTTGTACGGTTAACCATTCCTGCCAGTCCAATGCCTATCGCAGATGGGTGGGTA
The DNA here is from genome assembly GCA_002299965.1 of Caldiserica bacterium UBA646. GTDB lineage: Bacteria > Caldisericota > Caldisericia > Caldisericales > Caldisericaceae > UBA646. The sequence continues at coordinate 1,024 of DBOM01000018.1, read as the reverse complement.
GAAGTCTTTTGCTCCGCTTTTGTTACACCTGTAAGGATTTTTTGAACAATGTCATCTCCTGAATCTATTTTTCCTGTTGAGATTCTCGTTTTATAAATTATTTTATTATTCTTTAACAGAACAAAATTGATTTTAGTTCCGCCAAAATCAATACCAAGAAAAGATTTTGTTTTCATATTGTTAGCGTATCGGATTTTTATGAGTAGTCAATAATTTATAGTTAATAATGTAATATCTTATTTGACTAAACTTTAATAAAAATTTATTTAGATAGTAAGAAAAGCGTTTTTAGTAAAATGTTTCATAGGGAGTGATACCTTTAAGATTACTCTGTTTGGTATTCAAAAAAGTCCAAGCAATTTTGCTTTCGTCTTGCTGTATCACATTTTCAATTGCTTTTCTTCGCCTGTTCGGAGAGGTGTGCATATATAGCGGTAGTTTTTGGATTCTTATGGCCCAATAACTTTTGCATCGTTAAAATATCCGTTTTGCTTTGCATAAGAAGTACAGCAAATGTATGTCTAAGAGTCTGTGGTGAAATTTTTTTATCTATTCCTGCATTTTTGGTCCTTCTCTTGATAGTGGCATATATCTCTATCCTGCTTAATCGTGTGCCTCTGTTTGATATGAGAAGAGCATTACTGTGTGTATGCACTTCTCTCCACTGTACATACGACTGTAATGTGTTTTTCAGTGTCTGGTCTATTGGAAGCTCTCGATTGTTCTTACCTTTTTCTGCTATGTTTATTGTGCCAGATTTCAGGTCTACATCATTTATATCGAGATTATAAAGCTCGGACGGCTTTATTCCTGTGAAAAGAAGTATGTCAATGATGGCTTTATCTCTAATTTTTTTGCAAGCATTTCTTAATTTCGTGACCTCATTGTTAGAGAGATAGACAGGAACTCTTTTTGGTTGTTGAAGGGAAGAAGGAATATCGAAATTTATATTGTATTCTTGTATAATCCATTCGCCAAAGGCTCTTAGCACATATACAATTTGTGCTTTTGAATTTTTGTTCCA
>DBOM01000077.1 GCA_002299965.1 Caldiserica bacterium UBA646 | reverse complement strand
TTTAAAACTTAAATTCAGAGGTTGATTTTTGTATCTAAATTCATACAATATACAGCATGAAGATAATAGAGGATTTGCATATACATACGCGTGTATCAAAGGATTGCAAAGAGGATCCTGAAAAATATGTGGTTGCAGCTATAAGAAAGGGAATTGATTATCTGGGTTTTAGTGACCATCTTGATTTGGATCCTGTCGATAAAGATTTTGGCTATTATAATTTTGATACAGCTTATAACGATTATATCCTGCTAAATAAAAAATATGGGGACAAGATAAACTTTCTCTTTGGAGTGGAAGTGACTTACCAGTCAGAACTTGAAGAGAGTATTAAAGAACATATAGAAAATAAACCTTATGATTATATTATAGGGTCTGTACATAGACTTCAAGGTCATACAGTGGCAGGAGTGAGGGGAAAAGAATTCTTTAAGGGAAAGAAGGAAGAAACTGCTTACAGAATGTATTTTGAAGAATTATATCGTATGGTAGACACGGATTTTTTCCAAATTGTAGGGCATTTTGATGTAATTAAGAGATTTGGTGTAGAATTTTACGGAAAATTTAATGCAGAAAAATATCGTGATATTATTGAGTTAATACTAAGGAAAATGGTTAAAAAAGGTATTGTACTAGAGATTAATAGCTCTGGATTTAGGCAACCTCCTAAAGAAATGTATCCATCTAAAGAGATACTTTCTATGTATGCTTCTTTTGGCGGAAGAGAAATTATTATTGGCTCAGACGCTCATACCATAGAACAGTTTGGTAAAGGTCTCCGTAAAGCTATCAATATTGCGAAAGAAATATATGATTTTGACATTGTTACTTTTATAAAGAGAGAAAAATTAAACTTAGGAAAGCTTTCTTCCTTAAAACCGGCAACTGATGAAATTCAAAATAATTTTGAATTAACTTTAGAAAAGTAAAATTTATTTTTAGGAGGTATTTATGAATAAAAAGGAAATTGTAAATGAAGAAGTGTTAGAAAAGACGGTACAGCGCGCGAGGGAACGAAATATTATAATTCCTACGTATGAAGAAATGAGAAATCCGGAAAAAGTTCCCGTAAAAATTCAAGAAGAGCTGAAAAATATTGGCCTCTGGGATCTTAATCCAAGAAATCTTTTTAGAATTACCTGGAAAAATGAGCCTGTAAAGCTTGGTGGGGGATTTGACGGGATAAATTATCTTGAAATCCCTGAAGAAATATCCGGTACAAAAGCAAGAATTATTGTTCTTGTTGGAAAATTTTTCCCTACTGGAGCTCATAAGGTTGGCGCAACATTTGGTCCGCTTGTCGAAAAACTTGTACGAGGTGCATTTGACCCTACAAGGCAAAAAGCATTATGGCCGTCGACTGGTAATTACTGTCGTGGAGGCGCATATGATTCTTATCTTCTTTCCTGCCCAAGTATTGCAGTGTTACCTGAAGGTATGTCCAAAGAGCGTTTTGAATGGTTAAAAGAAGTAGGAGCAGAGATTTATGCTACGCCTGGGGTGGAAAGCAATGTAAAAGAAGTATTTGATAAGACAAAGGAATTAAAAAAAGAAAGGCCTGAGGAGATTGTAGTTCTGAACCAGTTTGACGAAATTGGAAATGCGATCTGGCATTATGCTGTAACTGGTCCTGCAATGGAAGAGGTATATAATAATGAGAAAAAAGGTAATCAGCGTCTTTCAGCACTATTTCTTACACAAGGATCTGCTGGAACGCTTGGAAGCGGGAACTATCTCAGGGAGAAATTCCCAACAATTAAAATTGGGGCAGGTGAAGCGGTGCAGTGTCCTACTCTTCTGAACAACGGCTTTGGTGGACACCGGATTGAAGGCATTGGCGATAAGCACGTTCCGTGGATTTTTGATGTAAAAAATATCGATATGGTAGCAGGTATCGATGATGAAGCTTGTATGCATATTATAAGACTTTTTAATGAACCTGAAGGAAGAGCGTATCTTAAAAAAATAGGAGTTACCCCTGAACTTGTAGATAAACTTGACCTGCTTGGTATTTCTTCCATTGCGAATATTTTGGGTGCGATAAAAATGGCAAAATACTTTGAGATGGATGGAAACGACATTGTTGTTACTGTTGCGACAGACTCAATGGAGCTGTATGGTTCTAGGATAGCAGAATTAAGAGAGGAATACGGAGCATACGGAGAAATTGATGCAGCACAAGATTTTGAGAGATATTTAATGGGCGTAACTACTGATTGGATGTTAGAGCTTTCCTACTGGGATAAAAAGAGAATGCATAATCTTAAGTATTTTACATGGATAGAGCAGCAAGGAAAGACTGTCGAAGAGCTGGATGAACAGTGGTTTAACGATAACTATTGGAAGGAAAAATTTAATTCATTTAAGGACTTAGACGAAGAAATTAAAGAATTTAATGAAAGGGTCGGATTAATACAGAAGTATAGATAATCCTAACAATTTTTTGTTGCAATTTTATTCAGGGCATAGTATAAGTATATGCCCTGATTTTTTTATTTAGTGTACATCCATATCTTTAGGCTCGGTTTCCAGCGAAAGCACTTCCTTTTTCGTGATGATTTTTTTCTTCCATGTTCCTGTTTTGAACCATATAAATGCTAACAAAGAAATAACAATGTTGCTTATAACCATTGAATAAAAGATACCGTTAGGCCCCATTTCCATTTTTATTGCCCATAAGTATGCAAGGGGTATTCGAATAGCCCAGAGTCTCGCTGTATTTAGAACAAGAATAGGAAAAGTATGGCCTGATCCGCTGAAAGCTGCATTAAATGCAAACATAATGCCAAAAAACGGCACAGAATAGGATGCTATCCTGAAAAAATTTATTCCAATGCTTATTACTTCGGGATCGTTAATGAAAAATCGTACAATTCCACCACCGAATAAAAATGTGAGAGTTGCTCCGCTAAATAGGAAAACGGCGATAATTATTACGGTTTTCCACACGACATTTTCTGCGCGCTCTACCTTTCCTGCTCCCATATTTTGGCCTACCATCACTGTTGCAGCATGCGAGAAGCCCATTGCAGGCATATTCATCAGAGAAATCATTCTATTTCCAATACCAAATGCACTAATCACAGCAGAGCCAAAAATATTTACAATACCGATGAGTACTGTAAAACCAATTGAAGTTGCCATTTGTCCAATTGAAAGGGGCAAACCTATATGCAATATCTTTTTTGCAAGTTTTTTATCAAACGAAATGTCTTTTATTTTAAGCGGGATTTCACTTTTCTTTGAGAATAGATACCTCAAGCCGATATACGCGGCAATGACACGTGAAATATTTGTTGCGATTGCCGCGCCCATTACTCCCATTTTGGGCATTCCTATACCAAAAATCATAATCGGGTCTAAAATAATATTGATAACAATGGAAACAAACACAATCTTCATCGGGGTAATGGTGTTTCCTTTTCCTTGAATAACCCCCTGAAAAGCAGAATACGCAAACATGAATGGCATTCCTAAGAAAATTATTCTCATATAGGTAAGTGTTGCGGCGAATGCATCAGACGGGGTATGAAGAAGGCGAAGAATTGAAGGGGCAAAGAGAAATCCTATTATTCCTGAAGCCACGCCTAAAATTACCATAAGGAAAATTGTTGTGCCGGCTGTTTTTTCTGCCTGTTTACTTTGCCTGGCGCCTGTATACTGAGCAACAAGTGTAGAGCCTCCGACCGATATTCCCATTGAAAATGCAATAAAGATAAATACTACGTTAAATGTAATTGTTGGTGCAGTAAGGGCTGCTTTTCCTACTTTACCTAGCCAGAATGCGTCAACAATATTGTATAGAGTCTGGGCAAAATTGGCAAGTATTACTGGTAATCCTAAAATAAAGAGTTCCTCTATAATTAAACCGTTTAGTGGATCTGGTTTTCTTCGCATCATATTGTATAGTTTTTTCATTTGTTGTTTAACCTTCTTATCCTTAAAAATAATGTAATGATACTTTATCATTTACGTCATTTTTTTCAACTCTTATAAATGAATTATTGTTTTATCTTTTTAATGCTGCTGCAGCTTTTTTTATATGCGTTTTTTGATAAAATAACTGTATGAAAGCAATAGTTGGAATGAGCGGCGGGGTAGATAGTTCCATTGCTGCCTATCTACTTAAAAAAGAAGGATGGGATGTAATAGGCGTTCTTTTTAATACAGTTGAAAAACCCGATGAAGTTTCAAAATGCTGCAATTTTAATGCTGTTATAGCTGCTGGAAAGACGCTTCATATTCCCGTTAAAGTTGTGGATGTTTACGAGGAGTTTAACAGGGAAATTATACAGGATTTTGTCAAACAGTACAAAAATGGTTTTACTCCCAACCCTTGCGTTCTTTGCAATGAAAAAATTAAGTTTGGTTTTGGATTGAAAAAAGCAGAAGAACTTTTTAAAGGCTCATTTTTTGCAACAGGGCACTATGCAATTATCGAGAAAAATGATAGGTTGCATTTGAAAGCAGGAGTGGACAAAGGAAAAGACCAATCATATATGTTATGGAGATTAAAACAGTGGCAATTAAAGAAAACAATCTTTCCTTTGGGTGTTTTTACAAAGAGAGATGTGTATAAAATTGCTGAGGAAATTAAGCTTTCAGTATTGCCTCTCGAAAGTCAGGATGTGTGTTTTATCCCTGGCAAGGTGAAAGTTTTTTTAGAAAAATACCTTCCGCAAAGAGAAGGGGAGATTATTAATACAGAAGGAAAAATACTGGGAAAACATAACGGTGCGTATTTCTATACAGTAGGGCAGAGAAGTGGACTGCATATTTCTCATCCTGCACCACTTTATGTCGTGAGAATAGATACAGAAAAAAATGTTGTTTTTGTAGGAGAGAGGGAAGAATGTTTTTTTAGAACCGCCGAACTTGACTGTGTGAATTTTATAGAAAAATGGGATTTCACTGAAAGAAGGCTCACAGGTAAACCGAGGTATCATGCAAAAGCATCGTCTTGTGTTTTGAGAAAGGATGGGGACAAAGTAGTTGTGCAGTTTGATGTCCCTCAATTTGCTGTAACTTCCGGGCAGAGCCTTGTTTTGTATGATGGTGATTATGTTTTTGGAGGCGGAATTATTAAAAGAGCTTATTAAAAAATTGTTTTTTTATAATACTTCTAAACTTAAAAAAATTCTATCATTTTGAAAGTTTTATTGTTCTTGTAAATGATTTTAAAATTTCTATTTTTAGGTAAACTTTCTGGATGGATAAGTCTTCTTATTTAGTTTTTTTAGAGGGTAGAGTTAAAATGTTCCTTATAAATGCAACAAGACAAAATAAATTATTGATTATTAGATTTTCGTTGTATAATAAAAAATAAGATAAGCGAGATGAAGGAGACGGGTTATTCTATTGTTTCAAAGCTTGTATTTTAGTTGGTTTGGTGGAGATTATCAATTAGTATAGTTTATGCGAATGGAGGTAAAGATGAAGATAGCACCGAGAGATTTAATATGGAGAGATTTTAAAGGAATGCATAAAAAAGAAGATCTTTTGACAGATCCAGTAGTAGAAGATTTACTTTTTATGCAGACAATCGAAGGACATGCTCACAACGGAGATGGTGCGTTTAAAGGAAGGAAATTTGTTGATACAACTCTTAGCGATATTGTAGAGGCGTTAGGAAGAGATGTTTTTGTCGTGCGTTCAGGACGGCAGATGTTAATTGATGAAATTTATCAGTATGCTGAGCGTGTAATGAGCGGCGAGAATTTGACACGTCTTGTAAATAGGAAAGACGAGCCATTGATGCGTTGTCCTTTATTTTTAGAATGGGAAGTAAATGCTCCTGATATACTGAGAGGATTGTATTTAGGCGGACTGATGGATGATTTTGATGTAAGAAAAAAGGCAAATGATAGATTTCATATTAATATGGGAGGAGGCAAGCCATATCTCATCGACGTCAATAGAATGGAGCAAATGGGCTTGAACGGAGAGATTCTTGCCCATGGAGAACATGAAGATAAATTAGATGAATACGTGAAGAAAGGATTAATTATTCCTGACCCGGAGAAGGCGGATTTTCTCAATCACACCGATATCCGTTTCCAGTATATAAGGCGCAAGAAAGGTTTAGGTGTGTCAGATGATTCAGCAGTTGTTGTAGGTGGGTTGTTATATAATGTGAGTGTCGCCTTAGGCGCTTATCTTGCAGATGCTATTGATACAATTGATAAGTTTTCACTAAAGTTTACTGAACAGGATGGCGAGCTTGCTTTTAACATAAAAAAGAATTTTTCTTTACTCAACATTACCGATGAGGATGTTTTTTCTTTTATCTATCTTGTCTCAATTCCAAATGGTGCAGAGCATAAAATTCCTGACTCTTCACAGAGATATTTTTTGAGAATTGATAAAGATAGTAATATTACTGCCCTTGACTCGCATTATAGATTTGTAACAGGTAAACCATACCGACATTTTAAAATTTCTTATGAAAGCGTATTAAATGAAACTTTTTATAAATACATAAAGAAACGGGTAGAAACATTTAAAAAAAATGGCGCTTGAAGATATTAAAGAGCAGGATCATGTTGTCAAGTATCTAAAAAGTATTTTAAGGAAGAATAGAATTCCTCCCATGCTTCTTCTATCGGGGAGAAAAGGCACTGGCCGCTTTCTTGCTGCGACAATACTTGCTAAAGCATTGAATTGTGCAAATAGCATTGGCGATTGTTGCGATAAGTGTAAGAGCTGCGTCGCGATAGAGCACAATGTGCATCCAAATGTGGTTGTTATAGGGAGAGATGTAGATGTTGTAAGTATAAAAGAGACTCGCAATATGATAAATGCGTCATTTGTTCCAGTTAATAACGGGTATAGAGTGAATATTATTGACAATTCAGACAAGAGCACCCCTGAGGCATTTAGTAGTATGTTAAAATATCTTGAAGAGCCTCCAGAGCACACTGTTAGCATTCTTATTGCAGAAATGGCAGAACTACTACCAGAAACAATTAGGTCGCGGGCAGTAGAGCTAAAATTCAGGCCAATTAGCGCTGCTTTTATTAAAGAAACTGTTAAAAAAATGGGTTTATCAGATGAAGATGCCGAAATTGTCTCAAAAATGGCTAATGGAAGCATGGAAAAAATTAAATTGTTTTCTTCAGAAGATTTTCTTAAAAAAAGAAAAATATTTATTGAGTATTTACTGAAATTCTTTTTAGATGAAGTTATTGTTTCAAAACTTTTGGATGAATGGAACAATTTTTTGAGTAACAACACTTCGATGAATAACGCAAATGAATTTTTTGATATACTTTCAACACTATTGCAAGATATTCTTTTTGTATCCGTATTGCACGATACGGAGCATGTAACTAATGTAGATGCTCTTGGATTTATTGCAGACAAATTTGCATTTGTTGATCGATCTAAATTGCATAAAATGTACGACGTAGTTTTAGAAAAAAAACAGGCACTTTTGACAAACGCTATACAGCAATATATACTGTTAGATGGTTTATTTAAGATTAAAGAGGTGATAAAGTGAATTTAATAGAAGAGGAAGTTAAACTTGTTGCAGTTGTATTACGAAAGGAGACAAGGACATATTTTGTAGCTAGACCTGATTTTCAGGTGAAGCTTTTTGATAAAGTCATTGTTGATTTAGACGGGAAACTAAAACATGCTGTTGTAAAAAAAACTTTAGTAAAAATAGACAAAAAAAGGTGGGATATAATAAAGGCAAAAGGTTTTACGGGGAAAATTATTCGAATTGCTGATGAAAAAGATATTGCTCATCTTGAAAAATTGGAAGAGAAAGAACAAGACGCATTTCGTATTTGTAAACAAAAAATAAAGGAGTACAACCTCCCAATGCATCTTGTGCAGACTGTTTGGGATGAAGGCGAGAAGAAATATATATTTTATTTTACAGCTGACTCCCGCATAGATTTTAGAGAGCTTGTTAAAGCACTCGTTAAAACATTTAATCGGAAAATTCAATTGTGGCAGGTAGGTGCCCGTGATGCGATGCGTTTTTTGGGTGGCTGTGGACCTTGTGGATTTTCGCTATGCTGCACTGCGTTCCTTGATGAATTGGAAAGTGTCGAGCTCATTTATGCAAAGATGCAAAACCTTCCTCCCAACCCTGCTAAAATTACTGGCAGTTGCGGAAAGCTTGTATGCTGCCTAAAGTATGAGTTGGATATTTGAGATGAATAAAGAGATAATTAGGTTAGGCGTTATCGGGCAATCTGAGAGATCATGGGATCCGCTACCTCGTGAGATATATGAGATATCTTATAGAATTGGCTATCTTACAGCTAAACAGGGATGGATACTTTTTTCAGGTGGGAGAGATGGCGTAATGGAAGCAGCGAGCAAAGGAGCAAAAGATGCTGGCGGAATTACCGTTGGCATTTTGCCTTCCCTGGACAAAAAAGAAGCAAATGAATATATCGATATACCTATTACAACCGGGCTCGGGATAGGTATGCGCTCCGAACTTATGATCCAAACAGTAGATTGCATAGTTATGATTGGTGGAAAGAATGGAACGTTAAAAGAACTTTCCGCTGCTTATATGAATAAAAAACCCATCGCAATTATTAGAGGAAGTGGGGGTGCTGCAGACAGCGTTGGTAAAATACTCTTTGAAGGTAAACATCTTGATGAAAGGAGAAACGTGGATATTTTATTTGCAGATTCTCCAAAAGAAGCAATCGAGCTGCTTGTTCCTTTAGTGCTTCATAAATAGTTTTTACAATAAGAATTGTTAGGATTGTTTGTAAACTGCTAAAATTTCTCCAAAGTAGACTGTGTGATAATCTCCTTTTGGATAATATTTAGGCGAAATCTCGGGTATTAGATCAGCTGGCACAATGCTGTTTTTATGAATTACTCTGCATTCATAAACAATATCGCATTCTTTGATAGTCGGGCATTTTACTTTCTTTCCCGGCAATAAAGTGATATTCTTTTCCTTAAATTTGTTGTAATTTCTTCCCGATACGGTGCCGCAGTATAAAGCTATTTTTTCCATTCCTGGCAAAGGTACATTCACTGTGAATTCATTGTATTTTTTAATGAAGCTATCTGTGTAGCGAGAGGGCCTGACTAACACACAAAATATGGGTTTACCCCAGATAATTCCTATTGTACCCCATCCAATTGTCATAACATTAGATTCATTTGCATTGCCAGATAAAAGGAGTAGCCCTGGATCATCCATCATTTCTAATGTTTTCCGTAAGTAATGCGTAAAATTCAAATTTTTTACTTCCATTATTATTTTCTCCTTATGTTAGTACGCAGTCATTTAGATTTTAAGTATTATCAGAACAAATTCCATTAATCTCCCAATTATTAATATTCCTGATGTCAATGCCGTCAATAAACCAATCTTTTTCTTTTACTGTTTTTTTAATTGGTCTTACAAATACGGGGAGCATTGGAAATTCAGATGGGAATTTTTTTTCGATTTTTCCCAATAAGGTTTTTGTGCTAAAGTTCAAGTCTTTCAATGTCTGGGAAAGCTCTTTTCTTAAATTGACATCCCATATGGATAGGATGTCAAAATGCTTTTTTGCAATGGCGCAACGCAAAAGTTCATAAATTACTCCATTTCCTGTTTCTGCGTAGTCTACAATGTGTCCGCTTGTGCTGCAATCAACTGTTTCAATTACTACATATCCATCGATAGTCCCATTATTCAGATGATAATAAAATGTGTAGTTTCGCCTGATGTTTTGGAATCTCCATTTGAAAAAAGATGTATCTTTAAATAGCGTGATTTTATTGTTTGAGGGTTTTTGTTTTGTTGTAACGGCGGACATTTCCTCTGGTCTGGATTTATTTGAAATCTCAATATTTCCAAACTTTCCATAGATTATCTGATGTTTGTACAAATTTCGCCCCGTTTTGCTTATCAAAGCCCAATTTATTAATCCGATTAAGCTATACTGCCTCATGCTTGTCCTATCGGCAATTTTTGGCCACCCCATTTTGTTATAGCCTGCTCCAGACGATGTGTTTATGCTTAGTCCTATAAATGTTTTGTATGGCGTTTTTTCATATTCCTCTACAGCAAACATTGTCATTGCTGTAAATAATCCTTTTTTCCGGTGGTCCGGATGAACGCATATGTCTGCCGGGGAAAGCATCAATATTTTGTCATTTTTGCTTCCAATTCTCCAGCGAGTAGCAAAGAAGCCATTGAAACCCACAACTTTGTTTTTGTAAAGCGCGACAATGGCAAATGGTTTTTTTGTAAGAGGATTGTCTTCAAATTTCCACTTTAGATATGCCTGAGCGCTGCTTTCATAGTTGGGCCACAGATATTTTTGCAAATCAGCAACTTCTGTAAAAAATTCAGAGTTATACGGTATTATTTCATATTTTTTATAATGCACAGCAGATACCTCGCTCTCCTTATCTAAACATTTTTTAAATTCTATTCATTTAATAATTAGATTCTTATATGTATATTTTAATCATTATCTTGTATTCTGCAATAATTTGTCTGGTTATCCTGATAGTTCTTTTTATGGGTTTTATCTTATAGCTAAAGATTTTTGAAAAGCAAGTGTGGCTAAACGATAAAAGAAATCTTTGAATCGTTTATTTTTCAGGTAAAATACCTTCACAAAAAGTATTCCTCGTTACATAAGTATCTCTTTGAATGTTGCTTTGCTTTTTTTACTGCTATGTTTTAAACGGGATTTGTTTAGCGGTATCTGCTAAAATGAATTTAATGCTAATGCATAAGGTGAAATATGATTGAAACAAAAAAAATTGATTTGTGGTTAGTCAAATATGATAAAATATTTAATTGTGGTATAATTTTAAGAAAGGTCTTTTAGTAGAAGTTAAGTTAATATTTTTTATAGTGGGGGGCATCAGGGTAATATGAAAAAGAAATCTTTAATTATTTTAATCATTATCTTAGCTGCCATAATAATTTTATCTGTTTTTTTCTTTAATGGCATTTTACGTAAAAGAACGACGTATGATTCCGATATCATTATTCATCAGCTTTCTGAGGAGATGAAAAGCTGGATTATTGAAAGCAATTCCAATTATTATAAGGATATTTTGGTTGAAACGATACCGGAGGCATGGGCCTTTGAGGGTGGTAAAGCAGAAATAGTTTTTAATACAAAAATTATTATGACATTGAGGGCTGAAAAAGTTGATGAATTGCCTACAATAAAGGGCATGTTGAGATACCTGGATTTAAAAAGGGGAGAGCTCTCTCAAGCACAAATAGATGAAGCAGAAGCGTCGCTAAATAATTGGCGTGAAGAATTGAAAGGTTCCATTGGGGATCAAGAAGTTTTTAATTTTGTGCTTAAAGCAGTTGCTAACATTGATAACCGAGGGGATATTGTAAAAGGTACACTTCAATTCTTTATAAATACATCGATGGATGAAGAGCCACATTTTGTATTAGTTCAAGCATTGGCACCTAAAGTAACCGAGGAAGCGGAAGAAGAAGGATTTGCATTAATGAAAGAGAGTATAGAAAATGCTGGAAATATTGTTTCTGAAGAGTTTATTCCTTTTCTTGTATTTAAAACTGACAATGGTTCGGAAATTAAAGCGTATCTCAATTACTGGGATTTACAATCCGGGGAAATTGTTTCAACAGGCAAGGTTATTTATTCAATTCCGCCAGCCCCATACTTAATGCCAGTTGAAAATTGGGCTTATCCATTATCCTGGGATGGAGAGAGTTATATAATTTTACCGGGGACCGCAAAGAGTATTATGTCTATATATAGAAGGGTGGAGAAGATTGATGTTTCAGATGAATCTTCTCCGAAGCTTTATGGAAACAACATAATAATGATTAAATTAACTGATGGAAACGATGGATATTTCCACTACTTAATAAAAATATGGAATGGCGAGCAATATATTGAAAAAGAGATGCACTTTACTTCTGTTGCTAAAGGACTGGACGGCACTGAGTATTCGGTTGTAGATTATGGACATCCGGTTGCCATTTACGACGATGGCGATAATATAAACGTACTTATTTCTTATTCTCTTCCAGCTAAACCTTCGTTACTGGAAATAAAGCTTCTTCTTTACATATGGAATATAAACAGCGAAAAAGGTGTCTGGCACACTATTTTTATAGAGGAAGGTGCCGGACCAACCCCATCCAGCCCCATCGACACAAACTATGTGCTGTCAACTGATAATAGGTTTTATTACCAGGCAGGATGGAGCGGCTTGCAGTTCGTTGATATCAAAAGTTATTCTTGCAAGCTTGAAGAAAGCATTATGAAATTTAAAAAATATTTATTTCCTTCGGATCCTTACGGAAAAATTCTTGTCAGCGAAACTTTTGCTCTTGGGTTGTACAAAGATATTAAAATTATTGCTATCGAGAACTATATATGCGCAGTAAAAAATAATAACATTATAGGCATCCTTGTTAGGACAGAAGACTCTATTCAAGTACTGGATGCCGATAAAAAGGTAATATCTGAATTTTTGATTAATGACAGTGTCCGCTTAAAATTTCCAAATGTTAATGGGAAGGGATAAACCCATATATTTGCGCCTGTATTTTTATTGGTATGCAGTATAATAAAATGTTTTTAAAAGGTAAATATTTTTCTCCCAAAGAGATGATTTCAGCAGATTTTTTGTATCTTGTTTTTACGGGACTTTACGATGCAAAACATCCTTTTATACAAAATAGTGTTGAAGCAGTTGACAGTTTGTTAAAGGTTGGCACCGGGAAAGGTGTTTCATTTTATTGATACAATGGAGATGTATATGGTTTTGATAATCCAGCACACCCGGAAGGTAAATTATGGGTGTTTCTTACTGCAGAGAGAGGTATTTTCGAGTTAATGAGAGGAAATGATGCAAGAAAATATCTTACTGCAATAGAGCAGTTTGCAGCCCCTACATACCTACTTTCTGAGCAGGTATTTGAGGACGGTACGCCGACAGAATCAGCTACGCCTCTTGCCTTTGCGCCATGCGTCTTATATTATTCTTTACGAGCTTATAAACAATCCTTCTTTACTTTTAGAAACGTGTTCTCTATTCTAAATTCTTTTGCCTGTCTATTTTACCCTGTTTTTTAGCGTCCCTATTTTTTCTATATAACACTGTATTACATCACCTTTTTTAACCGGCGCGATACCCGATACTGTACCTGTTGAGATGATATCTCCGGGATAAAGGGTTAGGTATTGAGAAATGTAATAAATAAGATAATTAATCTTAAAAATCATATCTTTGGTGTTTCCTTTTTGACGTACTTTTCCATTTACACTGAGCTCAATGTCCAGTTTATCCGGATTTTTAATTTCATCTTTTGTCACAATGTACGGCCCTATTGGCATTGCTTTGTCAAAGTTTTTTGATCTGAACCATGGCTGTCCTTTTTTCATATCGCTATATTCCATTTCTCTTTCTGTGATGTCATTTGCAATCGTATAACCAAATACATATTCCATTGCGTTTTTTATCGGGATATTTTTGCCTACTTTACCTATAACTACGGCAAGTTCTATTTCAGGGTCTATTCTTTTTGCATATTCAGGATAGATAACCGGGGCCTCATTTGCTACTATGCAATCGGCAAATTTGCCAAAAAGTATTGGCGCTTCCGGGATGCTACTTCCTGTTTCTTTTGCATGTGCAGAGTAGTTTTTGCCAAGGCATATGATTTTGCTTTCTCTTGCCACGGGTGCGCCAAGTGCTGGTTTTTTTGCAGAAAAAATTGGAAGAAATTTATTCCCAAATGTTTTTTCCCCTACTTTCATCATTTTTTTAACCTTCTCCCATTTTTGAATTAGCTCAACAATGCTCCAGATAGCAGGAAATTCTTCTTTTCCGAGATTACTCAGCGTGTCTGATAAAAGCGCAATGTCAATGACTTGATCTTTGTAAATGATTCCTACTTTTTCAATTTTTTCTTCTTTAAATGTACAGATTTTCATTTTGCCTCCTCTTATTTTGTTTATATTTTAGAGTCCTTGTTATAAAAATCAAGAAATTAGAAATTGTTTTTGTAGTTCTGTGTTTGATTTTTTGCAAAAATAAATTAATCTATATCAAAAGGAAATATATATAGACGTCGCTTTAAATTATTGTATAACTTCTGTTTTGGAATAGTAAGAAAAACGTTGCACATGGAGGGTTGGAAAAAATGAAAAAGTACATCTTTGTTACAGGTGGAGTAATGTCCTCTCTTGGAAAAGGGATTACCTCTGCATCTATAGGAAGAATTCTAAAAAGCGAGGGTTACAATGTTACGATTTTAAAATTTGATCCCTATCTAAATATTGATGCAGGTTCGCAAAACCCCTTTCAGCATGGAGAAGTGTTTGTTACTGAAGATGGAGCAGAAACAGATTTGGACCTTGGCCACTATGAGAGGTTTCTTGATGAGGATCTTTTCCAAGAAAATAATGTAACAAGCGGACAAGTATATCAAACTGTCATTCAAAAAGAAAGAAAGGGCGACTATTTAGGTTCAACTGTGCAAATTATTCCACATATAACAGAAGAGATCAAGAAAAGAATAAGAATTGTATCTGAGAATTCGGATAAGGATATAATAATAGTTGAAGTGGGAGGAACAGTCGGAGATATAGAAAGCTTGCCGTTTCTTGAATCAATAAGAGAATTTAAAATGGAAGAAGGGGATGGAAATGTTGCTTTTGTCCAGCTTACTTATATTCCTTATCTTAAAACGACAGGCGAACTTAAAACAAAGCCTACACAGCACAGCGTAGGAGAGCTCAGGAAAATAGGTATTCAACCAGATATCATTATTGCAAGAGGCGAAAAGGATATAGGTAAAGAGGAAAAAAAGAAAATTGCACTCTTTACAAATGTACGCGAGGAGAATATCTTTTCTTTAAGCAATGCCGATTTGATTTATAAGGTTCCCTTGATTCTCGAAGAAGGGGGTATAAGTTGTACACTCTCAAGAATTTTACATCTCAGGGATAGAGAACCAAAGCTTTCTGATTGGCAGGAAATGGTAAAAAAGGGAATAGAGAGAAAGGGAATAGTGAAGCTTGCTATAGTCGGAAAGTATATAAAATTACAAGATGCTTATCTTTCATTGAATGAAGCAATAAGACACAGCTCTTTTGAGACAGGCGTAAACGTTGACATACAATGGATTGAGTCAGAACTTTTAGAAACTTCAACTTCTCTCTTAGAAGGAGTAAATGGCATCCTTGTTCCAGGCGGTTTTGGGAAGAGGGG
>DBOM01000009.1 GCA_002299965.1 Caldiserica bacterium UBA646 | reverse complement strand
AAATCTGTGCCAGCTAATGGCATTCAGCTACTTATCATTGGTGGGGTATTTTACAGTTTAGGTACTATATTTTATTTAGGGAAAAAGATTCCATTTCATCACGCCATATGGCATTTATTTGTTCTTGGCGGCAGTATAGCACATTATTTTGCAATTTTATTTTATGTTTGATTGAGATAGTTAACACTTATTTTCCTCAAACAGAAAACTCTTAAAAAAGTATTAATTTACACAAGTAGTAAGAAATGCTTTACAATAATTACACAGGAGACAGCAAAGAAAGAATAGAGCTTCTTTAGAATTAACGATTACCCCTTTAACACAAAGAGGGGCTCAGAGTGAACCACAAGTTCAGCAAGTTGCTCTCCCATTATAGGTTTTACTACTTCATGAACATCTTTATAAGCTTCCGGGGCTTCTTCCATAATGATACGCCTCGTTTTTGCATGTAGTATGATATTATTTTCGTCCATTTCTTTTTGCACGTGTTCTAATGTAAGTGTTTTTAGTGCTTTGTGCCTGCTGAGAAGCCGTCCTGCCCCATGTGCAACACTCCCAAATGTTTCCGAAAGCGATTTTTCATTGCCAACAAGTATGTACGAACCTCTTTTCATATCACCTGGGAGTAGAACTGGCTGGCCTGTTTCTCGATATAATCCCTGGAGATCTGGATGTCCTTTTGGAAAAGAACGTGTTGCACCTTTGCGATGCACCAAAAGGATTTTCTCTTTTCCGTTTATTTTGTATTTCTCAAATTTTGCAATGTTATGCGCTACATCATAAAGAAGATCCATTCCTAAATTCTCAGGTGATTCGTTAAAAACAGAAGAGAAATAAAGTCGGACAAAGTATGTAAGAATTTGCCTGTTTACCCAGGCAAAGTTTGCAGCTGATGCCATTGCTTTAAGATACATATTTGATTCCGGAGCAGATATAGGCAACGATACAAAATCTCTGTCGATAAATGGAATCCCATATTTTTCCATTTTTGGAAACATCATCTGCAAATAATCTGTTGCAACTTGATGTCCAAGCCCGCGTGAACCTGTATGAATCCAGATAAGAATTTGATCTTTAAATAAGCCAAACTGCCTTGCAATCGTTTCATTGTATATCTCGCTTACCTTGTCTATTTCTAAGAAATGATTGCCTGCACCGAGAGTACCTAATTCGACTTTTCCTCTATCTATTGCCCTTTTGCTGACAAAGACTGGATCTGCGTTTCTCATTCTTCCATTTTCCTCAGTTGCATCTTCATCTTCTTTCCATGCAAACCCTTTATGTTTTGCCCATATTATACCAAGTCTCATTGCGTCTTTGGTTTCCTCGGAACTAAATTTTTCTTTTCCTTCAGAGCCGACTCCAGCTGGAATATTTGCAAAGAGTATATTTCCCAGTTTATCCAGCTGCCCCTTTACATCCTTATACGAAAGATTGGTTTTTATGACTCTCACTCCGCAGTTGATATCAAAACCTACTCCACCTGGAGAAACAACACCATTTTCCAAATCAAATGCGGCTACTCCGCCTATTGGAAATGCATATCCCTGATGCATATCAGGCATACCAAGCGCGTATTTTACAATTCCAGGAAGCGTCGCTACGTTAATAAGCTGTTCAAGTGCCTTATCTTTGCCAGTAAATTTTACAAGGTTATCTGTGCTGTAAAGTAACACAGGCACCCTCATTTTTCCTGTTTTTTCTACTAAGAACTTGAACTTAGAAATTTTTTTAATTGTCGTATCACTCACCCCACACATATTATACACCTTTTATTCTTTTCTCTTATACTCAAGGTATTCTTCTCCATAGCGAATGACAAGATCTTTTAGCAATAATGCAAATACCAATGCGAATGGCGTTTAACGAAGTCGACTTTAGTCGATTTGGGTGGAGCGAGGTGCAACACCCGAGCAAAACCGTTAAATCACTTTGAGTTAAAGTTAAATTAAATTTATATAAACACCTTTTTTAAAAGATGGGATTCGGAATGGCATATAACGTTCGCGCGTATGCGATGCCCGAGCATAGCGAAGATATGAGTAAGGGCTCACCGTTAGGGGAACCGTAGCCGCATACACGCTGTTATCGGAAGTGGCGTATAGAATTGTCACTCCTTTCGATTATTTCCAAGTTCTTCATCAATAATCCTTTGTAACCGACCAAAGGATAGTGATTTTTGACTCCCAGTGGCTGTGAGATAACCTTTTGTTAAATCTTCAACAGTAGACTCCAAAAGCACCATGAATTGTGTGTAAGCGAACTCCCGTTTTGAATCATCTTCTTTCTCACCGAAGACAATAGATAAGAGACTTTCAATCATTTGATCCATCCCGTATAACTTCAGATGGAGCAATTCGTGCACCACTAACTCTTCAAGATTCGTACACTTTGGAGTATGATTCACCAAAAGGGTTGCTTTCTTATCCTCAAAATCAATTTTTATATCTCCAGATTTTCTCCATTTGGTTTTAACTATTTTGATTACTATATCCCAATCCCTTAATCTTAAGATATCCTGCCATCTATTTAGATATTCCTCTATCTCTTCTTTATTAATACCCATCTTTATAGCCTCCTACTTAATTGCTTTTTCAACCTAAAAACCATTTCCGATAACTCGGTTATATCCACAGTAAGGTGTGTATATACTTCCAATTTGGTGCTATATCCGAAGTTCGGATATGCTTCTTTCACAATGTTATATCCTTGTTCAATTTTTTTATTTCTTACCTCTACAATTACTAATTACTTTCTACCATTATACGACAAAGAAAAACGTAGTCAAAAAGATGCGTGGAGGTCTCTGAAAAAGTATGAAAATAGAACAAAATGTCATGCTCCACTTGTTTCAGCGTTCAATAAAATCAATAAGTTAAGAGACCCTGAAATAAATTCAGGGTGACAAAGTAGGGTTTTCAGAGACCTCGTATGAATGACGTGCATTCGAAACTGCAAAAATTTAAACTCAAAAACTGTGTAGAAAACAGATATTTTGTTAGATAATTAAAGGACAAAGGTGCACTTCCGGGCGAATTTGTACAGTTTTTTTCTTTAAAAATTCAAAGTATATAGGTCTAATTTTATTTATTGTTAGATTTGTCTTGATGCTCATTTCATAAAAATAATGTTCTCCCTTTTTTGGTATAGCTGCAGGGGAAGGTCCGAGAACTTCTACTTCTTTGCCAAATTCTCTTTGAAGGATTTTTTTAAACTTGAGGCCGTTTCCCAATGTTTCGTAATTCTTTTTTCCCTTAAAAGTAAATATAATGAGATTCTTAAACGGAGGATATGACAACTCTTTTCGTATTAAAAACTCTTCTTTAAAAAACTGTTTATAATCCATATTTTGAATGGCACTTACAGCGTAATGTTCCGGAAGATATGTTTGTACAATAATTTCTTTCCCATCCATTTCTCCTGCAACTTCTGATACAATTTGCATGGCATTCATTGCAGCATCAAAAGCAAAGTGGTGTAAAAATATATCAATGCTAATAAATCCGAACAAATCTACATTATCCAGCAATAAGTGGCTTAACAAAAATTCAGTGCCAACAAACACAGTGCGCGAATAATCCTTTGAATCCAAGAGTTTTCTTTCAGAAGCCTTGCCGCTACTCAACATCTTTATCACTGTGATATTTGGAAACAAACCTTCTACTTGCTCGATAAGTTTTTGCACTCCACCTCCAAAATAGTGTATATTCGGACTTTTGCAACGCGGGCAGACATCCAGAAGGTTGGTTGTGTATCCGCAGACAGGACATACAAGTTTATTTTTTTCTTTGTCATAATAAAGCGAAGTCTCGCAACCAGGGCATTTAATTACATACCCGCACTCCCGACACATCATAAATGTCGAATAGGCCTTTCTGTTGAGAAGAAGCGCTACATTGCCATCCCTGTTTAATACATTTCTCATCTGTTTTTCAAAAGATCTTGACAACATTTTTCTATTTTTGCATTTGAATTCCCGTCGCATATCTACTATTTGTATGTTTGTTTCTAAGGTTTCTTTTTCTTTTTGTTGAATCAACCCTTTTTTTATCAGGAAAAAAATATTATCTTCCGGTAACACCGATGAGAATATAAGTTTTGTTTTTTCTAGAGAAGCCCTTTTTAGAGCAACAATTAGTGCGTTAAATGGAAGAAAATCACCTTGCTTGAAATATTTAGACGACGCATTCGCAACTACAATGAGTTCAAGTTGCGAAATTTCAATGAATAGAGAAAAGGATGTAGCAAGAATGACGCGCTTTCCCATCATATTTACATCTTTTATAAAATTTCTTTTATTTGTTCCTTTCCATACAAAAAGATCATCTCCAAATGCCTCTCTATACTCTTCTTCAACTCTCTGGATAAGAGCAAGCTCTGGGAATATAACCAATGTTTTTCCTTCAGGCGTTATCTCGGTCTGTATCTGTCGAATGATCTGTCTATTTCTTGTCTTTAAACTACTACCGCTAATAAATTGGGGGACTTGCGTCTGCGTATTGGTAGTTCCTTGAATTATTAAAGGTGCTTCTTTCAGAATATTTTCTTTCAGCAAGATTTCTAACGTGGCACGCCCGTATTTTATTCCTTTAATAAGTGTTTTTTCGTCCAGTATATGTGTTTTTGTTTTATTCAATCTTTCAACAATTGAAACAGCACTGCGAAATTGTTTCTTTTCTATACTATCCAGCATTTTTTTTGTTTCTTTTTCACCATATGTAAGAGTCAGATATTTAGTAGTTTTTCCTGTTTCTACTGAAATACGTTTAACAATACCAATCTGTTCTAAATCTTTTATGTGCTGCACGGCTGTACGACCGAAATTTTTCTTAATGGATGACAAAGAACAAAGTTTATTTTTGGTAAGGTAATCAATAATCTTTTTTTTAATGCCCTTTTCTTCTTGCAGAGATTTATTAATTTTTTTAAGCCCTGGTGTGTATTTTATATATTTTTCTAACCGTTTTCCTCCTATAGTTTTTATGTACTGATTGACAAGAAAGTGCAATGGCAAAAGATATTGTGTTGCAGTGAATATAAAGAGATCTCTTATGTTTTCCTCAAATAAAGGCTCTTCAATTATCTCTGAAATTTCTTTGACTTTTTGAGCATCGTGAGGAA
>DBOM01000005.1 GCA_002299965.1 Caldiserica bacterium UBA646 | reverse complement strand
ACTTGCTCAAGAAATAGTTATTACACTTCAACCAGACAATCCGATGATGACCGTAAATGATGTTTCTCAGGAAATAGACCTTGGCAGAGGCACTACGCCTGTTATCATTCCTGAGTGGGGGAGAACAGTTGTGCCCATCAGAGCAATTGTTGAAGCATTAGGGGGAACAATCAGTTGGGATGGAATAGAAAGAAAAGTCACAATCAACTTTAAAGGAACAGTAATTGAATTATGGATAGACAATCCACAAGCAAGAGTAAATGGGACAGGAGTATACATTGATCCAGATAACCATAATGTAAAGCCAATTATTGTAAATGACAGAACAATGTTGCCACTCCGTTTCGTTGCTGAATCTCTTGGTTGTGAAGTCGGCTGGGATCCAGATACAAAGACAATAACAATTACATACGGCGGATAGCTAAATTAAAAATAAATAAATTCTAAAAGGGCAGGTGTACACCCGCCCTTTTTGTATGGTTGTCACTCAACAACCTTAAAAAACTTATCACAAACCTCCCAAAATAAATTTGGAAATAATTGCAAAGACAGTAAAATAAAAAATGGGGAGGTATAAAATGAAAAGAATTTTGGTAGGAGTAAATTATGGAAACAACTAAAATTGCATTATTCAAAGGCAAAAAAATCAGAAAAACCATCTCCAACAACGAGTGGTGGTTTTCGGTAGTTGATGTGTGTGAAGTGCTAACGGATAGCATTGATGCTGGAGCATATTGGAGAAAGTTGAAACAAAGGTTGAAGAAAGAAGAAAGTGAGGTCGTGACAAAATGTCACGGACTGAAATTAGAAGCTTCTGACGGTAAAAAATATGTAACGGACTGCGCCAACACTGAAGGGATTTTCCGCATTATCCAATCAATCCCCTCTCCTAAAGCAGAGCCTTTTAAAAGATGGTTAGCAAAGGTAGGCTATGAACGAGTGCAGGAAATTGAAAATCCGGAATTAGCGACAAAAAGGACAAGAATGCTTTATAAACTCAAAGGATATTCTGATAACTGGATTGAAAAAAGAATGCGTGGCATTGCTATCCGCGAAGACCTGACGGATGAATGGCAGAAACGAGGAGCAGAGGAACAAAAGGATTATGAAATTTTGACAGCAGAAATTTCTAAAGCAACATTTGGCATAACGCCAAGTGAATACAAAAAATTGAAAAGATTAAAAAGAGAAAATCTTCGCGACCATATGGATGATTTAGAATTGATTTTTACGATGTTAGGAGAAAGAGCAACTACAGAAATACATCGCACAGAAAATTCTAAAGACGTACCAAAATTAAAATCCGATGCTAAAGCAGGAGGAAAAATCTCCGGAGATGCTAGAAAAAAATTAGAAAAACGACTTAAACGATCTATAGTATCAAAGAAGAATTTTCTAAAAAAACCTGAAGATAAAAAGCTTCTTAAACCAAAAGATTAAGATAGCAAAAAACGGAGAGCTGGAAAAAGCAATGTTAGAGATGATGAAATAAAAGGATTAAGGGGGCAATAATGAAAAGAATTTTAGTGATGATGATTGTCTTAACAATATGTATGTCATTATTATTTACTTATGCTATACATATTCCTTTCTCTTATGCGGTAGGCAGTTCTCCTACTACTCACCCCATAATAAATACTACTAACTCTGATACTGTAAAAACATCTGATGGACTTGAACTTTTCTATACAGTTACTGTTGAGAAAGATAAACCTACATTTCATGTGAATATAGAAATAAAAAATCTTAACCCTGGTGAATTCACTTTTTGCATTTTTTCCGGGCGTGAGAATTTAGAAGAATATATATCAAACTTACAGGTAAGAAATCAAACAACGACTCTCACAGTCGCATACTTGGGAAATTTTGCATGGAAAGTATATCAAAACGGGGGAGTTTTATTTATCGACTATGATATGAGTAAGATCATTCCGTTTCACCCTATAGAATCTCGCGAGATTGGCCAGAAATCAACTGGTGTCTATATAGATAATGAGTGCGGAATGCTTATCATGCAATTTACATCCATGGTACCATGGGATTCTGCTAATGTTACAGAAATTAAAATAAAATTTAATTTACCAGCCGACTGGCAGATAGTTACTCCATATATTGACCGGGGTCCATATTATGAAGTCCCTCAAATAACAAATTCTCTAGTTCGTGATTTTGTACAAAGACAGGGAATTTACTTCGGAAAGATGAAATTCTATGCTGAAAGCAATGCTGGGGATTGTGTAGTAAAATTTGGGGTTTTCGAAGACGATCAAAGCAATTGTGCTCGCCTTTGGCTTGCTAAAGAAGAAGGCATTCAGTTCTATGTCCAAAGAGTAGTTTTGGCTTTAAATGAATTGACTAAGATGTTTGGAGAAAATCCTTACCCAGTTTTTCCTATGTTCAATACGTTTCAAAACAAAGATGGATGGATGTATGAGGGAGCAGCGATGATAGCCGGAGGAAATATGTATTGGTCTCCTGAGAGATATGATGAAGTAATTGGGCATTTGCAGTATTCATGGATGTGTGAAAAAGGGTTTGCGCCAGCTGCAGGTAATACTTTAATCACTAAAGGTATAGGGGAATCATACTTAGGCAACAAGTTGGCATATGAAATAACGGGAGATGAGACGTATTTAGGCAAAATATACCATTATTACTTAGTATACAAGGCAGCACAGGGAACAAAATATGCTTCAAGATATGAAATAAAAGAGAGATATTACAGAGGCTGCGTGATAGGTATTTGGTTAGACAATTTAATTCAAAAAGAAACGAATGGCAAAAATTCTATAGAAGATGCAATTGGATATCTATATCAAAAATATAAAAATATAGACCACGAAATAAACAATAAAGATTTAGAATTAGCGATTGATTTAATTACAAACCAGGACCATTCAGCTCTTTATAAAAAATATTTGGACGGCTATGAAGATATTCCTGTCGAAGAGTATATTCAGCCATATAAAGACGGTCTCGATGAATTTGTAAAAGTTTTAGCTTCAGATAATTGGATGAAAGATGATTACCGCAACTATACAATCCCGCTTTTTGTCGACATTGAAATGGCTATTATATCACCAATAGACTTGCCAATGGGGATTTTAATACTAGATCATTACAGAGTTTTTGCTAAATACGTTCTTGGGAATTATGATGTAAACACATTAACCAAGGAAGATGCTGAAGCTTCTCTAAGTAAATTGACAGGCGAAGATTGCACTGGATTTTTTGACAGATGGAAAGATAGCTATGGCGAACTGAGCTTAGAAGAGATGAAAGAGTGGCTGAAAAACTATTTGCCTTACTCTCCGACAAATCTTGAGGCTACATTCAAAAATAATTCTGTAAGTTTAAAATGGAACCAGGTCGAATGGAGATATCCAAGTGGTTATTATGAAGTTACTGGTTACACAATATATAGAGGAACATCTTCAGGAGAAGAAGCATTGATTGCGACAGTTAGCCCTTTCACAAGTACTTATACGGACACCAATATTGAAGTTGGCAAAACATATTACTACTATGTAAGAACAATAGAAAATTTATTTAAAGAAATGACAGTTTATTCTGACCCGTCTGACGAGGTCACTGTTGTCTGTGCTGATACAGCCCCGCCAAGGATAGAGATAAACTCTCCAGCTGACAATTCTGTGGTAGATACAAATACGATTCACATTTCAGGAATGGCAATTGATGATGAATCAGGTATAGATAAAGTAACAGTAAATGGCAGTGAAGTTTCTGTTGATTATGGGTTTTTCTCTAAAACAGTTAACCTCATAAAAGGGACAAACACAATAACAATTATTGCAACAGACAAGGAGGGTAATACCGCAACTAAAACAATTACAGTGACTTATACACTACTTGCTCAAGAAATAGTTATTACACTTCAACCAGACAATCCGATGATGACCGTAAATGATGTTTCTCAGGAAATAGACCTTGGCAGAGGCACTACGCCTGTAATTATTCCCGAGTGGGGGAGAACAGTTGTACCCATTAGAGCAATTGTTGAAGCTTTGGGAGGAACAATCAGCTGGGACGGAACAGAGAGAAAGGTCACAATCAACTTTAAAGGAACGGTAATAGAATTATGGATAGACAATCCACAAGCAAGAGTAAACGGAACAGAAGTATACATTGATCCAGATAATCATAATGTAAAGCCAATTATAGTAAACGATAGGACAATGTTGCCACTCCGTTTCGTTGCTGAATCTCTTGGTTGTGAAGTCGGCTGGGACAACGATACAAGGACAATAACAATTACATACGGCGGGTAAATAGATTAAAGGGGAAAGCAAAAAATTAATGCTGGTTATATGTTATTTATTATGATTTACTCAATGATTAAAATTAGATTTGAATATAAATAATTTATGATATAATTTAATATGAAAAGAATTGCAAAATCAGCACTTGTTAGAGGTGTTCAATATACTGAACAGGTGTTCACTGTAATGAATGGAGGTTCATATGATTAAATTATTCAATAAGTATGCTTCCTGGAAAATATTGCAGTACTTTGCGCTGCATCCTTCAAAAGAAGTGTATGTAAAAGAAATTGCAAAGAAGTTAAATCTCAGCCCTGGCATATGCAGTAAGACGCTGAGGGAGCTTTTAGAATCACAAATACTAGAGAAGAAAAGCCTGGGTTTAGGACAAGCTCATTACTACAAACTCACAGACAACTATATTACAAACGAATTAAAGCGTTTTATAGGTTTGTCCTTGATACACGAGGCAGGGCTTGTAGAAAAAGTTACAGAAGCATTTGATAAACCAACTTCCATTGTTTTGTATGGAAGCTATGCAATGGGTGAGTTCAACGAAAAAAGTGATATTGATATTCTTGTCATAGCTTCAGGAAAACAAAAATTCCACCTCCACAACGTAGAAGAAACAATCGGAAAAGAAATAAATATTGAAGTTTTCAGCATAGGCAAATGGCTGAAGCTGAAAAAGGAAAATGATTCATTCTACACAACGGTAATGAAAGACCACATCTTGCTTTACGGAAGCGAGTTACCTTGAATCTGAAAGAATGTTTTGAGAAAGAGTTACTTCGTAAATACAAATTCACAAAAAGTGTTGTAGATAAAGAAATTATAAATGCTAACAGACATCTATCTAATGCCCGCCTCTGTGTGAAGGATCAAATGTATGATCTGGCTGTTGTCTCTGTCTATACGGCAATGTTTCATGCTGCAAGAGCACTACTCTTCAGAGACGGTATAAAAGAGCGAAGCCATATCTGTGTAGTTACATACATTAAGGAAAAATATCCCCACCTTTCCGAATACGCAAATACATTAGACAGTTACAGAAAGAGTAGGCATACAATGCTTTACGGCTTAGAAGTAGATGTAATGAAAGATGATGCAACATACGGAATTGACATTGCAAAAGAATTTATAAAAGCAGTTAAGAAAGAAGTAGTGTGGAGAATTATGCGGAGCGATATTTGAAGATATAGCCCAAAGATATCAGGCAAAGATGAGTGACGTTTAAGTTCTATACAAAAAAGATACGGCAAAAATACGGCTGGGACCCAGATACAAGGACAATAACGATCACATACGGCGGGTAAATAGATTAAAAAGTAAATTTTTTAAAGGGACAGGTGTACACCTGCCCCTTTTTGTATGGTAAACACAGAAGAATTTTTAAAAAAATTTGACTTTTCATTTTTTTTGTGTATAATTTATTTAGATAAAAAAAATAAACTCTTATCAAGAGTGGTGGAGGGACGGACCCTGTGAAGCCCGGCAAC
>DBOM01000043.1 GCA_002299965.1 Caldiserica bacterium UBA646 | reverse complement strand
TCTATTGGATACATTAGCGCTTGTCGTAAGAAGGGGCATTTTTATGTATGCAAGAAAATCAAGTAAAATAGGTAAATTCGGAATTCTTACACCAATGCTTGTCCCCTTGCCCAAAGGAGTTGTATATAAAATTTTGTCAGAATAAAACACTGCAGTCATTGGCCCGGGGAAATACGTCTTAAGCAAAGGATATGCGTAAGATGGGATAAGTCTTGCATATTTCAAAATCTCTGTAAAAGAATAAGTAAGCAAAGAAAGCGGTTTTTCAAGAGGCCTATTTTTTAATGTAAACAGTTTCTTCACTGCGAGTTGGTCCAGTCCATTCACACCAATCCCTATGACTGTATCCGTAGGAAAGGCGATAATCTTGTGTTCCAACAAAGCTTTCCTGGCTAATTCAAATTCTTTCATTTACTTAACTCCCTCGGCCATTCTATAGAACCCTGCAAGGTCCTTTAAGATTTTAATATCTTTATACCCAGTTTTTTTCATTTCATTCATTATTGTGTGTTCCATTCCATCATCAATTTCGATAATCAATACCCCCTCTTTCCTTAAAAATTTATAAGACTTCTCGATAAGGCTCGGATAAAAATCAAACCCGTCACTCCCTCCGTCAAGGGCGTTAACAGGCTCAAAATAAAGGTTTTTACAATTCTCCTTTTTCACATACGGAGGATTAGAAACAACAATGTCAAATTCCTCGTCAAAAGTAATCTCTCTACAATCTCTCCGCACAAAATTTACCCTACCAGATAGATTAAATTGCAATGCATTTTTTTTAGCTGTTTCAACAGCAACATCAGAAACATCAACACCCAAACCACTGCTTTTGTGGTTATAATAAAGAAAAGAAAGAATAATACAACCTGTTCCAGTGCCTATATCAAGTACATATTTCTCTTCCCCGTTAGATATTTTTATCGCCTCTTCCACCAACATCTCTGTCTCGGGACGAGGAATAAGTACTCCTTCTCGTACAAAAAAATCTAACCCCATAAAAGCTTTATGGTTTGTTATATAAGAAAAAGGATATCCTGATTGCCGTTTTTTGACAAGTAATTTAAAATTTTCTTCATCAGCAAGCGAAACGTCTTTTGTAAAACTTGCAAGAATCTTTTCCCTCTCTATTTTTAATACATAAGAAAGTAAAAGTTCAGATTCTAAACGTGGAGTGTCAGTTATATTGTTTAAAGATTTTTGACCAAACAGAATAAGAGACTTTACATCCATTAACAAATCACTATTCTTTAGTTTCCAGCAGTTCTAACTGTTCCCTCTCATCTTCTTCAATAAGTTTGTCGAGTAACTCGTCTATTTCTCCTTCAAGAATAGAAGGCAAATTATACAGCGAAAAGTTAATGCGATGATCTGTCACACGCCCCTGCGGAAAATTATACGTCCTGATCCGTTCGTTTCGATTTCCCCTGCCAACCTGCGAACGCCGTTTTTCAATCATTTCCTGATCTTTCTGATTCTGAAAAAAATCATACAGTCTCGCATAAAGAATTCTCATCGCTTTAATTTTATTCTGAAGCTGAGAACGCTCATCCTGACAAATTACCATAGTACCTGTTGGTTTATGTAAAATGCGTATAGCTGTTGCCACTTTTTGCACATTCTGCCCGCCATGCCCGCTTGCATGATAAACATCTATGCGTAAATCCTCCGGGTTGATAATTTCTTCTAAATCAACCGTCTCTGCCTCAGGAAGGACTGCAACTGTCACAGTAGACGTGTGAATTCTTCCGGATGATTCTGTTTCAGGCACTCTTTGAACCCTATGTACCCCGCTTTCGTATTTAAAACGCTTATAAGCATTCTTCCCTGAAATAGAAAAAATAATTTCCTTAAATCCACCGATATCAGTTGGGTGAGAATCCATTATCTCTACTTTCCACCCCTTCTTTTCAGCATATATTGTGTACATTTTATACAAATCTGCTACAAAAAGAGCCGCTTCATCCCCACCAACCCCTGCACGTATTTCCATAATAATATTTTTCCCATCCATTGGGTCCTTTGGTAAAAGTGAAAGTTTTATGTCTTTAAGTGCCCTCTCCTTTTCCTCTGTCAGAATTTCAATTTCTTTTTCAGCAAGTCTTTTCATTTCGGGGTCGTCACTCGTTAATAAATCAGATGCCTCTTTCAACTCTTTTTCAATTCTTAGAAATGTTCTAATTTTTTCGATGATATTCTGAAGTTCTTTGCGCTCTACTGAATATTTTTTTACAAGTTGCTGATTGGAGAGCACTTCTTGTTTTGAAAGAAGGTCGGTCAGTTCATCATACCTTTTGACAAGTTTTTCTAACTTGTTTTTCATGGCTTACTTACTCTGCTCGTCAGGTTTATTCAAAACATAATGGTGCTTTCGGCACCGCGCTTCATATTTTTCTAATGCTCCGATTACAATAATGGGGTCATCATAACTTGCCGGTTTTCCATCAATCAGCCGCTGTGTCCTGGTAGCTTCTTCACCACAAATAGCACAAATAGCATGGAGTTTTAATATCTCGTCTGCAATAGCCATAAGATTGGGCATTGGCCCAAAAGGCTCCCCACGAAAATTCATATCTAACCCCGCCACAATAACGCGCCTGCCATCACCTGCTATATTGTTAACAACATCCACAAGTGCATCGTCAAAAAACTGTGCCTCATCAATTGCGACTACATCTGTATCGCTGTCAATTTTATCCATAATTTCCACTGCTGTTTTTACCGGATACCCCTGTGTCTTTTCTCCGTCATGAGAAACAATTTCTACCTCAGAATATCTTGTATCAATCAAGGGTTTAAATACCTGTATCTTCTGCTTTGCAATGCGCGCCCGCCGAACTCTTCGCAGGAGTTCCTCGCTTTTTCCAGAAAACATACACCCTGTTATAACTTCTATTTTCCCTATTCTATTTTTCATCGCCGGTTATTATACTTTCGAGAAATTCTTTATTTGATTCAGTCTTCTTCAGCATATCCAGTAATCTTGATAGAGATTCAGAGGGATCAAAAGAGCTAATGAATTTCCTCAAAGTCCAAATCTTTTTGTATTCCTCGGGCGTATACAAAAGTTCTTCTTTTCTTGTACCCGACCTCTTTATATCTACAGCAGGGAATAACATCTGTTCCGCAAGTGATCTGTTCAATATAATTTCCATATTACCCGTACCTTTAAATTCTTCATATATAACCTGGTCGAGTCTGGATCCTGTATCGATCAGTGCAGTAGCGAGCATTGTGAGACTCCCTCCATTTAAAATATTTCTTGCAGCACCAAGGAATTTTTTAGGCCCTTTAATTGCAGCTGGATCCAAACCACCTGACAGAGTCTTCCCCGTATTTGAACTCAAAAGGTTGTACGCCCTGGTTAACCGGGTGATACCATCCAATAAAATCATTACATCATTTCCCATCTCAACAAGTCTTTTTGCTCGCTCAAGTGCCAGCTCGACAACTCTTATATGATTTTCAGGAGATTGATCAAATGTGGAACTTATCACCTCCGCAGAAACAGACATTTGCATATCCGTCACTTCTTCCGGACGCTCATCTATCAGTAAAACCATAAGTATAATTTCAGGATGATTTTTGGTAACACTCTGAGCAATTGCCTTAATGAGTGTTGTTTTTCCTGCTTTAGGCGGAGAAACAATAAGCCCCCTCTGCCCTTTGCCCAACGGGTCAACAAGATCCATAATTCTAAGGGCAATATTACATCCAGGAGTTTCCAGTCTAATCCTTTGATCTGGATACATAGGTGTGAGAGTTTCAAATACAGGACGTTTCAAATAACCTGTTACTTCTACTCCATTAATCGTCTTTACTGTAGTTAAAGAAGAATATTTGCTGCCATCCCTCTGTGGTCCCTGGACTGGTCCGGAGATAGTATCCCCGGTTTTTAAACCAAATCTTCTTATTAACGGCGGAGATACGTATACATCAGAGTAGGAAGGGAAATAATTAGACCTCAAAAATCCATATCCGTCAGGATGTATCTCGAGAAGTCCTTTAAAAAACATTTCTTCCTTTTTTTCGTCTCTACCTGTTGCTGTTTGCCCTTTTTGGTTATTTTCAGATTGTTGAGCAGGTTTTACTGATCTTTTGTTTGTTTTGTTTTCCTGATTCATCTGTGCTTTTACAGCCCCCTGTGACTCACCTTTATTAGTATCAATCCCACCGGATGCTCCCCCTTCAATGCCTTTTTCTTTTCTAATTTCGTTCATTCTTTTCTCTACTTCTACAAGGAGATCAGACTTTCTAAAATGGGTATAATTTTTAACTTTTATAGCTTTTGAAATTCTATAGAGCTCCCTTGCAGTCTTGTTGTTAAGCTCTTCTCTGGTAATACTTAAATCCACATCTGTGTCGTCGTTATTCATTCGTTAATTAATCCTCCTTACTAAAATTCGTTCCTCATGCTTTAGGATTCAGACGTCTTTGAATCTTTTCCTCAAAAACATCTAACTTGCTTTTTACAAAAAGTATTATTTTTGTTGCCTCATCCTCTATTTCCTTCTTAAAATTCTCGTCTTTCAAAAATTTCAAGTTAATAACTACATTGTAAAAAGCACCTCGAGTAGCAGTATCTGCGAGAAGCAATGCTACCCCTACATCACTTATGACTGAATCCACTGTATTGTTTATTACAAAATCAAAATAATCAAACACCTCTTTAACGTTGCGCATCACCTCAAGTGGCACAAGAGACGCAACCTTCAGTCCTAATTGTATTTCCTTTCTTCTAAGCTCTTTTTCTTCTTCGTTTTTCTTCGGCATTTTATATGCCGCCATCACCTTATCAAAAGCATTTGCGTCTTCATCTACAAGCAAAATCAGCTTTTTTGATAATCTACTACACTTTTTTGCTACCTCTTTGCATTGTTCTACTTCATCCGGGTCATCTTTCTTCTTTAAAGAAACCTGCAAAACCATTTCAATAATAGCTGCACTCATCGAGCCAGTTAAAGCAGCTGCACTTCCTCCGCCGGGAGTAGGAGTATCTAACGCTAGTTTTCTAATGAAATCTTTTACAGAGAGCTCTGTAAGCATAGCTTCACCTCTTTTCTCTAAACCGTATTATATATTGAAGGTACTTGCTAAAGTCTTTTAAATGAGCTCCTTGAGAAACAGCGATTAACACCTTTGTGGGATTTAGTACTGTACTTCCAGCAAGCGCATCCACGCCATACTCAAATAAAACATCGCTCATTATTACGGATGGCCCAAGTAATATTGTATAACAATTTTTAGATAATTCAAGTAGTCTCTTGTAAGTTTTATTAACAAATACGCTCCCTGAAATTACCACTATATCCGCCCGTGGAATAAGAAACTCAGATGCAGTATCGGGATAATCACCTTCCTTTGGCGTCTTCTCTATAATTTCTAAAGACATTGCTCTGTTTTTTATTTTATCTAACCTAGGGAAATGCCCGATGAACACAATTTTCTTACCTTGCGCAATTTCCTCAATATAATCTAATCCATTAATTTTCTTTCCACTTGGATCTATTAAAGAATTAATGGCAGCAACTCCAATGCTTGCTTCGGTCGGATTCCAGGATTTTGAAAACTGAGCAATTTCCTTTGCACTTTTACCGATAAGCTCACCTGTAAATCGGGTGAACATGTGATATGTCTCAGGAAAATTTAATCCAAACCCACAATTTTTGCTTTCAACTACAGTCCAGTTTTTACCAACACGTACATCTTTAATAGAAAAATCAGTCAATGTCTGGAGAATTTCATCGAAAATTTTCATCGCAAGTACATAATAGAAGCTTTTTATCATTAGTCAAGTCGCTGTATGAGTTACATACATTTGAGTTACTATGATATTTTATATAGCTTCGTAGAGTCTCTGTTAAGTAAGCACAAAAAGAAAGACAAAGAAAAGAAGTCGCAATATCAACCTTTTCTTCATTTCTTCCCGCTGCATCTCCTATTAAAAATTTTACTTCTATATATAAGACCCGTAAACTTGCAAATTTTTTTATATTTTTCATAAGAATTTTTGAAAAACTTTTTTCTCTCACCAGTAAGATTTCGGATTCCCAAAAAATTTTATACTTTTTTTCAAAACTTTTTTATATTATATCGTCTGCACCTCCCATCAAAAATTTATTCTCCTATATTAGGCACCTGAGAGGCAAAAAAGTTCCATCATTTTAAAAGAATTTTGCAAACTTACTTCATAAACCCATACAAAAGAAGAAACTATACTCTTTATGAGACTGTTAGCTTTAAATTCTGGAATACAATCTAAGGGAGGCAAATGCCTCCCTTGTCATTCCTCAGAAAGTTTATAAACAAACTAACTAGGAGTAGTTATAAACAGTAGTAATCTAATCCCCATTTTTATGTGGAAACCTGATGAATCCTTCGTCTATGAACCCTCCGTAAGTATAAATTCTCTCATTGGCGTCTTGAACTTTGCTAATGTCTTTAACTAATTTGTCGGTTGCTATTTTCGATAACTCTTTCCCATTCTTATCCCTTACAGCAAAGACTTCAGGATGAAGTGAATCCCACTCAAGTGTTCCAACACATTCTTTTGTTTTGGTATTAATTGCCACAAAAAGGCGTTTGAAATTATTAGATGGAGGTTCTTCGCCAAAATCTAAGTAGGCGCTTAGTATAAGAAAATCCTTATATTCGCCTCCATCTCTAAGCGTATAAAAAAAGTAAGAAGGAATAGTGGAAAAGTAAGGAGACAAAATCTTCTGTATTTCGTCATGAGAAAGAAATGTCTTGTACGAATAGTTATCCATGTCTATAAAACCAATATAACCACCACATTCATCTGCGTAAAAGTTATTCCCTATAGTCGAAATCCCCATCTGACTCATAAAGGGAATACATCCCTTAATCCCGGTTACCTCATACCACTGGTAAGTCCCTTTTTCTATATTAACGGAGCAAACAAGAAAATGCCCCATTCCTACGTTATCAAAATAAAGATGAAGGGATTTAACCTCCTCTTTGTCTTTATCGTACAGGTAAGCTTGACCTGCAGGAATACCTCCATGGAATGTATCGTTGTACAAAGAAATTTTAACCTCTTTCTTCCTAACTTTTTCTCCATCAAAAACAGTGAAAATAAAAGCTGTATAGTCAGCTTTCAGATAATTTCTGATCTTTAGATAGACCTGAAGGTCTTTTGCATATGAACAAGCAGTATCACACATGACTCCCTTCCTTGGTTCCTTGCCTCTTACATCATCAAACATTCTAATTTTGAAATTGAGAGGGTTTTTTACCTCATGGTACTGGCTGGAGAGATAAATGTAATTTTCTCCATCCCAGGATAAAGGATAGGCAAAGCTACGGACTATACCCTCCCACACAGGTTTCCCATCAGCGTAAAAGGGAGCCTTATTTACTTTATAAATCACTTTGTCTATCTGGATAATTTCTCCTTTTTCGATATCCCAGTAGTTTAAGTATGCTTCAACATTATGGTTTCTTTCATTGACCGCAAATGTTAAAAATGGAATCGCATTTTCATTTGGTGTTTCATTTAGCGTTTTCTCCTTATTACATCCTGTAATGAAAAGAACCGTTAAAATTAAAAATAGGATGATTATTCTTTTTCCCATGCTAAGGAGTCCATCTCCAACAACTAACCTTGTAATGCCAATAGCCAGCTGCAGGTGAGTAGTAATATTGTTTTGAATCGGTTGTATGTGCAGCATACTTTTTTGTGTAAGTCCCATTCTGATACAAATTATAATCTATCATAGCAGTATGGGATTGACCTGGCCATACGATTGCATCTCCATTCTGCGTATTATTGTAATCGCTATATACCCAATCACCTCTCGTGTCTCTCATATATGGTAAAAGGTCAGGGACATAAGTCCAGTACCAATTACCGTCTGGAGCCCCCGTTTTTCTATACAAAGGGCCCCACTTACCATCGGCCAGCATTCCGCCTGCATACATTGCTTGAGAAACAAAATCAGCACAATTATGACATGCTAAAGTTTCATAGCGAGTTTCACCTTGTATTGTTACAGGTGACAAAGGGTATTGCGACATATTCCAAATGTCATTTCCATTTCCGTCATTTATTGCACCATAAGATACCTCCCTCACCCACTGTCCCGTCTGATAATCATATCTCCAACACTTTATAGCAGGGTTGTAGTTAGATGTATGCGCATCTGCGTATATTTTTGCGTTATTTCTAACATACCAATTCTCATAATACGCAGTGGGTGAAACTTCTTTCGAAGAGCCATTAGCTGGGTAGAGTTTTCCAAGCAAATTTTTAATCTCCTCATAACCCATTCTTTCTTCCTCTTTTGGAGATAAAGCGGAGGAAGGAAAGAGGTCAGTTGCATCCTTCCAGATTGGGGTTCCTTCTCCTGAAACGTTGTAGAAGATATTAACAGTGTTTTTCTTAATACTTCCTGTTGGAGTAACCTCGCAAACAATTTTTAAAACAATGTTTTCTTCTGTTGGTTCCCCAATAGGTTCCATTAATTCTTTCTTCCGCTCTCTAATCTTTGATTCTATCATTTTAATTGTAGTGTTCGAAAGAGCCTTCTTGTTTTCAATTATATAATATTGCATTCCACGCAAAAAGGGCGACTTCTCTACTTCTTCTGTTGTCACCGTCGGTATCATCTTTGCATTTATATGAAAAACTGCTTCAGCTTTACCATTATCTACAGAGTGAGGAAGTTCACTGATTAAAGAAACATTTACAACAACATTCTTAAAACTATTTGAGCGTTGCTGATAGTACCAATCTCTTACTGTTTCCGAAAGTGTATTAATAATTAACGTATCATTATTAGCACTTTTGCCGCTTAAGAAACTCCTTGAAGGAAAAATACTTATACTCATAATAAAGATAAGGATGATAATTGATAAAAACTTTACGGCAGTTAAAGAAATTGTCTTTCTCATTTTTTGTCCTCCTTAAATTGTATATTTTTACTTTCTTTTTGCAAACTACAAAATTACTGTCTTTTCCTTCAATCTTGTAAATTTCACCTCCTACTTATCCTTTTAGGAACTATTCCCTCTTATAACAATCATCATCTCCCTTCCGAGAGATTTTTATCCTCTC
>DBOM01000020.1:1712-6110 GCA_002299965.1 Caldiserica bacterium UBA646 | reverse complement strand
GGGAGTAAGCCTGTTTATGTAACACCTCCTGGTGAACATCCACAGAATGGAGAAGTCACCTGGGCATACTTTATCGAACAAAAGGGAGATTTGAGAGGATGGCTAAAGCTTCCTTTAAAGGAAATAATCAGAGAGAAAGCACGAATAGTTAGAGAGTTCAAAAAATTACATGGAATTGATTATGAAGCAAAATCATCCAGTGGCTATGATTTTCCTGACTCGTATTATGTTTCCTGCACTCAGTTTCCTCAACAGTGCAACAATTGGTGTGGTCCTGCTGCTACCCAATCAGTTCTTTCCGGGTGGGGTATAACAGGATTACAACAATCAGATATAGCACAAAGAGAGAATGTACCTTGTAATGTAAATTATGGTACAAGCGAAAATGCGATTGCATCCACATTGAATTATTATATACAAGAAAATTGGTATGATGTTAACCATTGGGGAATTGTCCTTGCAGATATAGGGTATTGGGAAACTCATGAGGCTTTTGTTGGAGAATGTGATACAATCTATCTAACGGATTGGAGAAATAATGTATCTGACGGTAAAACAAAAAACAGAGTTCATTACATCGCTGTTCGTGGATACTGGACTCCAACTGATAATACACCACCTGATTCTGATTGGCAGGAAGCAGACATTTACTATACTGATTCTGCAACATCAATTCATCCAGGCCTTCACCGATATGTATCTGAGAAGTTCTACGGCGGAATAACTTATAGTAGTATACCAAGCGATTATACTAAAAACAATCAAGGCATAACATCATTTTATAATGCAAATTTGAGATGGCCTGTTATTGGATGAAGACATGAACAAAGAAACTTTTCTAAAAAAACTTGTAGCGTTTTTGCTATTGGTCTGCTTCGTTTCCATTACTGCATTAGGAAATGGTTGCAAAAAAGAAACTCAATCTAACATATCTGAAGTGTTTTCTACTGCACCGATTACTACTAAGGTCAGTAAAGATTTAACTAAATATCAGAAAGAATTCGTAAAGATTCGTGATTTTGATAATGATGGTTTTCCTCTTTTGAGAGGAGTTCGCAGTTACGGTAACATAGCTTTAATTAGTGGCGGCTTTGAAGAGATACCAAAAGAACACCCAAACAGTCCTATAGAGTACCTCAGTATGATTGTTTATGATTTTAAATCTGATAAAATTTTGAATGTTATTAACTATAACAAAAAAGAAGGTGTTATAAATGTTTTTCCTTTTGGTATCAATGAAAATTGGATTGTATATGAAGCAGATGACAATGACGAATTTAACCCCAATTTCAAATTCTATGCAATAAACAGAAAAACAAATGAGACTAAAATGATTATTGAGAGAAAAAAAGGCCACGATGAATTCTTCACTAATGGAGAGAATATTCTAAAAGGTTCAGGTTGGAGGATTGCTTCTCCAAAAGGCCTCCTTAAAGGCGATAAATTCTATATGGAAATTTGTTTGACCGGGAATAAAGTTGAAGAAGAAGCTGGTAGTCTGCCAGTCATTAGTGACAGTATCTATGAAATTGATTTAAAAACAGGGAATATTAAAAGAATTATCCACAAGACAGAACGTTATGGAGGAATAGTTTCTCTCAGCATAAATGATCACTACCTTGCCTTTTGTTTTGCTAAAAGTGACTTTGAAAAGAAAACGTTAGTCGAGGATATTTACCTCTATTCTTTTAAAAGCGGAAAAGTCTTAAAGTTCACAGATAACGGAGTTTCTGAAACGCCCGTGTTAACCAAAGATGATTGGATTATCTATCAAGTATGGTTACCTTCGGCGCTTACACTCGACCCGACAGTACAACCTCAAGGAGGTGTGGGGCAGTTCTATAACGTAATAAGACCTATAAATAAAGAAAAACCTGTTCTTGCAGTTTCAGTAGGTTACGAGCAGGGAGAGACATATGCTCATGACCTTTATCCTTCTTTTGCAGGCATATCACCAAATGGTAGATTTGTTCTATTTGATGGTCCTTTCAGAATCCTTGATAGAAAAACGAATACCCTTACCACTCTAAACGGTGTACCTAGACGGATACTAACTCAATTTCCCACTAACGATACACTTCTTGGAGTTAGTGGTGACCTCTGTATCATAGATATTAATAAATTACTTCAAGTAATAGAAGATACGTAAGTCAAGGATTGTTTAAATATTTTAATGTGGGTAAGCTGATACATTCAAAACTTACCCACATTTTAATTGTTACAATGTCTACATCACCTTTCAGGCAAGTATTGCAAATGTGCACCCTAATTTATGAGGGGATATTTTCTTCCTTATGTTTATTCTTTTCTTCTAACTTTTGAAATATTTAAAAATTCTTATAAAAATGGTGGAAAATTTTCCGACTTATGGATCTAAATATATGAGAAACAAAAATTTAATAGGAGGCACGTCAAAATAAAATAAGAAAGAGAAAATGCTTTAAAAAGAAGCAGTGTGATATGAGAGTAAGAGATGTTAAATAAAAAGATAAATGAAGAGATTTATTTACTAAATTAATGAAATTGCAACATTTTTATTAATTTTCTTCTGCATGTTCACCCCCCTCAAAAACAGTTTCCGGCAATGCTGTTACTCCGCGGTTAATCTATGTTTAATTTATAACCATTAAATTTATCTGCAATCTTTTTGAATCCACTTGATTTTATTGCATCAAGTATCAGAGAAACCTCTTTTCTATTTATATCGCCTTTTAAGAATACAAGGTCATACTGTTCAGTTTTAACAGGAATAAAATCCAGACCAAGTGCATCTCCCACATAACGAATTGCCATGCCGCAGTCTGCGCCACCAAGCTTTACATTGTTTGCAACAGCAAG
Organism: Caldiserica bacterium UBA646; assembly: GCA_002299965.1. Classification (GTDB taxonomy): domain Bacteria; phylum Caldisericota; class Caldisericia; order Caldisericales; family Caldisericaceae; genus UBA646. Next base: position 3,272 of record DBOM01000020.1, on the reverse strand, counting down.
ATGCGTATACTCCTCATGAGAATAACCTTTTATATCTTTAGGGTTTATTCCGTTTCTTTTTAAAAGATAATCAAAGAGCACACGGGTGCCAGAACCCTTTTGCCTGTTAACGAATGAGACATCCTTTCTTATCAAGTCTTTTATGTCCTTTATATTCTTAGGATTGCCTTTTTGAACAACAAATCCCTGTTCGCGAAGACTAAAGGGCACCACAACAACTTCTTTTGTCACATACTTTTCCAAAAATGAGGTGTTATATGTGGCTGTGCTTGCATCAAATAGATGTGCCGCAGTAAAATTGCACTCTCCTCTTTCAAGAGCAAGCAAACCGCCTAAACTTCCGCTATTTATAATGCCAACCTTAAAATCAGGATGAGACTTTTTTATAAATACTATTAAAGCATTAAGAAGAGGGTCATTGCTTCCTATAAAAATTAATTGATTTTTAATTTGATCCTCACTTTTTATCAACTCAACGGATACCTTGCTTCCACTTTCTATACCCTCATCGTCAAATGGTACACAAAGCAGTCCGTCAGCACGAGCGACAGACGAAAGAACGCCGGCCCCCTTTTTCAAAGGCACTGCAATAGTTTCGCCTTGCACTTCTCCGATCTTTACACGCACAAACTCGTCCACGCCAATCGAAGAGGTAACTGGCCTTTTTACTATCGCTTCGATAGTTTTAGGTTTGTCTTCGTTAACACCTTGCATTTTAAAAATAGCTTTTTTTAGAAAAATACGTGAAGCAATGTATGCTGATACGGGGAATCCGGGCATCCCAATCACAGGTTTTTCATCAATCACTCCCAGGATAACAGGCTTGCCAGGCTGAATAGAGACACCGTGAACAAGCACTTTGCCTAAACGCGAAAAAATTCTTCCCGTGAGATCTTTGTTTCCTTTTGCAGAGCCGCCAATAACAAGCACCATATCCGTTTTCGAAAGAACTTTTTTGACTTCTTCAGATATTATATTTATATCATTTGGTTTAATGTCGGTAATAACACCTTTTCCACCCCATTTTTCTACCATTGCTTTAAGCATATAAGAGTTTGTATCGATAATATTCCCTTCGGTAAGTTTATCGCCGGGTTTTTTAATTTCCTCACCTGTTGGAATAATTGCAACAATCGGTTTTCTCTTCACCCAAACTTCTGTAACTCCACCGGCTAGCATAACCCCTATATGGGAAGGATGGATTAACTCGCCAGGGAAAAGAAGTGTCTCTTCTATCCCGATATCTTCCCCGATGAGCCGCACATTCTTATACGGATTAATAGAAGAAAAAATCTTAAACGTATTATCTTTTATATCTATGTTTTCAACCATAATTACCGCATTGCAGCCAAAAGGAAGAGGGTCTCCTGTGTTTAGCATCACGCCATCCTTGCCTAACATCAAAACCTTAGGATTGGCTAATGTTGCCCCGTACGTATCTTCGGCATTTACAGCAACTCCATCAACAGCTGAAGCCGTATAAAATGGCGATGAAAACCTTGACCGTACTTCTCTTGAAACGATTCTGAAAGCAGATTCTTGAGTAGAAATTTTCTCTTC
>DBOM01000020.1:0-1332 GCA_002299965.1 Caldiserica bacterium UBA646 | reverse complement strand
TTCTTTTAATGATTTTTTTTTCAAAAACAGTTCTCTTTCTACCATAATTCAAACATCACCTTTTCCCCTTTTTTTAGACCTTCACTCATAAGCGGGATGGTTACAATGCCGTCACCAAAAAGTAGAGGGCTTACAAACGCTGACTCAGAAAATATTGGTGCAACAAAGTTCTTGCCATTATCTAAACTAAACTTCCCTATAATAAATTCTTCTCTTCCCTTTCGTGATGGAATATTCTCAGTAATCTCTGCAAATACAATTTTTCTTTTTAATTTAATACCCATCTTTTGGAATATAATATTTCGCACAACGCTTCGGTATACGAGAAAAGATGCAAGTGGATTGCCTGAAAGCCCCACAATAAGCTTGCCGTCGATCACTCCAAATACAGTCGGTTTCCCAGGCGAAAGGTGCATCCCATGGAAAACAACACCGGGTTTACCTAACAAGTTGATTGACTCTACAGTAAAATCAAAACTACCTTTGCTTGTGCCTCCACTCATAAGGACAACATCATTTTCATTAAGTGCAGCTTTTAAAGTGGAGATAATTTTCTCCTTATCATCCTTCACAATTTCGTACCTGTTGGCAATGAACCCGTCTTTAATAACCTCTGCAGCAAGAGCATAGCTGTTGCTGTCATATACTTTACCCTTTCCAAGCTCTCCTTCGTCGCAAAGTTCATCTCCCGTGGCAAAAATACCCACCTTCACGGGTTTAAAAACAAAAACTTTTTTTATTCCAAAACTTCTTATTCCGGCAATCTTTTCAGGTGTAATAAAATCTCCTTTTTCAAGTATGATGCTGCCTTTTTGGATATCATCACCGACAGGTAAAACATTTTCACCTTTTGAAACCTCTTTCGTAATAAAAATTTCATTGCCACGCATTTCAGTATATTCAAACATAACAACAGAGTCAGCTCCATCGACGACTACTCCACCCGTCGGCGTAAAAACTGCTTCATCATTGGCTAAACGAATAGAAGGAAAATCTCCAATATGCGTCTCGCCAACTAATTTGAGCGGAATAGGATTGCCGTTTGATGCTCCCCTGGTATCTTCGCAATGCACAGCAAAACCATCGACAAGAGATTTTTTAAAAGATGGAACACTAAATGATGCAAAAACATCCTTGCTAGCAATCCTGTTAACGGCAGATAAAATATCCATCTCCTCATAAGCCAAAGAAAGAGTAATAAGAGAAGGGATCTTCTGTATTACATCAGTCCTTTTGCTTACAGTGAAAAACTTTTTAGGCATTTCTTAAGATCCTTTAAAACAACTTCAACAGGCTGATTAATTGAAATTTCACTCTTTGAAAAAATTGGAG
>DBOM01000085.1:15487-15766 GCA_002299965.1 Caldiserica bacterium UBA646 | reverse complement strand
TAAATGATAATAAACTTGGAAGCATTACACTTCTCGCAACAACACTTGCTCCAGGCGCAAGCACAACAGGTACAGCTACATATACTGTGGTTGAATCTGACCTTCCGGGACCAATTGTAAACACTGCAACTGCAACAGGTATTGATCCATCCCACGATAGCGTAACAGATACTGCATCTGAAAGGGTTACTCTTAAACAACCTAGTTTGCCATCTATTTCTATTACAAAGGTGGCTGATATAACATTAGCAGATGTCGGAGATACGATTACATATACAT
>DBOM01000085.1:0-15067 GCA_002299965.1 Caldiserica bacterium UBA646 | reverse complement strand
CCACAACGGGTACAGCCACATATACTGTGGTTGAATCTGACCTTCCGGGACCAATTGTAAACACTGCAACTGCAGAAGGTATTGATCCTAATGAGAACAGCGTGACAGATACTGCATCTGCATCAGTTTCTCTTTCTTCTCCACCTCCACCTCCACCACCACCTCCACCACCAGAACCAGAACCACAACCGTTGCCAGTGGAAGAAGTCGTTGTTTACCACCATAATTTCTTCTCTGGTTACCCTGACGAGACATTCAGGTCTGAAAATTATATTACGAGAGCCGAGGTTTCTTCTTCAGTTGCAAGAGCACTTGGTCTTAAATGGCAGGAGTATTTGTTTGATGTATTTAGCTACTCATTCCCCGATGTTACTGACTCATTCTGGGGATTCGGGCATGTAGAGGCTTTATTTAATGAAAAACTTATTATTGGTTATCCTGATGGCACATTTGGGCCAAATAGATCTATTACTAGAGCTGAAGCTGCACAAATATTCTTTAGACTCCTGAATCTTCAGCCAAAATATTCAGATACTCCAACCTTTAGCGATATGGATAGTTCACACTGGGCATATGGTGCTGTTGAAGCCATAGCTGAAAGAGAAATAATTCTGGGTTATCCTGATGGTACATTTAAACCAGACAAGCCGATTACCAGAGCAGAGTTTGTAACAATTGCCTGCAAAACACTTGGGAGAGGACCATTCGAGGACGGAATTATAGAAAATCCTTATCCTGATTTGGAATCATCCCATTGGGCATTCTCATTTATTATGGAAGCTTCGATACCGCATATTGTTCTTAATCCGTTAAGGCAGGATTTCCTTATTGAAATACCAAGCAAAAAGATTCCGATTTATTCTGAATGGGCTGATTCAACAATTGAGGTTCCGGAGTTAGGAAGTATAATTATCGCGATTGTTCCAGTGGACGGGCTTACACCAGAGGGAAATGATCCACCTCCAAGAGAAGTTATTGTAAAAATAATAGTGAAGAGGGAAATGCCATAAACTGTGAATAATAAAATCTAATCAGATATTTTCCGAAGGGGGAGGTAAAAACTCCCCCTTTTTCATTAATAAAAAAGTGAGTAGCGGGCTAAAAACCTAATGCCGATTAAGAATAAAAAAAATTTTTTAAAAAAAAGCTAAAATTTATGCTTTTTTACTTGACAAGCGAAAAAAAGGCCTTACAATTGTAATAACATTGAAAACTAAATAGTGTTAACGTACCAAGAAGCTTTGATCCTTTGTTCCCAATGTGGGCGTCACGGGGCAAAGAGGAGCTAATGACGCAACCGGCTTGGTTTTTTTGTCTAAGTACTTAAGGCAAAAACCAGGTTATACGTGGTACCAAGAGGCGTTGAATCCTTGTTTAAATTTGGGCGCTAGAACAAGGACGAGCCAGTAGCGCAACCGGCTTGGTTTTTTATTTTGCCAAATCTCTCTCAAACATAAAAGCTGCTGCACGCCAGAAATTTTGGAGCCCAAATTGGGAGAGAGATGAAAAAAGTAGCCTGGTTATCGAGACGAAAAGCAATAGTAAGCGGAATAATAATCATATTTGTTGTTATGATTACTCCGCTAAGCTTATTTAGTGTGTTTTCAACTAATTATAAAAGTGAAACTCACTATATCTATATCGATGCCAATGAATCTGAAGGAACAATTGTTTTTAAACCAATAAAACTTGATGATAAGATTTTTGTTTCCTTAAGAACTTACAATCGAAGTGATTCAGTAAATATTAATTTAAATAGTCAGGCATTTGAAATAATATCTCAAAAAACTCTAAATTTACCGGATACGGAAGCAGCTGATTATAAACCTCTGGATTTTGGTAGAGTTTATAAATACGAGCTTCTTTCTTTAAAATCAGGACAAAATGAAATATCGTTCTCATTATCAGAAGAGAATGCAACAGCTTATGATAATTCAGAAATAAAAGTTATCATTCCGGTTGAAAACAAAAAATCTGCGGTACAATCCGTTTCGGCTAAAGAGTTGGTTAAGATGCCGCCTCGAGTTAGCGTTCTTAAACCAATTGTTATTCTTGTAGATTTCAGCGATTCAGCTGCAAGTTATAGTGTCTCAACTCCTACTTTTTATCAAAATCTTCTTTTTGGCGAAAGAACTAAAAGCTTGTATGATTATTATCTGGAAAATTCTTTAGGCAAACTCGAAGTAAGAGGTACGGCTTATGCAAATTCCAGTTCAGATACCCAATGGTTTACAGCGCCAGAACCATATTCATACTATGTAGGGTCATCCAATGGGATGGGCACATACCCGCACAACACACAAAAGTTGGTTGAGGATATTATTGATATAATCGACCCTGTTGTAGATTTCTCAGAGCACGATGGCGACGGCGACGGAGTTGTAGATGGAATTTTTATTATTTATGCTGGCAGACAGGCAAGCTCTCAATATCCAGATAAAATATACCCCCATATGTGGTCAATTGCAGCCGAGAAAAGAGACGGGAAAATAATTTGTGACTACGACGTACTCCCCGAGTATAGATATGAACCAGGGGATGCAACAATTGGGCCATTCTGTCATGAATTTGGGCATATACTCGGCGCAATTGACCTTTATGATCTGGATGGATTATCTTATTTTAAATATGATGGAGAAAAATCCAATGGCCTTGGCAAATGGAGTATTATGGCAAATGGAGTATGGGGAGCGACAAAGCGGTCAGGAGATACTCCTTCACATTTCGATGCATGGCATAAGATAAAATTTGGATGGATTGAGCCGACTATTATTACCGGGGATTTAAAATCTGTTTCCATTCCTGCTGTTGAGCTTGAGGAAGGTAAAATCTATAAATATGTTTTGGAATCAAACCCAGATGAATACTTCCTTATAGAAAACAGGCAGCAAATAGGTTTTGATTCGAAGTTGCCTGGGGCAGGAATTTTAATATATCATATTGATGAATCTGCAACTTCAAATAGTTATGCTTGGTCTCCGTTTGATGAAACTCCAAACGAGGGGCATTACAAAGTTGCTTTAGTGCAGGCAGATGGTTTGTGGGATCTTGAACTAAAAAAGGATTACGGAGATGACGGGGATCCTTTCCCGGGCTCAACTGACAATAGAGTATTCTCTATGGATACATTACCAAATAGCAACCTGTATGATGGCACGCCTACCTATCTAAAAATAAGTAACATTAGTGATTGCGATTCATATTTAACTATCACTGTTGATTTCTCTATACTTGGAGACTAACATATAACGCTGTATCGTCTTTAAACTTATAGTCAAGCATTTCTTTATTTTCTCATCATTTATTTAACCCTGAATCCATCATTATTTTCTTAACCATTAGTTTTATCAGTTGGTTGTGGAAAATCTGTTTTTAAATATAATCAAACCATGATGGTAAAAGTATTATTTTTTGCAGGAGCAAAGAAGATTGTTGAAAAAGGTGAAGTTGATCTGGACTTTACCGGGAAAACGGTTCTGGATATAAAAAAAGAACTTTTGGAAAAATATCCTTCCCTTGAAGCATCGTTTAATAGTGTTGTATTTGCTGTTAATGAAAAATATGTAACGGAAGATGCTGTGTTAAAAGACGGGGATGTGCTGGCCGTGATACCGCCTGTAGGGGGTGGGTAAATGATAAAAATACTAAAAGAAAAGATTGATATGCTCCATTATGTAGAACTGTTAAAAAAAGATGATGCAGGTGCTATTGTTACCTTTTTGGGCGAGCCGAGGAAAAGCACCGAAGACGGAGATGTCACATCAATCAATTATACTGTTTACGAAACAATGGCGTTGAGTGAAATGAAAAAGATTGAACAGGAAGCACTGGATATTAGCGGCATAAAAGAAGTAATTATTATTCATAGGATAGGGGAGGTTCCGCTACAAGAAATTTCTTTGTTTGTTGGTATTTCTTCTGCCCACAGAGAAGAAGGTTTTAAAGTATGCAGCATGGTCGTGGATAAGGTAAAGGAAAAAGTGCCGATCTGGAAGGAGATTAAGTATGCGAGAAGTGGGGATAGTTAAGCGCGTAGACGTAGAAGGCAAATTTGCTGAGATAAGAGCGGCAGCAGGGGGCGAGTGCGGCGGTTGTGCAGGAGAAAAAAGCTGCGGATCATCTTCTCTCTGGGAAAATAATAAAGCTACGATTATTGTAAAAAACGATATTGGTGCAAAGGAAGGAGATCTTGTGGTATTTGAACTAAATGAATCAGATGTTCTTAACGGAGCTTTTATTATATATATGATACCATTTTTGTTTTTCACTGTTGGCGTTATTTTAGGCATTACCTTAGAAAAAAGTTTTGGTTTTAAACTTGGAAGGTTGGAAAATGCGCTGTCTGTTGTTGTATCAACCATATTCCTCGGAATAGGGATGCTTGTTGTAAGAAAGAAAGACAGAGAACAAAAAGGGCATTCTTACATAACAGAAATTCTCTTGAAGGGCAAAGATGCTTCGCGTATTAACAATTCGTGTTGATCAAACGTAGTTTATTGCTATTTTATTTCTTGGGAATCTGTTACTGACGAGTGGTAATTTATATTCATTTCCTTTAGTTTTGATTGGACAAAAAGTGCTGCCTCTATACGCATTTTCTGAAGCTCGCATCCTATTTTATAGGATTTAAATATATTTCCGTTTATATTATAATTATTTGCAAGGCATCCACCAGAACAGTAGAAACGTGCCCAGCAATGTGCACACTCTTCTTTATTAAATAAGAAGTTTGCATTTTTAAATTTTTCTTCAACTGTTTTATTTAAAATCCCATTGTATATATCTCCTAATTTCATTTCATTTACTCCATCAAATTGGTGGCAGGGGTATATGCTTCCATCTGGAGAAACGGCAAGGTATTCTATGCCTGCACCGCACCCATGGATTCTCTTTTGTATGCACGGGCCTGCTTCCATGTCTATGTTAAAGTGGAAAAAGTGCCATTCTTTTTCTTTCTGTGATTCTATGTATTGTTTAGAAAGTTTTTCATATTCATTTTTTAAACTGGGTAAATCTTTTTCAGAGAAGCCTATCTCTTTATCTTTTGTTATTACTGGCTCAAGCGAAATAAAATCAAAACCCAGGTTATGTAAATCCATTGCTGTTTTTGCAATGTGTGGCGTTTTTTTTGTGTATGTGCCTCTCACATAATATCCTGTTGAGGTTTTTCTATGCTCTGTGACAATTTTTATTTTTGGATAAATAAGGTCAAATGTGCCATTTCCATCTGGCAATATCCTGAATTTGTCATTTGTTTCTTTTTGTCCATCTAAACTTAACACTATGCTTATGTCGTTATCGTACAGAAATTTTTCTATCTCTTCTGTGATAAGAGAGCCGTTTGTTGTGATCGTAAAACGCCATTTTTTATCCGGATATGTTTCTTTTGCATACTGGACTGTTTTTTTGATAACGGTAAAAGCAAGCAGTGGTTCTCCGCCAAAGAAATCTACCTCTAAATGCTGTCTTCCCTCCGAGTACTTGTAAAGGAAGTCAATGGATTTTTTTGCAACATCCCAACTCATTAAGGCATTTTTATTGCCGTAATTTCCTTGCTTTGCAAAGCAATATTTACAGGCAAAGTTACATGCGTGAGCGATGTTCAGGCAGAGAGATTTGAGGGAAAGCTCAGATTTAAAGTATTCCGGCAAAGGGGAAAAGAGCAAACTTTCTTCTATGAGTTGCTCGATCTCTTTCCTTGTGTTTGAAGCTTCTTTTCCGTATTCTCTGAAAAGTATTTTTTCGGCTAAATCAAATGACTGTTTTTTGATGAGCGCGTTGATGAATTTATACGATATTTCGTCAAGCGCAAACAAAGAACCTGTATTAACATCAATTGCAAAATGTTTTTCGTTGAATATAAACGTGTGGACATTTTCTTTGCAAAAAGCATCATGCATCAGACTACCAGATCCATCTCTTTATCGGCTTTTTGATTTCGCAAACTTGATTGCCTATTGTTACGCTTGTCTTGCACGCTGATTTGCAGGGTGTTTGGCATTCTCTGCAATCGTGTTTTTTATCAATATTCCAGAAAGGTTTTTTAACAACTACTTTTATATGTTTCATTTACTACCTCCATTTTGTTTAATTATAATTCAAATTGGATACTTTGGCAAGTACCTTTATAATGTTGACAAAATTTTAACTCAATGTAAAATTCAACAAAAGAAAGAAGGTGAAAATGTGGAAAGCAAAGATATAAGGGAAAATTTTCTTGGTTTTTTTGAAAATAAAGACCATTTGAGATTAAAAAGTTCATCACTTATTCCTCAGGACCCAACGCTTTTGTTTACTTCAGCGGGAATGGTTCCCTTGAAAGCTTATTATCTTGGCGAGGAAGAACCGCCAAGCAAACGCATAGTAACAGTGCAAAAATGTCTGAGAACAAACGACATAGATAATGTGGGGCATACAACACGACACCATACATTTTTTGAAATGCTTGGTAATTTTTCCATAGGTGATTATTTTAAAGAAGAAGCAATCCCCTGGGCGTATCAGTATGTGACAGAAGTGTTAAATTTACCGAAAGATCGTTTATGGATTTCAGTATACAAGGATGATTTAGAGTCAAAGGAAATCTGGGGAAAAGTAGGTATTGCTTCTGAAAAGATTATTTTACTTGGCGAAGAAGATAATTTCTGGAAGATGGGTACTGTCGGGCCTTGTGGCCCTTGCTCTGAAATTTATTTTGACAGGGGGATAAGAAAGCCCGGGGAAGAAAAGCAGCTTCCCGGAGATGACGGGGAGAGATTTTTAGAATTTTGGAATCTTGTTTTTACTCAATTTGACAGGCAGGCTAACGGGGAATTTAAGCCATTGCCGAAACGAAACATTGATACTGGCATGGGGTTTGAGAGGATTACAAGCATTATAGAGGGAGTTGAGACAGATTTTGAAACAGATCTTTTTTTGCCTATCATAAAAAAAATTGAAGATATAAGTAGAGAAAAGTATGGAATTGATGAAAAAAAGGACCGTTCTTTCCGTGTCATAGCCGATCATATAAGAGCCATTTCTTTTCTTATTGCCGAGGGACTGGTTCCTAGCAACGAAAAAAGAGGATATGTGTTGAGAAGGCTGATACGAAGGAGTGCACTTTTTGGAAGGGAATTAGATCTCGAGGAATTGTTTCTTCACCGTATTGTTCCTGTTGTTGTGGATTCTCTTAACACATTTTACCCGGAACTGGGTGAAAACAAAGATAAAATAATTTCTAATGTAAAAAGCGAAGAAGAGCGGTTTAACCTGACATTAAATGCAGGGTTTGAATATTTTAAAGACCAGCATAAGAAGATAGAAGCATCAGGTGGGAAAGAGTTTTCTGCAGATGCTGCATTTTACCTGTATGATACGCTTGGCTTTCCAATAGAGCTTACTAAATTATTGCTTAAAGAGCATAATCTTAACTTTAATAACGAGAAATTTGATGAATACCTTGAGGAGCAGAGAGAAAGGGCAAGAAAAGCGTTTAGCGGGGGAAAGAGTTTTACGAAGAGAGTCAATCTTGTTAAGGTAAAAGAAGAGATAGGAGTGACTGATTTTATTGGCTTTGACGTCCTTTCGTCAAAAGTTAAAGTAAAAGGTATTTTAAAGAACGGGGATTTGGTTAATTCGGCATCAGAAGGGGAGGAAGTTTCTGTTATGCTTGATGAAACGTCTTTTTATGCCGAAAAGGGCGGGCAGGCAGGAGATAAAGGAATTATAAAAAGTGAAAAGTTTACATTTATAGTTGAAGATACTGAAACTCCAATTAGTGGTTTGATAATGCATACAGGCAAGGTAAAGAACGGGTTTATTAAAGTGGGAGATACAGCGGAAGCATCTGTCGATTCGGAGAGGAGGCATGCAATCATGCGGGCACATACATCTGTGCATATATTACAGGGGGTGCTGAGGCGGTTTTTCGGAGAAAATATTGGACAGCAAGGTTCTGCTGTTTATCCTGATGAATTTCGTTTTGACTTTAATTTCACAGGCAAGATGGACGATGAAATGTTTGGTAAAATTGAAAGAGAAATAAACGACATTATAATGAATGGGATTCCTGTTTGTGTTAAAGAAATGACACTTGACGAAGCAAATAAATCTGGCGCTCTTGCATTTTTTGGCGATAAGTATGGAGATACTGTAAGAGTCGTCGACATAGCCGGTGTAAGCAAAGAATTTTGCGGGGGAACACATGTATCTGATACAGGCGAAATTCACTGTGTTGTGCTTACGTCTTTTAGGAGTGTTGCGTCTGGCATAAAAAGAATAGAGGGGCTTTCAGGCAAAAAAGCTTATCAGGCGATATTGGAAAAAGGAAGAATCCTTAAAAAAATAGCAAAAATTTTATCAGTAGATGAAAAATCCGTTCCAGATCGTATGGAAGAAATTTTTGCTGAAAACAAAGAACTGAAGCGTGAATTACACCAATTTAAATTAAAGGGCATTGAATCAGCATTGGATGATATTATTTTAATTACAGAAAAAGACGGTATTCCTTTTTACTTTAAAGAGTTTCATTCGGTTTCATTTGCAGAATTGCGCAAGGCGCTGGATATGGCAAAGAAAAAGTTGAAGGGGGGAGTCGTGCTGTTTAGTTCTGTTGAAGCTGATAAGGTTCTTCTGCTCGTAGGGAAGTTAGCGGAAGAAAATGTTTCAAGCATTGAAATTTTTAATAAGGTATCTCCGCTTCTCAATGGAAGAGGAGGAGGAAACGAACGTTTGGCGCAGGGAAGTGGCACTGTACGTATAAGTGCGAAAGATCTTAAGGAGAACTTGTAAAGAAGGTGAATAAATGAAGGGAAAAGGAGTAATTGTTGCACTTGATGTTGGCACGGGAAGAGTTGGCGTGGCTGCAAGCGATTCTTTGCATATAACCGCAAACCCTGTTACTGTGATCCAAAGAGACGGGAATGAATTTGAAGCAATAAAAAAACTGGTAGAGTTTTACAACGCAAAAACTGTTATCATAGGTCTTCCCAAGACATTAAAAGGAGATGTGGGCCAACAGGCAGAAAAAGTGCTTACATTTGTGAATGTGTTAAAAGGATATTTAAGCGATGCAGAAATCATTCTTTGGGATGAGCGTTTTACTAGCGTTATAGCTCATAAAATGTATAAGTTGCTAGGCGTTAGGTCCAAAAAAGAGCGTGCAACAAAAGATGTTGCCGAAGCTTTATTAATCCTTCAGAGTTATCTGAATTATGGAGGGAGGAAGAAAAAATTAGAAAATTCAGACGAATAATTCTTCTCGTTGTTTTTTTTCTTATTTTTTTGATTGTCTTTGTTGAAGTATATCCTGGATTAATTACGGGCAAGAGCGAAGGCGAGCTTGATATTCCAGAAAATGTTACAGCGAAAAATATAGGAACATTATTGAAGGAAAATGATTTTATTCTTGATCCGATTGGTTTTTCCGTTATTGTCAAAATCAAAGGAGAAGAGAGGAATTTAAAAAGTGGGCAATACTATCTTACCGATATTCATAACATTTTTGATATCATAGATATCCTTAAGCAGGGAGTATTGCCGGAAGACATAAAAGTAACCATTCCGGAAGGATTTACCGTAAGAGATATTGCAGAAAGGCTTTACGAAAAAAATGTGATAGAAGATAAAGAGCTGTTTATCAAAGAAGCGGAGCAATATGAAGGATATCTTTTTCCTGATACATATTCGTTTACAGAAAAAATGACGAATAGCGATGTAATAAACAGGTTCGGGGAAAGATTTTTAGAGATGTTGCCAGCTGACATTAATGAAAAGGCAACTGAAAAAGGTTTAACCTTAGAGCAAGTCATCATCCTTGCTTCTATTGTTGAAAGAGAAGTGCGTCTTGACGAGGACAGGCCTTTTGCGGCAAGCGTGTTTTTAAATAGGATGCGCATCGGGATGCCGCTTCAGGCAGATTCTACAATTGCTTATATATTGCCAGAGCATAAACAATGGCTTTCAGAAGAAGATTATGATATAGATTCTCCATATAATACATATAAATATGCCGGGCTTCCGCCAATGCCTATATGCAACCCGGGGATAAAGTCTATCATCGCCGTGCTTGATGCCCCTGATACAAATTATTACTATTTTATTACAACACCGGAAGGGAAGGCAATATTTGAACGAACTTTAGAAGAGCATAACAGGGACCTCGCAAAATATTATGGTGGATAATTGTGTGTAGCATAGAACATAGTGAACAAATAAAGGAAAGAGAAGTTTTGAGAAAAATTCATATAGACAAACGGTATGTCTGGTTTGTCCAGGCGTTGCTTTCTGATACCGGGCTTGTTGCACTTTCTTTAGGAAACAATGAAGAGGTATCCATTTTTTATGATAAGAATGTAGAAAATGAAGTACTAAATTACCTTTGCGAGATTGAACAATTTTGTTGTTTTGAATTTTAATAAAAAGATTTATAATAAATCTAGGGGAGAATGCATAATATGAGCGCACTTTTCGGGAAAAAGAATTATAAGGCAACCTTGCAAAAATTTATGGCGCAAGGGCATTTTGACGAAGCGCTTAAAGAAGCCGTGGAGAAAGGGGACTATTTTTATGAAAAAAATGACCCTAAAAGTGCTTTGCAGGTGTACCTTGATCTTTTAAAAATGTGTGAAAATGTCGACACACTTCCTTCGTCATTTCATGAGAAGATCTATGAAAAGATTATACCGCTTTTTTTTGAATTAGATGATACTAAAAATGGTATTCATTACACATTTCTTTTAGTAGACGAGAAATTTAAACATAACGAAAAAGATGCAGCTGTTGACCTTATATCTATTTTGCAGAATAGATTCCCCGGGAATACGGAAGTTGTCCTGAAGGCTGTGGATGTGTATGTGGCTGTCGGACAGCTTGAAAATGCGTTTAACATTGTAAACAAACTTATTGAAACGAAAGGGGCCAAACCAGCACTAATTGAACTTGCCGGAGAATTGCTTTTTAGTATGAAAAAATATGGAGATGCAGAAACTTATTTTAATGTGCTTCTTAAATTGAAACCTGATAATGAAGTGGCGCTAAAAAGACTTTCTGAGATACTCGAGCTTAAAGAGACTGAAACTTCTTCCGGTGAAAAAGAAAAAAAGATTGAGAGGGAATCCGCAAAGGAATTTGCCGTTAAAGCAGATATTGTTCCTGTGCAGCCTTTAGTTGATACACCTGATAAGAAACCTCTTTTAACCTCTGCTGAAAAAGAGCCGAGCTTTAAGAAAACGGTAATTTCCGCCGAGAAACAAAAGAAGATACCTGCTGGTAAAGAGCCTTCTACCGTGAAAGTTCAAGCATCAGGAGCCGGAGCGACAGAACTTACTTTTTCTAATGACCCGGAATATATAAAAGGCTTAGAATGTATGAATAGAGGAGATGAAGAAGAAGCAAAAAAATTGCTTGTAAACGCAGCAGAAAGATATGCAAAGGTAAATTTTGTAGAAGCAGAGCATATCTATAACAAAGTTTTACTTATAGATTCCGGAAATGTAGAAATAATGAGAAAACTCTCACACCTCAGCGAAGAAAACGGGAAAAAAGAAGACGCGGCTTTTTATTTAAGAGTTGCTTGCAAATATGCAAAAGGCGAGGAAAAACTCGATATTCTTTATAAAATAATAAATCTTCTTCCACAGGATAAAAATTTGAAAAAAGATTTTTATGAGATGCTTGTTAATCTTGGCAAGAAAGACGACGCAGCATCTATGTTTCTTAAAATTGCAGACACTGAACCAAATGTAAGCAGTTTTTCAGCACCGCTTTTTCCTTTAATTAAAGAAGATGTTGAATATTTAAGGACGGTGAGCAAATACCTTAGGAATAAAAGTCTTAGTGACAAGACAACATTCCAATATTTCTACACATTAGGTAAAATCTTGTGTAACATAAATGAAGAAACTGAAGGCATAAGATGGCTTATATCTGCGCATAGAATTGACAAGCTTTCTCTTGATGACTACTTAGAACTGGCCAATTATATTGCTGACATTCCCGACGCTCCCGAAAAAAATATTGTTGCTAAAGCACTATATGGCTGTATGGACGACATAGTAGATCTTTCTAAGAAAGAGCAGATAATAGAGTTGTTGCTAAAATTAGATCCGTCTAATAAGCTGTTTTTGTTGAAGAAAATTTACCTTCTTGAACGAAAAGGTGAGACAAAAAAATTGGTTAAAACATTTTTAGAATTTATTGATTTAAGCCCTGTTGGTAATGTCGATTTTGTATGTGATGAAGCAAAAAAACTGGGTGAAAAGCTTGCTGTAAAAGAACTAATAAAAATTGCGCAATTTTTTGAAATAGCCGATCGCTCCGATAAAGCAGTTGAGATATATGAATTAATTCTTAAAAGAGAGCCAGACAGCAAAGAAGCTGCACTTAATATGTTCATTGTGCATCTTGAAAACGAAGAAGCAGATAACATAGTAGATTTTTTCGATAAGTTTAAACCTTCTCATCTTTTTTTCTCATCGCTTGAAAAAGTAATAAAAAAATATGAAGAAAAAAGGGCGAAAGATTCTTTAAACTACAATGTGCATTATGTTTTGGGTTTCCTGTGCTTTATTGTTGAAAAGTACGAAGAAGCAATTGCAGCTTTTCAGTTTGTTGTACGGTCGGGGCATTATATCCCGCTTATGTGTCTATTTTTAGGTATGAGTTTTGAAAAGATTGGTCTTTTTGATTTTGCGGCAAAGCAGTATGAAAAAGGCCTTTCTTCAAAAAATGTGACTGACAATGTTAAAGCACATTTATTATACATGAGTGCGCTTCGCAAAAAATTTGACGGGAACATCGACGAATGTAAAAATTTACTAAAAGAGGCATTAGAAATTGTCCCAGGTTTCAAATTGGCACAGGAAGTTTTTTCTTCTGTACCAGATGATGGAAAAGTAATACAAATGGAAGGGGGAGACAAAGCATGATTTCATCGAAAAAAAATGATAGAGTTGGAAAGATTCTTTTAGATAAAAAATTTATTACTGAAGAAGAATTAAAGAAGGCTCTAAAAATACAGAAAGTAACACATGAGCCATTATTAAAAACTCTTATTGATATAGGATGCATTGCAGAAGAACAAGCAGCACAGGCTTTAGGCATACAATGGGGAATGGAGTATGTGGACATTTTAAATTATCCTGTCGACAAAGAAAAATTGCACGTTTTAGATCCTAACAGAGCAAGGTATTACGGCATTTTTTTGTTAAAGAGAGAGGGAGATCAGTTACATGTAGCAATTTCTGACCCGACTAATATTGAAGCTATGGATTATGTAAGGCTTACCTTAGGTGAAAATATTATCTTCTATGTATCTACGCGTGCTAACATAGAACAATCTATCGAAAAATATTATGAAATGGAAAATGTGCTTAAAAGGGCGGAAGAAGAAGCTTTTTCATCTGCTACAATCCTTAAAGAAGGCGATGAATTTGATATTAGCAAGTTGCGGGAAATGGGAGAAGAAGCGCCCATAGTGAGAATTGTAAACAACCTTATAACAGAAGCAATTCTTCAAGGCGCCTCGGACATTCATATTGAACCACTGGAAACAATCTTGCGTACACGTTATCGAATAGACGGCGTTTTATATGAACATCAAAGCCTTCCCAAAAAAATCCAGCCAGGTGTCACATCTCGCGTGAAAATACTGGCCAATATGGATATTGCAGAGAGAAGATTGCCGCAGGATGGAAGAATTTCTTTAAAATTTGAAGGAAGAAGGATTGATTTCAGAGTTTCTGCCTTACCTACCGTGCATGGAGAAAAGATTGTTTTAAGAATACTGGATGCCACTTCTGCTCTTTTGCCACTTGAAAAATTAGGTTTTTCTTCAGAAAATTTTAGAAAGTTTGAAGATGCTATTGCGCAACCTTATGGCATGGTACTTATTTCAGGCCCGACGGGGTCGGGTAAAACTACTACGCTTTACTCGGCTTTAACCAGATTGAATACAACTGCAAGAAATATTGTTACAGTAGAGGACCCTGTAGAATACAGGTTGAAAGGTATTAATCAGGTGCAAGTGAACTTTAAAGCTGGCGTTACATTTGCAAATACGCTTCCTTACATATTAAGACAGGACCCGGATATTATACTAATAGGTGAGATTCGTGACAGAGAAACGGCGCGTATCGCTATAGAAGCAGCTCTGACGGGGCATCTTGTATTTTCTACGATTCATACCAATGATGCAGCGTCAATTCCAACGCGTCTTATTGATATGGGTATAGAACCGTTTCTTGTTGCTTCGTCGGTTATCGGCGCTACTGCTCAGAGGCTTGTGAGAAGGATTTGCAAGAGTTGCAAGGTACCGTATGATCCTCCAAAATCTGTTTTAGAACATGTTGGTCTGGACATGAGCAAAATTGAAGGTATATCTTTTTATAAAGGGGAAGGGTGCGACAAGTGCAATCGTACCGGATACAGGGGGAGGTTGGCTGCCCAGGAGTTTCTTTCTATTTCTCCTGACATTCAAAATCTCATCATTAACCGTGCCAGTGCCAGAGATATTCGGGAAAAGGCAAAAGAAGAAGGGATGAAAACACTTCTTGATGATGCACTTGCAAAGGCCGCAGAAGGTGTTACGACGATTGAAGAAGTATTAAGAGTAGTTTCTACTGTGGAGGTGTAAAATGATAGAATTAAACGACCTGCTTGTATTATCTGCTAAGAAAGGAGCATCTGATATTCATCTTACTACAGGATTGCCGCCAGTTTTGAGAATACACAAACGACTTGTTTATGTTGGTGAGGAAAAACTTACCCCGGAAAACATAGCAGAAATGATTTTTTCTATCATGCGAGACAGGCAAAAGAAGTTGTTTCAGGAGAATCGCGAATATGATTTTTCATACGGAGTGAAAGGAGTAGCACGCTTTAGAATAAACGTATTTTATCAACGAGGCTCTATTGCTGCTGCGTTTAGGAGAATTCCTTTTGAGATACCACTTCTTGATTCCCTTGGAGTACCGGAAGTTGTACATACGCTCGTAAATTTAGAAAGAGGGCTTGTCCTTGTTACCGGACCTACAGGACACGGGAAATCAACGACACTTGCTTCAATAATTGAAGAAATTAATAAAGG